>NZ_JBEZZS010000002.1:0-290910 GCF_040639295.1 Nocardioides sp. NPDC023903 | reverse complement strand
ACCGAGCCCCCAGGAGCGGGCGTGCTCGACCTCGTCGCGGGCGCGTTCGAGCTGGGCGGCCGTACGGGCCACAACGACCGTTCCGCCCTTGGCTACTCAGAAGGTGTGCCGCAGCGGGTAGCCGGAGAGCCCGTCGACCGTCTTGGTCGCGAGCACGTGGTGGAGCTGGATGTTGTTGCGCTCGAAGCCGATCCGCGAACCGGCCATGTAGATGCCCCAGACCTTCGCGGTTCCGAGGCCGACCTCGTTGACGCAGGCGTCCCAGTTGTCGCGGAGGTTGTCGTTCCACGCCGTGAGGGTCTTGGCGTAGTGGACGCGGATGTTCTCGTGATGCTGCACCTCGAGGTCGGTGTTCTCGATCGCGGACACGATGGTGCCCGAGCCGATCAGCTCACCGTCGGGGAAGACGTAGCGGTCGATGAAGGCCCCCGCGTTCGCCTTCGAGATGTTGTCGGGACGGGTGATGCAGTGGTTGAGCAGCCGGCCCCCGTCGCGCAGCTTGCTCTTGATGAAGCCGAAGTAGGCCGGGTAGTTGGCCACGCCGATGTGCTCGGTGAGCCCGATGGAGCTGACCGCGTCGAAGTCCCCCTCGACCACGTCGCGGTAGTCGGAGAAGCGCACCTCGGCGACGTCATCGAGACGATCGGCCTTGATCGCCTTCTGTGCCCAGTTGGCCTGCTCGCGCGAGAGCGTGACACCGAGCGCCTTGACGCCGTAGTGCTGAGCCGCGTGGCGCACCATCCCACCCCAGCCGCAGCCGATGTCGAGCAGCCGCATTCCGGGCTCGAGCCCGAGCTTGCGGCAGATCAGGTCGTACTTGGCTGCCTGCGCCTCCTCGAGCGTGGCATCATCGGTCGGGTAGAGCGCGCAGGTGTAGGTCATCGACGGCCCGAGGACGTACTCGTAGAAGGTGTTCGAGACGTCGTAGTGGTGGTGGATCGCATCGGCGTCGCGCTCGGGCGAGTGCCGCGTCCACGGCAGCGCGCTGATCGCGCGACCGGAGAGGTGGCGTACGTTCTCGGCCCGCTGCCGCCACGCGGGCAGGTGCTCCTGCGGCGGTGGCTTGGGCGGGACGAAGTTCTTCGCCCCGAGAGCGCGCACCATGTCGACCGTCTCCCGAGGACTGGGCCGCTTGAAGTCGGTCTTGTCCAGGATCAGGTCCAGGAGCGGGTAGGGGTCGCCCGGATGGATGCCGTGCAGGGCCATGTCGCCGCTGACGTAGGCACGCGCCAGACCCAGATCGCCCGGCGCGGTCAGCAGGAACGCGAGCCCGCGCGGGTTGAGGATCTCCATCCCGAAGGGAGAGTCCGTGTCGCCGGCGACACTGCCGTCGTACGCGGTGAGCTTGATCGGCAGCCCACCGTCGAAGAGTTCGTTGATGGTCTCTGCAATATGGTTCACAGTCTCTTCACCGCCTTGCTGTACAGATCGGTCAACCGATTGCCGGGGTCATACCTCGCCTTCACGGCAGCGAGGTTGTCCCCGTCATAGAGAGCGTCGAAGACATCCTTGTCGTAGAACGCCTCGGAGTAGAGCGATTTATGCCCGCCGAGCTCGTGGACCTGTGTCTCGATCGCACGGTTCTTGGGAGCGTTGACGGCTCCGGGGCCGACGTGGACCGTGCCCCAGAAGCCGACGTTGACGTACGTCCGGCCCGCCTCGAGCGGGTAGGTCGGCCATTTCCCTCCTGTGTTCGTCCCCTGGGAGACCAGCGGACACAGCCACACCGGCCGCATCCCGATCTCGGCGTCGAACCACTCCAGGAATGCGGGGAGGTTCTCGACCGGGACCTCGATGTCCTGGATCACCCGTTCCCGCAGAAGCCGTCCGGCACGCGCGTCGAGCTTGTCGGCGATGCCGAATTTCCGGTCCAGGCCGACCAGCTTCATGTAGACGTCCGAGCGCCGCAGCCGGCGCGGCCACACCCTGCGGAGGTACTTGTTCTGCGCGCCGAAGGCACCCGAGCACCAGAACCAGTCGGTGTCCCAGCGCCACAGGTAGTCGTAGGTCGTCAGCACATCGGTCTCGCGCTCCTGGATCGAGCGGTAGTAGATCTGCTGGCCGCCGTAGTCGCTGGGGGTCTGCGTGGCGTGGTCGGTCCAGGTCGCGAGGGTCAGGTAGTACTCCCCCGGCTCGAACGCGACACCGTCGAGCCCGTCGACCCGCTCCCCCTCGTACGTTCTGGTCTCGGTGATCTGCGTGATCGTCTTCGTGAGCAGGCCGAGGTCGTCGAAGCGTACGTGCCGCAGCGCGACGTAGCCCGGCACCTTCTCCAGCTTGATCTTGAGCCGGGTGGCGTAGCCGAGCGAACCGTAGGAGTTGGGGAAGGTGTCGAAGAGGTCGTCCCCCGGACGCGTCGTGACGATCTCGCCCGCCCCGGTCAGGATGTCCATCTCCAGCACCGACTCGTGCGGCATCCCGTTGCGGAACGAGGTGGCCTCGATGCCCATCCCGGTCACCGCGCCGCCTAGCGTGATCGTGCGCAGCTGCGGGACGACGTACGGGATCATCCCGTACGCCAAGGTGGCGTCGACGAGGTCCTCGTAGGTGCACATCCCCTGCACGTCGGCGGTGCCTGCCACAGCATCGACCTCGATCACGCCGCCCAGGCCGGAGACGTCGAGTCCGGGGGTGTCGGTCGCCGCCCGGGCCCGGAAGAGGTTGGTGGTGCGTTTGGCCAGCCTGACGGGAGCGCCGTCAGGAATCTCCTCGTAGGAGGTCGTCAGCCGCTCGACGGCCTCGGTGTGTCGTTGCCAACCAGTCTCACCCGTCACTCCACGCACTTTACTCGCGCCCTGGGATCTCGGGTTTCGATTTTCACGTTCGTTCGCTTACAGTCACAAGCGCCGACTGCTCCCGTCGAGCGCCCCCAATCTCGTGCACCCTGGAGGGTCCCCATGTCCAGTGCTGCCCATCGTGACGCTGTGTCAACGCTCGCCGAGAAGGCAACCCCCTACTTCACCGAGAACCAGGTCAAGTGGCGCAACAAGTCCGTCTCCCAGGCCCGGCTGGCGCTGGCGATCGACCAGATCGTCGTGCACATGCGTGAGAAGGGCGTCGACATGGCCACCATGAACGGTCTCACCGCCTACCGGGACGAGGACGGGATCCACGTCACGATCGAGCTCGGCACCCTTCCGCTCCTCGCCGAGTCCGGCGGGGCCGGCACCGGCGGCCACCGAGCCGCTCGCTGAGCAGCCCGCAGGGGCTCAGCGGAGGTTGCCGCGGGGATCGCCGACGAGGACAGGGACGTCCTCGCCCGCGAACTCCTTGACGATCGAGAGGTCGTTCGCGGAGGGCTCCCCGGCCTCGCCGAGCACGACGACGGCCTCGAGGCCCTTGGAGCCGGAGGCCACCGCCATCGCCACGCAGACGCCGATCGCGGAGACCTGGAGCGAGGGCAGATCCACGGTGGCTGCGGCGTAGGTGCGGCCGTCGAGGTCGCGTACGGCTGCTCCTTCGGCCGCGCCGGTGCGGGCACGCGTCGCGCGCGCCAGGGTCACCAGCTTGCGGTCCTCCGCGGAGGGCTCACTCTGCTCGGGCATGGGCCTCTTTCTTCCTGTCCGTCTTCTCGCGCTGCTCGTCCTCGTCGTCGGCCTCGGTCTCGGCCGGGACGACGACGCTAATGCGTACGGTACCGATCTTGTTCCGCCGGCCGGCAGCCTCCTCGGCCACGAAGCAGAGCCCGTGGGCCTCGACCTCGGTCCCGGGGATCGGCACGAGGCCGAGATGCTTGGCCATCAGGCCGCGTACGGAGTCGACGTCGTCCTCCTCGACGGGGAGGCCGATGAGCTCTTCGAGGTCGCTGACCAGGAAGCGCGAGGGCACCCGCCAGGAGCCGTCGCCGAGGTGGAGCGGCTCGCGGTCCTCGATGTCGTACTCGTCGGTGATCTCGCCGACGATCTCCTCGAGGATGTCCTCGATGGTGATCAGGCCGGCGGTCCCGCCGTATTCGTCGACGACGACCGCGATGTGCTGGCGGTGCTGCTGCATCTCGGCCAGCAGCTCGTCGACCGGCTTGGAGTCGGGGACCCAGGTCGGCTTGCGCATCAGCGACTCGACCCGCTGGGTGGTCTCGACCTCCGGCGCCTCGAAGTCCCGCGCGACGACGTCCTTGAGATAGACCATCCCGATGATGTCGTCGAGGCTGTCGTCGATCACCGGCATCCGGGAGTAGCCCGAGCGCAGGAACAGCGACAGCGCCTGGCGCAGGGTCTTGCGGCGCTCCAGGAAGACGATGTCGCCGCGAGGCACCATCACCTCGCGGGCGCGGGTGTCGCCGAGCTCGAAGACCGAGTGGATCATCCGGCGCTCGTCGGCCTCGATCAGGTCGGAGGCCTCGGCGATGTCGACCAGTTCGCGCAGCTCGGTCTCCGTCGAGAACGGGCCCTTGCGGAAGCCCTTGCCGGGGGTGAGCGCGTTACCGAGCATGATCAGCAGGCTCGGGATCGGGCCGAGGATCGCGGTGATCGCGCCGATCGGGCCGGCGACCGCGAGGGCGATGCCCTCGTGGTGCTGACGCCCCAGGGTGCGGGGTCCGACGCCGATGACGACGAAGGAGACCACGGTCATCGTCCCGGTCGTGGTGAGCACGGTCGGCCACCAGTGCCCCCGATAGAGGTCGTACGCCCACAGCGCGACCAACACCGTCGCGCCGATCTCGCACAGCATCCTGAGCAGCAGCACCGTGTTGCCGTAGCGGGCGGGATCGCCGACCACCGCCACCAGGCGCTTGGCTCCAGCACGGCCCTCGGAGACCAGCTCCGCGGCCCGGGCGCGGGAGAAGGCGCTGAGCGCCGCGTCGGCGGCCGAGAAGATGCCGGCGATCAGGACCAGAACTGCGGCTGCGATCAGCAGCCTCGCATCGTCCATGGTTGGTGGTGGTGCTCCTACTCGGGTGCGGTGGCCGAGGAGCCCCAGGCCTTGAGCAGCTTGGCCTGCAGCCCGAACATCTCGGCGTGCTCTTCGGGGTCCACGTGGTCGTAGCCGAGCAGGTGGAGGATGCCGTGGGTGGTCAGCAGCTCGATCTCCGCCACGGTGCCGTGGCCGGCTGCCTCGCCCTGCTTGGCCGCGATCGTCGGGGCGATGATGATATCGCCCAGGTCGCCCTCCTCCGGCTCCTCGTCGAGGCGGCCGGGGAGCAGCTCATCACCGGGGAACGACAGCACGTCTGTCGGGCCCTCGGTGTCGAAGTAGCGCTCGTTGAGCTCGGTGATCGTGGCCTCGTCGCCGAACTTGATCCGGAGATCGGCCTGCGGGTGCACGCGCAGCTGCTCGAGCAGGAAACGAGCGAGCTTGGCGACGTGCTCGACGTCGATCTCCTGCTCGGACTCGTTGACGATCTCTGTGCTCATCTGCCCTCTCCGGAGGCCCGTCCCTGGCTCTGCACGTCGTGCTCCTCGTAGGCGGCGACGATCTTGGCGACCAGTCGGTGGCGTACGACGTCGTGGCTGGTCAGGTTGTTGAAGCTGATGTCCTTGACGTCGTCGAGGATGCCCTCCACGACGCGGAGCCCGGACTTCTGGCCGTTGGGGAGGTCGGTCTGAGTCACGTCACCGGTGACCACGATCTTGGAGCCGAAGCCGAGGCGGGTCAGGAACATCTTCATCTGCTCGGGCGTGGTGTTCTGCGCCTCGTCGAGGATGATGAAGGAGTCGTTCAGGCTTCGCCCGCGGAGGAACGCGAGCGGGGCCACCTCGATGGTCCCCGACGCCATCAGCTTGGGGATCAGCTCCGGGTCCATCATGTCGTGCAGCGCGTCGTAGAGCGGGCGCAGGTAGGGGTCGATCTTCTCGGTCAGGGTGCCGGGCAGGAAGCCGAGCTTCTCGCCGGCCTCGACCGCCGGGCGGCTCAGGATGATCCGGGTGACCTGCTTGGTCTGCAGCGCCTGGACCGCCTTGGCGACCGCCAGGTAGGTCTTGCCGGTGCCGGCCGGGCCGATGCCGAAGGTGATCGTGTGCTTGTCGATCGCGTCGACATAGCGCTTCTGGTTGAGCGTCTTGGGACGGATGCTCCGGCCGCGGTTGGAGAGGATGTTGAGGCTCAGCACGTCGGCCGGCTTCTCCGTGGTGTCGGCCTGGAGCATGCCGATCACGCGCTCAACGGTCTCGCCGCTGACTCCCTGGCCGGTGCGGATGATCTGGACCAGCTCCTCCAGGACCCGCTCGATCATCGCGATCTCGCTGGGGGCGCCGTGGAGGGTGATCCGGTTGCCACGCACGTGCACGTCGGCGTCGAAGTGGGCCTCGATGATCCCGAGGTGCTCATCGGCCGGACCGAGGACGGTCACCATGTCGACGCTGTTCGGAACGACCACGGTGTGCTTGGTGGTCGCGTGGACCCCCTGGTCGGAGGTGTCGGTCGGAAGCGGACTTGGGTGTCGATCGGTCATGGATGCCCGGAGCGGGCCCTTTCTCGTCGCGAGGCTGATGCGTCCATGGTACGCGGGCGCTCGGCTCCGCTCCTACTGGATAGTTCCGGCGTCAGCTCGCAAGCAGCGACTCGACGCGTACGGTCTCCTCGGCGAGCTCGTCGCGCTCGTCCGGGGTGAGGTCGCGGAGCAGCTTGACGACCTCGACCTTGCCGTCGACCGGCTTCCAGAGGCCGATGAGGTGGCCGCCGGCGATGATGACCGCGCCGCCACCGCCGATCCCCCACTCCTTACGGGTCCCCTTGGCGGTGATCCGCTCGCGGTTGGCGTGCGAGAGCCAGACATTGTCGAACCTGCCCAGCAGCCGCACCGGGGCGTGCTCGTCGCCGGTGGCGAGCGGAGCGTCCGGGACGTCGTAGAGGGTCTTGCCGGCCTCGTCGCGGTAGGTCACCAGCCCCTCGATCCGCTTGACCACCGGGCCCAGGCGGGTCAGGGACGACCAGGTGGTGATGTCGGCGGCGGTCGCCGGCCCGAAGGCGAGCAGGTAGCGGCGTACGATCTCCGGCGCCAGCGTCGGGACGACATCGTCGACTTCCACCGGGGGCACGCCCGTCCAGCGCGGGAGCAGGTCGTAGACGAGCCCACCCGAGCCCTTCCACAGGCCCCGCGGAGGCAGTTGGACCAGCGGCAGCTCGTTGCGCGCCCGCAGGCCGAGCGCCTTCGCAGGGACATCGGGGAAGTGCTCGACCAGACCGGCCTCGAGGGCCGCGTTGGGCAGCGCCCCGAGAGCGAGTACGTCCTCGGCCGCCTCCACGAAGCCCTCCAGCTGCGCCGCCGGGCGGACGATCTCGACCCGCTGGGTGTAGAAGTCGTGGACCGGCTGGGTCCAGGCCCTGATCAGCGCGGCATCGGCGGCGGTGTGCATGTGGATCGTCGACCGCAGCGAGGAGAGCCGGACCAGCGCGCTCGACTCGAGCTGGGCGCTGAGCGCGTACGGATCGAACGACTCCAGCCGGGCGGCCAGCGCGAAGAACGGCGGCAGCGACTCCTGCGCCTGCAGGCCGACCAGATGCTCGATCATCTCGGCCGGGGTGAGCGAGGCCCGCGACAGCAGGTGCTGGCGGAGCAGGAGGGTCCGGTTGAGCTGCCGTTCGGTGAGGATCACGGTAGCGATGATCTCCTACTCGACGGTGATCCGGGCGCCAACCTCCTCAGAAGGCTTCCCCTCGCCGTCGGAGGTGTCGTCGGTGCGAGCGATGAAGAGGTACGTCCCAGGCTCGAGCTCGGAGACGTCGACCGTGGTCTTCCACGGGTAGAGCTTGTCCACCCAGCCCTCGGCGGTCGCGTGACCTTCGAGCACGGTCTCACCGGAGCCGTCGCGGACCTCCCACGGCACGTTCGCCTCGGGAGAGTTGGCCTTGCCCGAGGCCTCGAAGCTGTCCGAGACCGTCGCGCCCTCGGCCGGCTCCGCCAGCGTGATCAGGCCGGAGGTGCGGGGAAGCGCGGATGGCTCCTCCGACGGCTGGGTCGAGACCTCCGGATCCTCGGCCACGGCATCGTCGCTCCCACACCCACCGGCCAACACCCCCACCCCGCCCAGCACGCCGGACAGCGCGATCGCGGCGGCATGTCGGCCCAGGAACGTACGTGTGCTCCTCATGTCTCCATCGTCACCCGCGACCCCCCAACGCCAAACCCCCCACGCCGAGCAGTCACTTTCTGATCTCGAGACGTCGAAATCTGACGTCGAGAGGTCAAGAGTTGAGCGCGACACGTCAATTTCTGCGCACGCGTCTTCAGAATCTGACGTGTCAGCGTCAAGAACTGACGCGTCGGCGTCAGAAACTGACCTCTCGCGGGGGTCAGTCCCAGCGGCGGGTGCGGGCCAGCAGGGCGGCGGAGGCGGCCACGCCGGCGGTGGAGGTGCGCAGGACCTCGCCGCCTAGGCGGATGGTGGTGGCGCCGGCCTTCTCGAACAGGGAGATCTCCTCGTCTGTCAGGCCGCCCTCCGGGCCGACCACGACGAGGATGGTGCCCTCGTCGATGACAGGGACGGCGCCGAGCGGGAGGGTGCCCTCCTCGTGGAGCACGACAGCTACGTCGGCCGCCTCGATCATGGCCACGACGGCGTCCGTGGTGGCCAGCGGCTCGACCTCGGGGTGCCACAGCCGCCGCGACTGCTTGGCGGCCTCCCGGGCGGTGGCCCGCCAGCGGGCCAGGGACTTGACCGCACGCTCGCCCTTCCAGACGGCGACCGAGCGGGTCGCCGCCCACGGGACGATGCTGGCGGCGCCGATCTCGGTGAGCATCTCAACGGCGAGCTCGCCGCGGTCGCCCTTGGGCAGCGCCTGGACGACCGTCAGCGCGGGCTCGGGCGGCGCGTCGCCGAGGAAGATCTCGTCGACGCGTACGGTCATCGACTTCTTGGTGGTCTGGGTGATCGTCCCGGTGACGCCCTCACCGGCGCCGTCGGTGAGCACGACCTCCTCGCCGACCCGGAGGCGGCGTACGACGACCGCGTGATGGCCCTCGTCGCCGCTCACCTCGATGTCGTCGCCGACACGGGTGCCGACGAGCGACTCGACGAGGTGAACGGGAAGGGTCATGTCAGCTCCGCGCTTGTCTCAGTGGCCGTTGAGGGTGTCCTTGAACCAGGAGAAGACGCCGCCCTTGTGGGCCGCCTTGAGCTGGCCCTGGACGGACTCTTCACCGCGCATCTCGGCGAGCTGGCGCAGCAGCGCCTCCTGCTCGAGGTCGAGCTTGGTGGGGGTCTCCACGTTGATGGTCACGATCAGGTCGCCGCGACCGCCGCGCAGACCGGGCACACCGCGGCCACGCAGGACGTGGTCGGTGCCGGACTGGGTGCCGGGCTTGAGGTCGATCTGGATCGAGGCGTCCTCGGGGTCGATCTGGTCGGCGCCCTCGCCGACGAGGTCGGCCTCCAGCGTCGGCAGGTTGAGCGTGGTGCCGAGCGCGGCCGCGGTCATCGGCACCTTCGCGGTGCAGTGCAGGTCGTTGCCCCTGCGGGTGAAGGTGGCGTGCTTGGCGACGTGGATCTCGACGTAGAGGTCGCCGGCGGGGCCGCCGCCGGGGCCGATCTCACCCTGCTCGGCGAGCTGCACCCGGGTGCCGTCGTCGACGCCCGGCGGGATCTTGACGGTCAAGGTGCGGTGGGAGCGCACCCGGCCCTCGCCGCTGCAGTCGCGGCACGGGTCGGGGATGACGGTGCCGAAGCCGTTGCAGGCCGAGCACGGGCGCAGCGTGCGGATCTCGCCCAGGAAGGAGCGCTGCACGACCGCGACCTCACCCTGGCCGTGGCAGGTCTCGCACGGGACGGGGTGGGAGCCTTCCGCGGCGCCCTCGCCACCACAGGTGTCACAGACGACCGCGGTGTCGACCTTGAGGTCGCGGGTCACGCCGAAGGCGGCCTCGGCCAGGTCGATGTCGAGACGGATGAGGGCGTCCTGCCCGCGGCGTACGCGCGGACGGGGGCCACGCCCCGCGCCTCCGGTGCCGGCACCGGCGCCGCCGAAGAAGGCGTCCATGATGTCGGTGAACGAGAAGCCCGCGCCCTGCGCGCCGAAGCCGCCCGCGAACGGGTCGCCCCCGCGGTCGAACGCAGCCCGCTTCTGCGGGTCGCTCAGCACCTCGTACGCGTGGGAGATCTCCTTGAACTTCTCCTGCGACTCGGCGTCGGGGTTGACGTCAGGGTGGTACTGGCGCGCCAGCTTCCGGTACGCCTTCTTGATCGTTGCGTCGTCGGCGTCCTTGTCGACACCGAGGAGCTCATAGGGGTCCAACGTCGGTCTTCCTGCCATCGAAGTTCGCTGATCTTCCTTGAATCGAGTCTGCTGCTCAAGCCTCGTCGAGGATCCGGGAGAGGTAACGCGCCACCGCGCGCACCGCCGCCATGGATCCGGGGTAGTCCATCCGGGTGGGGCCGACCACGCCGAGCGTGGCCAGCGCCTCGTCGCCAGGTCCGTAGCCGGTCGCGACCACGCTGGTCTGCGACAGCTCCTGATAAGGGCCCTCGGCACCGATCCGCACCGTGACCAGTCCGCCCGCGGTCGCCTCGCCCATCAGCTTGAGCAGGACGACGTGCTCCTCGAGGGCCTCCAGGAGCGGGCGTACGGCGGTGTCGAAGCTGTCACCGAAGCGGGCCAGGTTGCTGGTGCCGCCGATGGAGATCCGCTCGTCGGAGCGGTGGTCGTTCATCGCCTCGATCAGGGCGTCGGCCACCGCGGACGCGAGTGGGTCCTGCGGGGCGTCGGCGGGCGCATCGGCCGGCTTGGCGATCGTGCGCAGCGCCTCGCCGGCGTCGGCGATGACGGCACCGGCGACCGCGGTGTTGATCTTGGCGCGGAGCGTGGCCAGAGTCTCCTCGGATACCTCCTCGGTCACCTCGAGCAGTCGCTGCTCGACGCGGCCGGTGCTGAGGATGAGCACGAGGAGAAGCCTGGTCGGGGCCAGCGCGACCAGCTCGACGTGGCGCACGGTCGAGCGGCTCAGGGTCGGGTATTGCACCACCGCGACCTGGCGGGTCAGCTGGGAGAGCAGTCGGGTCGAGCGGGTGACGACGTCGTCGAGGTCGACCGCGCCCTCGAGGAAGCCGGCGATCGCCCGCTTCTCGGCCGCGGTCATCGGCTTGACCGTGGTCAGCCGGTCGACGAAGAGCCGGTAGCCCTTGTCGGTGGGCACCCGGCCGGCGCTGGTGTGGGGGGCGGTGATGTAGCCCTCCTCCTCCAGCGCGGCCATGTCGTTGCGTACCGTCGCCGGGGAGACGCCGAGACCGTGACGCTCCACGAGCGCCTTGGAGCCGACCGGCTCCTCGGTCTTCACATAGTCCTCGACGATCGCCCTGAGGACGGAGAGCCTGCGTTCGTTCTGCATCTGCCCTCCTATCGTCCTGGCTGCCTGGCACTCATTCCGTGCGAGTGCCAATCCTACCGGTTCGCGTCACAGGCACCAGTTCCCGGTGGCCGCTCCGCTCTGTGGAACGGAACACTTCTCTCGCCATCGAGATAGCCTTAGGTTAGGCTGACCTTAGAGCCATTCGCTGTACTGCTTCCGCCCCACTGGAGAGTCCTATGATCGCCGACGATCTGCTGGTCCGCATCACGGCCCACGCCAACGACGAGCACCAGGCGGACCTGTGCCGCTCGCTCTCGGCACGGCTCGGGCTGCGGCCGCGTCACATCGTGGGCGTACGCCTCTCCAACCTCACCGCCGAGAGCGTCGACGTCTCCTGGATCACCCTCGACGGCGGCCACCACGTGACCTTCCGGTTCCCGGAGACCGCGGCCACGCCGGACGAGGTTCTCGAGCAGCTCGGGCGAGTGCTCACCGGTTCTCGCTGCTGACTCCACTAACGTTCTCCGGATGAGCGATCGCTACGGCTCCGACGTACTGGCCGGCGACTGGCGCAAGCCCAAGAACGGGCGTGCCGTCGAGACTCCCGCAGAGCTGGGCGCTGTGGTCGAGGAGGTCGAGACCGATTTCGTCGGTGAGATCGTGCGGATCGACCGCGACCTGCACACGCTGACCCTGGAGGACCGGAAGGGCAAGCGGCGTACGTTCCCGCTCGGGCCGGGCTTCTGGCTCGAGGGCAAGCCGGTCATCCTCACTCCCCCGGTGACCCGCACGGCACCCGCGAAGCCGACCCGCACCGCGTCGGGCTCGGTGGCCGTGGACAACGTCAAGGCCCGGGTCGCGCGCGAGTCGCGGATCTTCGTCGAGGGGCGTCACGACGCCGAGCTCGTCGAGAAGATCTGGGGTGACGACCTGCGGATCGAGGGTGTCGTCGTCGAGTATCTGGGCGGTGTCGACGACCTCGCCGACCACCTGGTCTCGTTCAAGCCCGGACCGGAGCGGCGGGTCGGGGTCCTCGTGGACCACCTGGTCAAGGGCTCCAAGGAGGCCCGGATCGCGGAGTCGATCCGGCGCTCCGCGGTCGGCCAGCACGTGCTGATCGTCGGTCACCCGTTCATCGACGTGTGGCAGGCGGTCAAGCCGGGCCGGCTCGGGCTCGAGGCCTGGCCGAACGTGCCGCGGTCGATCGAGTGGAAGAAGGGCATCTGCCAGCACATGGGCTGGCCGCACCGCGATCAGGCCGACATCGCCCGGGCCTGGAAGCACATCCTGGGGCGGGTGAACTCGTTCGGCGACCTGGAGCCCGCCCTGCTCGGGCGGGTCGAGGAGCTGATCGACTTCGTGACCGAGCCCGTCTGAGCCTCGGTCAGTAGGCCGACTTCTTCGGCATGATGATCCACAGCACGATGTAGACGATGAACTGCGGTCCGGGGAGCAGGCAGGAGATGACGAAGGCCAGCCGGATCAGGTTCGAGTTGATGCCGAAACGGTTGCCGAGACCGCCGCAGACGCCGGCGATCCATTTGTCGTTGCTGGGACGGGAAAGAGTTGTGGTTGCCATAGCTCCACTCTCCCTTGTCAGGCCCTCTTTACCAATCAGGATCACCCCTGATCCTTCGATCAGGACCAAGGTCCCGAACTCAGGGATCCTCAGGGGAGCAGGTCTCGGACCACCGCGTCGGCGAGGAGTCTGCCGGTCTCGGTGAGGAAGATCGTGTCGTCGGCGACGGTGACCAGACCGCGGCGTACTTGCTCCGGAACAGCGGCTCGGCCCTCGTCGTCGAGAGCTTCTGTCGGGAGGCCGTCCGCGAGTCTCAGCTCGAGCAGAACGCGCTCGACCCGCCGGTCCTCCTCGGCGAGGATCTCGCGGGCGTGGGCGGGGCTCTGCTCGGCGCCGATGCGGTCGGCGTACGCCTTGGGGTGCTTGACGTTCCACCACCGGGTGCCGCCGACGTGGCTGTGGGCGCCAGGGCCGACGCCCCACCAGTCGCCGCCCTGCCAGTAGAGCATGTTGTGACGGCAGCGCTGGGTCTCGTCGGTGGCCCAGTTGGAGACCTCGTACCAGGTCAGGCCGTGCTTTCGGAGGGTGGCGTCGGCCAGCTCGTACTTGTCGGCGAGGTCGTCCTCGTCGGGCATCTCGATCTCGCCTCTTCTGACCCTTCGGGCCAGGGCGGTGCCGTCCTCGACGATGAGCGAGTAGGCCGAGATGTGGTCGGGGTTGCTGGCCAGCGCGGTGTCGAGGCTGGTGCGCCAGTCGTCGATCGACTCGCCCGGGGTGCCGTAGATGAGGTCGAGGGAGACCTGCTCGAAGCCGGCCTCGCGCGCCCATTCCACGACCTGCGGGACCCGCTCGGGGTCGTGGGTGCGGTCGAGGGTCTTCAGTACGTGGGGGACGGCCGACTGCATGCCGAAGCTGAGCCTCGTGAAGCCGCCCTCGCGCAGGGCGCGCAGGTAGGCCAGGTCGACGGAGTCGGGGTTGGCCTCGGTCGTCACCTCGACGTCGTCGGCGAGGCCGAACTCGTCCTTGATCGCTGTGAGCATGCTGACCAGGTCGCTCGCCGGCAGGAGCGTCGGGGTGCCGCCGCCGAAGAAGACGGTGTCCACCTGCTTGTCACTGTCGGCCAGCACCCGGCGGGCCAGCCTGATCTCCTCGATGGCCTGGTCGGCGTACGTCTGCCGGCTCACGCCAGGGCCCAGCTCGATCGCGGTGTAGGTGTTGAAGTCGCAGTAGCCGCACCTGACCGTGCAGAACGGGACGTGGACGTAGAAGCCCAGCCCCTTCTCCCCCAGCGTGCTCAGCGATTCGGCCGGCAGTGACCCGTCGGTGGGGGCGGGGTCACCGGGAGGCAGAGCGGAAGGCACCCCTCCATTCTCAACCCCCGCGCCGAGTTGTCAGAAATGGCGGTCGAGTGTGCAGTTCCGGCGGAGAGCCGGTGCTACACCCCTAGAATCGCCGGGTGACCGTCCCGGGGTTCCGCACCTACTGGGCCGCGGCAACGATCGGCGCGTTCGGCTCATCCGTGACCGTGATCGCGATTCAAGTTCTGGTCGTCTCGGTGCTCGACGCGAGCGCCACCGAAGTCGGGTTGATCAGAGCGGTGCAGTTGCTGCCGTACCTGCTGCTTGGGTTGGTCGTCGGCGCACTGGTCGACCGGATGCGTCGCAAACCGGTACTGGTGTGGTCGAACGTCCTTCTGGCCGCAACACTGCTGGTCATTCCCGCCCTGTGGGCGGTGGATAGGCTCTCGCTGTCGGCCGTCGCTGTTGTGCTGTTCGTGTTCGGGACACTCAACGTCATCGAGTTCGCGGCAGTCCAGTCGTTCCTGCCCCGGCTGGTGCCGAGGTCCGAACTCCTGGCCGCCAATGCACGACTCGACCAGAGCGAGACCGCGGCGCAGACGACCGGCCCGGTGGTCGGCGGCGGACTGGTATCGCTGCTCGGTGCCCCATGGGCGGTTCTCGTGGACGCGGTCAGCTATCTGGTCAGCGCGGTGCTGATCGCAAGGGTTCCTATCGATGAACCGCCTCCGCGACCGACCACCACCCGCCTGCGCCAGGAGATCTCCGAAGGGATCCGTTGGATCTACCGACACCCGACTCTCGCACCGCTGGCCTGGTCGACGCATGTCTGGTTCCTCGGGAACAGCATGGCCGCCACGGTGCTCGTGCCGTTCGCGCTCCGACCGCTGGGACTGAGCCCGCTGACGTACGGCATCGCCCTCGCCCTCGCCGGAGTCGGGGGCCTGATCGGAGCGCTCCTGGCCACGCGACTCGGACATGCGTTCGGGGCCGGACCGGTCGTCCTTGTCGGGCGTTTCCTCACCATGGTCGCGTGGGCGGTGGTGGCGCTCGCACCTTCCGCATCATCCGGAACGGTGCTCCCGCTCATCGTTGTCGCGACCGGGCAACTGGTCCTCGGACTGGGGATGGGGCTGGAGAACGCCAACGAGATGGGCTACTGGCAGGCGAACACACCGGACGAAGTGCAGGGGCGGGTGAACGCGACCAGGCGCTCGGCCAACCGGACCATTGCCGTCGCAGGTGCGGTTGCCGGTGGTCTGCTGGCTGATCTGCTGGGCTTCCGGCCCACGTTGTGGCTGGCTGTCGCGGTGTTCGCGGTCGCATCGGCGATCCTCGCACTGTCGCCGTTCCGGTCAGCACGGCACTGACCTTTCTCAGGCGGAGCGGAAGGCGCCCGTCCCATCAATCCACCTGTCGAAAAGGATTAACCGTGACTGGAGGGGTGGTGGGAAAATTCCGGCGTGTCCGTCTCGCAGCCTGATCTTCTTCTCGACGATGTTCTCGACAACCCGGTCTGGCACTCGCTGACCGGTGCGCACGCCTCGCTCGCCGAGGGCTCGGGACTCGGTCGGCGCTACCGTCCCGACGTCTCGCCCTTCGCCGCCGTCTCGGACCCGCGCGAGCCGCAGGCGTGGCGCGATCTGGCCGCGGCCGTCGGACCCGGCGGCACTGCGCTCATCACCGGCGCGGCGGGTGTCTGCGGAGAAGGGTGGTCGGTCGTCGGCGGCGGCGAAGGGGTCCAGCTCGTCGAGACGTCACGGGTCGCTGCCGCGCCCGATCCCGAGGCTGTCGTGCTCGGGGACGCCGACGTCCCCGAGATGCTCGACCTCGTCGCCCGTACCGAGCCGGGACCGTTCGAGAAGGCGACCCACACGATGGGTACGTATCTGGGGCTGCGCCACGAGGGCCGCCTTGTCGCGATGGCCGGCCAGCGGATGCACCCGGGCGGGTGGATCGAGATCAGCGCCGTCTGCACCGCGCCGGAGGTACGCGGCCGCGGCCTCGCCAGCCGCCTCGTCCTCGCGGTCACAGCCGACATCCACGCCCGCGGCTCCCGCGCGCTGATGCACGCCTCGGTCGCCAACACCGGCGCCATCTCGGTCTACCTGGGCCTCGGGTTCGAGGAGCGGCGGCGTACGACCTTCGAGATGTTCCGCGCGCCCGCCTAGCGCCGAGGCGTCACCCGCGTCGGCCGAGAGGTCACGTACGTCGTGCGAGAGGTCACCGGCTGCCGTCTCGGCCGACGGGAGTGACGCCTCGGCCGACGTAGCCGACGTCTCGGCTGTCAGTGGAAGTCACGGGAGCGGTGGCGGGAGGCGATGGCCTTGGCGGCCTCGGGGTGGATCTCCTCGAGCGGGGCGAGGCGGTCGGCGACCAGGTTGGTGACCCCGTCGTTGCGCTCGAGGATGCCTCGGATGAGCATGACGGAGGTGGAGACGGCGATCTTGCGGTGCTTCCTCCACAGGCCGGCGGAGCAGACGACGTTGAGCATGCCGGTCTCGTCTTCGAGGTTGATGAAGGTGACGCCGCCCGCGGTCCCGGGGCGCTGACGGTGGGTGACCAGACCGGCGACGGTGATGCGCCGGCCGGGCTCCGAGGTGGGGAGGTCGCTGATCTTCGGGAGTCCCGCTGCGGTCAGGCCGGTCCGGAGATGGGCGAAGGGATGGCTGCCGGGGGTCACGCCGGTCGCCCACAGGTCGGCGAGGGTCTCCTCGACCGGGTCGAGGCCGGGCAGCGCGGGAGTCTCGGCGGTGAACCGCACCCCTTCGAGCTGGTCCTCGGTCTCGGTCCAGCCCGCCTGCCACAGCGCCTGGCGACGGCTCGATGTGAACACCTCCAAACATCCAGCGGTCGCCAGCGCCTCGAGCTGAGCCCGCTCCAGCCCGGCGCGACGGGAGAGGTCGAGGGAGTCCTTGAACGGTGCCTCCTCACGAGCCTTCACGATCCGCTTGGCGACGTCCTTACCGATGCCGCGTACGGAGTCCAGGCCCAGCCGCACCGCGAAGTTGCCGTCACGCCGGTGCTCCGGGGTGGGGTCGGGGGTGCCGGGCACCCACGGGGTCTTCTCCCCGTCCTGCCGGCAGTCCTCCTTCCCGGTCGGCGACACGGCGTCGACATCGAGCGGCTCCAGGTCGGCGGCGGCCTGACTGAGGACGAGGTCGGGGCGGCGTACCTCCACTCCGTGGCGGCGGGCGTCCTGGGTCAGCGACTGCGGTGAGTAGAAGCCCATCGGCTGGGCGCGGAGCAGGCCGGCCAGGAACGCGGCCGGGTAGTGGAGCTTGAACCACGACGAGGCGTAGACGAGCTTGGCGAAGCTCAGCGCGTGGGACTCGGCGAACCCGAAGTTCGCGAAGGAGAGGATCTGGGTGTAGACCGCTTCGGCCGTCTCCTCGGTCATGCCCTTGGCTCGCATGCCCTCATAGAGCTGCTCCTTGAGCGAGTCGATCCGCTCGAGACCACGCTTCGAGCCCATCGCCCGGCGCAGCAGATCGGCGTCGTCGTGGTTGAAGTCGCCGAGCACGCGGCCCATCTCCATGAGCTGCTCCTGGAACAGCGGCACCCCGAGCGTGCGCTCCAGCACCGGCTCCAGCAGCTTGTGGGCGAAGCTGACCTTCTCGCGCCCGGTGGCCCGGCGTACGTAGGGATGGACCGCTCCGCCCTGCACCGGTCCGGGCCGGATGAGCGCGATCTCGATGGCCAGGTCGTAGAAGCAGCGCGGCTGCAGGCGCGGCAGGGTGCCGATCTGCGCGCGCGACTCGACCTGGAAGACCCCGATCGAGTCGGCCCGGCAGAGCATGTCGTAGACCGCCGGCTCCTCCTTGGGGATGGTCGCCAGGGTCCAGCCCTCCCCCAGATGCTCGAGAGCCAGATGCATCATGTGGTCGAGCGCCGCCAGCATCCCGAGCCCGAGCAGGTCGAACTTCACCAGTCCCATGTACTCGGCGGCGTCCTTGTCCCACTGGATCACGGTGCGCTTCTCCATGCGAGCGCGCTCGATGGGTACGACCTCGCCGATCGGCTCCTCGGTCAGCACCATGCCGCCGGAGTGGATGCCGAGATGGCGCGGGGCTCCGTGGATCTCCTCGGCCAGCGCAAGGACCGGAGCGGGGATGCCGACGTCGTCCGGTGCCTCGACGCGGGAGTAGCCGAGGTGCTTGGACCAGGCGTCCTGCTGGCCGGGGCTGTGGCCGAGCGCCTTGGCCGCGTCCCTGACCGCCATCTTCGGCCGGTAGCCGACGATGTTGGCGACCTGCGCGGCGTTGCGGCGGCCGTAGGTGTCGTAGACCCACTGGATCACCGTCTCGCGCTTGTCGGAGTCGAAGTCGACGTCGATGTCCGGCTCCTCCTCACGGTGCTCGGAGATGAACCGCTCGAACGGAAGCTTGTAGAAGACCGGGTCGATCGCAGTGATCCCGAGCGCGTAGCAGACCGCGCTCGCCGCCGCGCTCCCGCGCCCCTGGCAGAGGATCTTCTTCTCCCGCGCGAACGCCACGATGTCGTGCACGATCACGAAGTAGCCCGGGAAGTCCTTGCGCTCGATGACGTCGAGCTCATGATCCACCCGCTTGCGGGCCTTCTCGACGAACTCCGGGTCGGTGGCGTACGCCTTTGCATAGCGCTCCGCGAAACCCTCCTCGGTCAGGTGTCGCAGCCGGCTCGCGGCGGTCTCGCCCTCGGGGATCCCGCGCTTGGGCAGCTTCGGGGTGGCCTTGCGCAGGTCGAAGGCGCACTCGTCGGCGATCTCGACGCTGCGTGCCACCGCGCCCGGGTAGCGCCGGAAGAGCTGGTCCATCTCCTCCCCCGTCCTTACGTATGCCACCGGGCCGGCCGGGAGCCAGCCGGCGATGTCGCTCAGGGTGCGCCGCGCGCGGACCGCCGCGAGCGCGTCGGCCACTCGATGCCGGTCGGGCGTGGCGTAGTGGACGTTGTTGGTGGCGACCGTGGGCAGGCCGGCCTCGCGAGCGATGCCGGCGAGCAGGTCGTTGTCGTAGGAGTCGGTCGGATGGCCGCGGTCGGTCAGCTCGACGACGACGTTGTCGTGGCCGAACCTGTCTGTGAGCTCGCGCAGCGCCCGGGCCGCAGCGATCGGGCCGGTGCAGGTGAGGGCCTGGCGTACGGTGCCCTTGCGGCACCCGGTCAGGATCAGCCAGTTGCCGGCGCGGGCCCGATCGGCGAGCTCGTCGAGGTCGTAGGCCGGCCGCCCCTTCTCGTCACCGCGCAGCTGCGCCTCGGTGATCGCGCCGGCCAGCTGCCGGTAGCCCTCGACGCCCCGGGCGAGCACCAGGAGATGGCTGCCCTCAGGGTCGGCGACCCCGTTCTGCGGCTTGGTCAGGCCCAGGGACAGCTCGGCGCCGTAGATGGTCAGCAACCGCCGCCCCGGCTCTGTCAGCTTCTGCGCCGCCTCGGCGAAGGCGGGAGCCCCGTAGAAGCCGTCGTGGTCGGTGATCGCGATCCCGTGCAGCCCCTGCCGGATCGCCTCGCTGACCAGCGCCGACGGGGAGCTCGCTCCGTCGAGGAAGGAGAAGTCGGAGTGGGCGTGGAGCTCGGCGTACGGCACCACCGGGCCTTCCGGCCAGCGCACCGACTCGTCGGTCAGCCGCTTCTTGCGCCGCGAGATCGGCGCGTCGCCGTAGGGGTCCTTCGGCGGACGGCCCGACAGCCGTCGCTCCAGCTCCTTCCACGGGATCTCGGGGTTGTTCCAGCCCATCAGCCACCGCCCCGTCAGTCATAGCTGGCTTCGGTGAGCCAGTGGTCGGTGTCGAAGGTGGCCAGCCAGGCGCGGCCGTCGACCCCGACGAGCTGGAAGCGGGCGACCCGCCGCCCGCCGCCGGGCTCCCACCACGCCTCGGTGACCGGCCACGGACCGGCCCAGGAGGCGACCCGCTGCCAGGGTTGGCCCGCCGAGGGCCGGTAGCGGGCGGGGTCGGCAGAGACACCGCCGCGCGGGAGCACCAGCACCTGCCGCCCGGCCTGGTCGCAGACCTCCGCCTTCCACGGTTCGGCGAGGACCCGGGCAGGCGCCGGCGGCGGGATGCTCCCCGGCCACGGCAGCGTGCGGTCGCGGAGAGTGGTGGGGCGGTCGCCCCAGGGGACGTACGCCTGCCGGTCGCGTGGGGTCCGGCCGCCCTGGAGCACCGGGGCGACGACGGCCTCGTGGCCGAGCAGACCCTGCACCCGGGCGATGCCGCGATCGACGCGCTCGTTCGTGCCGCCCCAGAGACCATCGGCGTGGACCGCCTCGGAGACGGCGACCTCGGGGACGAAGCGGACCTCGGTCACCGCCCCGCCCGCTACGACCCCGGCCAGCTGCCAGTGCAGCCGGTCGATGAGATCGACGGAGGAGAACCACCGCGGATGCGCCCAGGTGCGTACCGAGTCCGTGACGTCCTCCATCGCGACCTCGATCCGCACCTCGGTGCAGACCTCCTGGCGCGTCGCCAGGCCCTTCACGAACCCCTCCGCCGCTTGCCGGGCCGAGAAGCAGACCGCCTCGGCGGAGTCGAGCGGCGGCTCGAAGGCCACCTCGGTGGTGAGCTCGGGCGGTGGCGTACGCCCGGTCACCGGGCGCGCTCCCTCGCCGTGGATCACTTGGCGGACCCAGGCGGCCTGCGCCCCGAAGCGTGCCTTGACGTCGGCGCCGGGCAGGTCGGCGAGGCCGCCGAGCGTGGTCAGGCCGAGCCGCTGCAGCAGGCTGACCGCGTTCGCGTCTTCGAGGACATGGACCGGCAGGGCGCGCAGGAACGCGGTGGAGCCTCCATCTGCCGGGACGGCGTACGTCTCCTGCAGCCCGGCGCTCCGCGCGGCCTGCTCGGCGGTGAAGAGCTCATCGGCGATGCCGATCCGTACGTCCCAGATCCCGAGCCCGACCACGCACTCGGCGATCGCCGCGCCGGCCTCGGCCTCGCCGCCGTAGAAGCGTGCCGGCGAGCGCAGCGCGACCAGCCCGGGGCGCAGTGGCATGACGCCGGGGCGCAGCTCCTCCAGGCGCACCAGCACCTCCTCGAACACCCGCGCGTCGCGGGCTTCGTCGGCGGCGAGCACCTGGATCTCCGGGCAGCGCGACTGCGCGTCGCGGCGGCGCATCCCGCGCTTGATCCCGAACTCCCGCGCCGCCTGGTTGTAGGCCTGGACCCGGTTCTGCGCGAAGACCGCGGCGGGCAGGTGCCTCGGCAGGCCGGCCTCACCCAGCGCCGCGGCGACCGGCCAGTCGGCGCACCAGACCACCAGCGTACGACTCATGCCGACTCCTGTTTCCGCAGGTCAGAAAGGCGATGTCCTGAGCCTGTCGAAGGGTCAGCGACGGGTTCGAGGACGCGCCGCAGACCGCCGTCCTCGGCCGGGAACCAGAGCGCCGTACGCCGCGGCGGAGCCGTCCCGCGCACCGCCTCGACCACCATCCTTCTCGCCCGGAGATGGCCGTCGCCGTTGCCCAGCCCGACCCAGCGCGGCTCGGTCGCCCGCAGGCGTACGTCTGCTCTCGGCCACTCCCCCAGCGCGACCAGCGCGGCGCCGCGGGTGCGCAGCCGGGCGCCGATCTTCTCGGCGACGCCCGGGGTCACCCGACCGGTCGGCCGGACCAGCACCAGCGTGGTCACATCGACCAGCGCCGCGGTCGCCTCCAGCCACGAGTCCTTGGGCCGCGGCACCAGGATGGTCCGCTCCAGGTCGACCCCGGCCTCGGCCGCCGCCTCGACGCCGAAGTCCTCGACACCGACGACGGCGGTCCACTCCCCCGCCGCCGACGGCCCCGCCAGCAGCAGCATCGCCAGCGACAGCGAGTCGGCCGCGTACGTCCCGCCTGCCCGGAGCTGCACCACCCCACCGAGCGCCTCGTGCGTAGCCAGCTCCGCACCGATGCCCGGCTTCTGCTCCAGCCGTCGCACCTTCGACCGAAGCTGCTCGATCTGAGCCAGCTTCTGGTGTCGCTCAATCCCCGCTACCACTCCCACTCAATGAGTATCGAACATTTGTTCGAACACATCAAGGTCGAGTCTTCACTTCTGGCGTGCCGAATCCTCACTTACGGCGGGCGAGTCCGTAGTTGTGACGAACGAGACTGTCGACTCGTCACCCACAACTACAGACTCGGCCGCCACAACTACGGTTTCGGCGCGAAGGACCTCAGCCGCGGAGCGCGGAGGCGAGGTAGGTGAGGCGGGGGTGGTCGGAGGTGGGGAGGGCGGTGACGGTGGTCGTCTTGCCCACCGCGATCTTCCAGTAGGTCGTGCCGGCGACGACCAGGAAGTCGGCCTTCGACGAACCGTCGCCGGACAGGGGCGTGGTGATCAGCTCGGGCTGACCGAAGGCCCGGAGGGCGGCGATGACCGGGGAGCTCTCCTCGAGGGCGGCGCGGGCGGCGGCGACAAGGCCCCCGTGGGCGTCGGGGACGGCGTTGACGCGCAGGGTCTGGATGCGCGGCTCGGCCTCCGGCGAGAGCATGACCTCGATGTCGTAGCGGCCCTTCTCGGCCGGCACCACGGCGAGCGCGACACCCATCGCGCGGGAGAAGTAGCCGTAGGGCGCGCCGCCCAGCGGCAGCCCGACCTTCGCGCGCGCCTGGGTGATCTGGACGCGTCGGCCGGCGTCGGGAGCGTCGAGCTCGACGTTGTCGGCGAAGAGCGACGGCAGCGCGAAGACCTCAGCACCCGAAGGATCGAAGGTACGCAGCCGCTCGACCGCGGCCTCCAGCGCAGAGTCGAGCCGCGGCCGCAGGCCCTTGACCACCGTCGAGAACCGCTGCGGAGCATTGCCGGCGAGCTCGTCCGACACCAGCGAGCGCAGCGCGGTCATCGCGGTCGGGTAGCCTCCGGCGTACGTGCTGTTGGCCAGCGTGATCACACCCAGGCCGGTCGCGGGGTGCCAGACCATCCGCGAGCCGTAGCCGGGGTAGCCGCCGGAGTGGTGGACGAACTGCCCGAGCCGGCTGTCGTGGTCGACCATCAGGCCGTAGCCGTAGCCGGCGGCGACCGCGCCGATCCCGGCCTCGGCACCCTCGAACCCCAGCGAGGCCGACACCGAGCCGAACCGATGCAGCTGCTGCATCTCCCGCCGCGACGCCTTCGACAGCGGGTGCCCGTCGGCGGCGGAGGAGAAGGCGCCCAGGAAGCCGCCGACCCAGCGCGCCAGGTCGGCGACCGAGGAGTGCAGACCACCCATCGCCGCGAACGACCCGGAGGGCACCGGCGCCGTCGGGGCCCACGTCGGCGGACCCTCGAGCCGGTCGCCGGCCCAGGCGGGGTGCAGCGGCGGTACGTGACCAGGCACCCGGTTCGGCACCGCATCAGGCGAGTAGGCCGAGGAGGTCATCCCCAGCGGCGCCAGCAGCTCGTGCTCGACGAAGTCGCGGTTGGCCCCCTCGGGGGACGAACCACCGACGACGTTCTCGATCGCGCGACCGAGCAGCGCATAGCCGAGGTTGGAGTATTCGAACCCGACCCCCGGCTCCTGCCCGGTCGAGAAGCCTCCGTCGAGGAACGTCCCGAAGTCGTCGTAGGACAGCGACTCCTGCCGGTCGCCCCACGGGTCGTCGGTCGGCAGCCCGGCCGACATCGAGAGCAGCAGCCGCAGCGTCACCGCCGGCGAGTCGGCGGAGTAGGGCGCCTGGTCGACGAGCTCGGGCACGTACTGCGCGATCGCCTCGTCCAGGTCGACCAGCCCTCGGTCGCGCAGCAGCAGCACCGCGGCCGCCGTGAACGACTTCGACATCGACGCGATCCGAAAGACGCTCTCGGCCGTCGGCGCCGGACCACCCTCGGTCGTCGCCCCGAACGCGCCGGAGTGGAGCAGCTCGGAGCCGCGTACGACCCCATAGGCCAGACCCGGAGTCAGCTTCTCCTCGAAGCGCTGCTGGAAGAGCTCGTCGACGACGGAGGTGTTCAGGCTCATACAGGCGTTCCTTCGGTGGCAGAAGTTGCTCGACGCCTTGCAGCCTAGAGGGCCACAGTTGCACCGTCAGCGCAACACCCACGCCGTGCCGCCGCATCGAAGAGGCAGAGGTCCCGGACAGGAGAGGGCCCAGACGGAGGACAGCATGGACACAGACTTCGACGAGTACGTGGTGACGCGCAGCGGCGCGCTGCTGCGGCTCGCCTACCTGCTGACCGGTGACGGTCACCGCGCCGAGGACCTCGTCCAGGACACCCTGGAGCGCTTGTGCCGACGCTGGTCGAGGATGGCCCACGTCGTCGACCCGCATGCGTACGCCCGCAAGATCCTGCTCAACCAACACCTGAGCTGGCGCCGCAAACGCGCCTCGAGCGAGCTCGTCGTCGCCGATCTGCCGGAACGAGCCGGCGAGGACGAGACAGAAGCAGTCGGCGTACGTCACCTGCTCTGGCAGCGCATCGGCGCACTGCCTCCGCGGCAACGCGCCGTCGTGGTTCTCCGCTACTACGAGGACCTTGCCGATGCCGATATCGCCGAGGCGCTCGGCATCTCCGCAGGCACCGTACGCAGCACCGCCATGCGCGCTCTCACCAAGCTGCGCAGCCACCCCGACCTCATGTCCACCACCCTTGCCGAGGAGTCACGATGAGCACCGACCTCGATGACCTGATCCGCGCCGCTCTCGCCGAGCGCGCCGAGGACGCCCCTGCCGCCGGGCGAGTGATCGCCCGCGCGCCGCGCCCGGGCGCCGCCCGCCGCACCACCGTCCGCCGCCGTTGGACCCGCGGTCTCGCCGTGGCCGGTCTGGCCGGCGCTCTCGCCGTCACCGGTGCCGTCCTTGCGCCCCGGCTTCTTCCGGGCGAGACCCCGTTCGAGCCGGCGATGAGCTTCGCCTACGACGGTACGCCGCGCTCGGCCGAGGCCTACCGGCTCGTGCTCGACGCACCCGGGTGGATCGTGCCCGGGCCCGACGGCTCGGTGACCGATGCGTCCCACATCGGCGGCGTCGACTACGAACCGTCAGGCAGCGGCCGCCGAGCCCCTCGCCTGGACATCAGCTGGGGCGACAGCTCGACCTACCAGGAGGGGCTGCGATTCGCAGGCTCGTTCGACACCGCTGACGACGGTGTCACCGAGCTGCCGATCGAGGTGCTCGGCCAGGAGGCGACCTACTGGCGCAACGCCGGCGAAGACGCCTTCCGGGTCGTGCTGCCGCTGACCGCCGGCCACTACCAGGTGATCACCGGCACCGGCATGTCGAAGGCGGAGTTCGAGGAGCTCCTCACCCAGCTGCGCTGGGTGGACCAGGCTGAGTTCGACGCCGCCCTGCCCGTCCGATATCTCACCGCCCAGGAGCGATCGGCAACGATCGAGCAGCTGCTCACCGGCGTACCTCTTCCGGAGAGCTACGACGAGGACCAGCTGACCAGCCTCCAGCCCAACCGCTACCACCTGGCGATCGACGTGGCGAAGGGAGCGGTCTGTGCCTGGTACGACGAGTGGAAGGCTGCCTCCGAGGCCGATGACGACAGCCGGATCGAGCGGGCGGAGACGGCACTGGCCGAGGCCCGCTCCTGGCCGCTCAGGCAGGAGTTCGCCGGCAGCGATGCCGCCCACCTGCTACCCGACGCACCCACGGTCACAGAGGAGCCGCGCGGAAACCCCGACGCCCCGAGCGGTCCCGAGGCGTACGGCTGCGTCTGACCCTCACGAGGTCGCGGACATCTCGTCCTGGCCCGCACGCTGCAGCCGTCGCACCGACGGTACGGCGAGCGCGGCCAGGCAGACCGCGGCGTAGAGCACGCCGCTGACGAGGAAGACCGACCGCTCCCCGAACCATGCCGCCAGCGGCCCGAAGAGGAGCTGCCCGATCGGCATCGCGAGGAACGAGCCGAGCGCGTCGTAGGAGTAGGCGCGGGAGAGCATCTCGCCCGGGACGTTCTCCTGCATCGCCAGGCTCCAGCCGAGGCTGAAGATCTCGATCCCGGCGCCGGCGAAGGCCATCGCCACGATGAGCGGCAACGTCTCCGGCCAGAGCGCGAGCGCGAAGAAGGGCAGCGAGAACGCCATGATCCCGAACATCCCCGCTCGCAACGGCCGCCGGATCGTGGCCCGCATCAGCAGGATCGTCATGACGAGCATCCCGGCCGCGAGCGCGGAGTTGGCCAGGCCCCAGCCCTCGACGCCGAGCGAGGAGGACTTCGCGTACGCGGGACCCAGCACATGCAGCCCGCCGGACTGGATCGCGTTGAGGATCATGAAGGCGACCACCACGACCCACAGCCAGGTGGTGCTCCGGAAGTACGTCCACCCGGCCCGCAGGTCCTCGATCGCCGAGGTCTTCTCCGCGTCCGCCGGACGCGGCGGGATCCGTACCGGGAGCAGGAAGATCGCCGCGAGCAGCCAGGTCAGGGCGTCGACCGCCAGGGCCCAGCCGGCACCGACGCCGACCACGAGAGCGGCCGCGACCGACGGGCCCAGGATCGTCAGGGTGCTGCGCGACATCGACAGCAACAGGTTGGCCGGCTGCAGGTCCTTCTTCGCCACCAGCTGCGGCACCATCCCCTGCATCGCAGGGAAGGCCATCGCCATCGTGGTGCCGTTCATCGCCTGCAGGACGACCAGATGCCAGATCTCGGCGTGCCCGGTGATCACCAGTGCCGCCGCGGCCGCCTGGGTCACGGCCGAGGCCACGTTGCTCAGCTGCAGCACCAGCCGCCGCGAGAACCGGTCGGCGATCACCCCGCCGATCAGCAGGAACACGACCATCGGGATGGTGTGCGCGGCGACGACGTAGCCCAGCGCGGAGGCCGAGTCGGTCACCTCGAGCACCGCGAACGCGAGCGCCACGTGCGACATCGACGACCCGGCGAGGTTCACGAACCGCGAGGCGAAGAACCATCCGAAGTCGCGCTCCTTGAGGACGAAGAGGCTTTCCCGGACGCTCACTTGTCCTCGCCCATCACGAAGGCGGAAGCGGTCAGGTTCACGTGGATCGTGCCCTCCGTACGCGGCGGGCGAGCGTTGTCGTGGAGCAGACCGCTGGCCTCCCGGACGAGGTCGTGGACCCGCTGCCAGACCTCGGGGTCGACCCACATCTCCGCGTCCGAGACGATGGCAGGTCCGTCGGCGCGCGAGCGGCGGCGGCGTACGAGCTCCTCGGCGATCGCGCGGGTGTGGACCTCGTCGTCCTCCTTGGACGGCGGCCCCTGGGCAGCGTCGCGGCGCCAGACGTACCGATACCGCTTCGCGACCCCACCGCGGATCCGCTCCTCGCCCGCGACCTCGATCAGCCCGGCGCTCTCGAGCAGCCGGAGATGGTAGGAGGCGTTGGCGTGCGTCAGGTCGAGTTCGCGCGCCACCTCCGCCGCCGACAGCTCCGCACCCGTCAGCAATGACAGCATCCGGAGCCGCAGCGGGTGCCCGGCCGCCCGCAGCCGCGAGATCTCCTCGTCCACCCAAACCTCCCAAGAGTTGTTTGGGAGTGAGTCTGGTGAGGCCGGGCAGAACCGTCAATGAGTTATTTGGGTCGCGCCTAAACCGATAATGGCTGCTGTGCGTCATCCAGGCGTGAGCCGAGAAGAATTCACCGACTTCTACGTCGGCGCCAAAGACCGCTGCCTGCGTGCCGCGATCGCTACCGGCATGGATCCCGGCCGGGCCGAGGAAGCGACCGCCGAGGCCTTCGCACGCGCCTGGTCGCGCTGGCCGACGGTCAGACTGGCCAACTCCCCGGCCGCATGGGTGGTTCGCACCGCGATCAACGTCGACATCTCCTGGTGGCGCAAGCGCCGCCGCGAACTGACCGTTCCCGAGACTCCCGAAGAGCTCCCCCGCAACGACTCCGACAACGACACCGACCACGACCTGTTGGAGGCCGTACGCCGGCTGCCACCGCGTCAACGCGAGGTGGTCGCGCTGCGCTACTTCCTCGACCTCGATGCCGAGACGACCGCCCACGAGCTCGGTATCGCTCGCGGCACCGTCTCCGCCTCGCTCCACCATGCGCTCAAGACTCTGCGGCTGCAGCTGACCAACCCCGAAGGGATGCTGTCATGAACGACATCGAGACCTTGCTGCGCAACAGCAGTCGCCAGACCCTCGACACCCCTGCCACCGAGATCCTGCGCCGGGGTGACCGGATGCGTCGCCTCCGTCGCGGCTCGAAGGCGGTCGCCGCCGTCGCCGCCTTCTCGCTCGCCGGGGTCATGGCGTACGTCGCGATCCCCGATCGGCTGATCGACTCGAACATCGCCACCCCGGAACCGTCGACGTCGGACGCACCCCAGCAGAAGACTCCGGTCGACTGGTCGGGCGACCCGACCAACCTCACGTCCGAGGAGCTCGACACGCTGAGCAAGCGGTGCCTGGAGACGGCCTGGGCTGACGTGAAGTCCCGGTACGGCTACGGCTCCGAGGCGAACAATGCCATCGACCCCGATGAAGTCGAGGAGATCCCGTCAGACACCTGGCCATTCCTCGCCGAGAAACGCGGAGCGACAGCCAAGGCGATCTTCAAGGGCACCGACTATGCAGTGACTTGCTCGACCTCGACGAACCCCCAGCGGAGCGCGACTGCCGGGCCCGACTTCACCATGGTCTTCGGGACGCCGGAGTTCTGGGGCTCCCTTGCGGAGACCGGGCCATGGGAGGACTTCTCTCGTGGAAGCGTCGGCGACGGCACGGAGTTCCTGCTCCCCCTCCCCGAGAAGATGAACGTCACCGAGGTGGTCTTCACCTCGAGCGGCGAGGACTTCCCGGCGACCGTCGTCAACGGCGTAGCGGTCGCCTGGACCGACCACAAGGTCGACGCCGCGTCGGCAACGTTCCGCGCCTACGACGCCGACGGCAGTCTGGTCCATCCCGAGCCGGGTGACGTGGTGCGGGAACCGCCGACCACCGAGTGGACCGAGACCGCAGAAGGGGTCCGGGTGACGCGATCGCTCGGCAACGAGACGTTGGAGTCCGCCTGGTTCTGGGTCGGCAAGCAACGGTTCGACGCGACCATCACCGAGGACAACATGGCCGTCGCGCTGATCCCGGCCGGGAGGCTCACCACGGACCAGCTGAACAAGCTCGAGATCCAGGGCATCTCCCCCGAGGGTTACTACTTGCGCGGTTGCGGCAAAAAGCGCGACGCCGAGAGCCACGACGATCGCACGCACTGCGGTCCTTAGCGCTGGGCTGCGACGTACTTCTCCGCCGCCGCCCGCGGCTTGTCCCCGAGCCCATCGATGCCGATGAGCCTCGGGAGCAGGCTGCGGTCGGTGGTGAGCGCCTTGAAGAGCGTCGAGACGGTGATGCCGTGGTCGGGGCGGTGGACGACCACGATCTCGTCGCCGGCCTGCAACTGTCCCTCCTCGAGGACGCGAAGGTAGGGCCCCGGGCGCGCCTCGGCGGCGAACTTCTTGACCCACTGGGCATTGTCGTAGCCCGAGACGCCCATCCAGTTCTTGAAGTCGTTGCACGGCGTACGCACGCTGCAGATCTCCAGCAGCACCGTCCCGATCCGCCACTGCTCCCCCACCAGAGCCGCGTTGATGTCGATCCCCTCGGTGGTGAGGTTCTCGGCGAACTGCCCGTCACGAAGCGTCACGCCCAACCGCGAGCCCCATACGTCGAGGTCCTCGCGGGCGAAGGCGTAGACCGCCTGCTCCTCACCGCCGTGGTGACGCCGGTCGGTCTGCGTGTCGGTCACGATGCCCTCCGTGCCGACGGTCACCGGCTCGGGCGTGGCGAGCTTCTCCATCGAGGTGGCGCCCACCTCCGCCCACTCGGCGGGCTTGGACTGACCGATGTTCACGCTTCGCACGATGGGCATGGCCGCGATTCTCCCGTGGCTCACGAGTACGGTCGAACGGGTTTCCGGCGAGAAATGTCGATGGCCGCCTAAAGGGAACCGAGGGCTGGTGCGTCAACAGGCTGTGAACTTCGACGAGTTCGGTGCGTTCTACGCCACCCACAAGGACCGCTGCCTGCGAGCCACCGTCGCGAGCGGGGTCGACCCGGCGCGCGCCGAGGACGCGGTGGCCGAAGCGTTCGCCCGTGCCTGGGCACGGTGGCGGACGGTACGCAACGCCCGATCGCCTGCTGCCTGGGTCGTACGCACCGCGGTCAACGCCGACATCTCCTCGTGGCGGAAGCGCCGCCGCGAGGTCGGCCCACCCCAGGACGAACGCAGCGACCAACCCGACCTCGAGAGGCGCAGCGACCTCATCGCCGCCGTGCGCCGCCTGCCCAAGCGGCAGCGCGAGGTGGTGGCGCTGCGCTACATCCTCGACCTCGACACGGCGACCACGTCGGCCGTGCTCGAAATCTCGCAAGGCACCGTCTCGGCCCACCTGCACCAGGCGCTCGCCACGTTGCGCGCCGACCTCGCCACCGAAGGAGCTCGCTCATGAGCCTCGACCTCGAAGACGAGCTGCGCACCAGCAGCGACCTCACCCTCGACCGTCCGCTCGCGGCCATTCGGGTCCGCGGGGACCGGCTCCGCCGGCGGCGTACGTCACTGCTGACCGCCGCCGCTGCCGGTATGTGTCTCGTCGTGACCGGGGTCGTCCTCGCCGGTCTCGGACGTAGCCCGCTGGCGATCGATCTCGCGCCCGCGGACCAGAGCACCTCGCCGTCTCGTCCGGAGCAGGTGCTCACCTGGGGCGGCGAGCCCACCAACGTCACCGACGCCGAACTGGCAACGATCAAACGCAGCTGCCTCCCCATGGCCGCCCAGGACGTCGCCGACACGGGCGGCATAGACCCGTCGATGCCGGACACGATCGATCCCGATCAGGTCTATCCGATCTTCGCGGAGAGGCGCAACGACTTCGGGCCGGAGCACGACAACGAGCTGCGCGCGTACTTCCTGACCGACGACTACCTCATCGACTGCCGCGCCTACACGACCGACTCCAGCTCGCCGAAAGCCGAGGACGTCGTCGGGGCGGCAGACCGGATCAGGCCTCACCCCGGCATGGGCCTGTCAGGGAACTCCAGCACCTCTTGGACCACGAACTGGATCGGCTTCATGTCGCCCGTTCCCGCCGAGGCTGTCTCCGTGAAGTTCTTCATCGGCGGCAAGTACGTCGACGGCGCCGTCAACAGCGGGATCGCCGTCGCCTGGTTCAGCGCGGAGGGGGTGAAGAAGAGGCAGGACAGCGTCGGCTATGCGGCCTATGACGCCGCCGGGAAGCTGGTCGCTGGGTCCACGCCGGTCCCGAGCGAAGCCTGGCCGACCGACTAGATGCCCTCAGTCCTGGACCGCCTTCGCGACCGAGATCATCGCGGTGATCCACTCTTTATCAGGTCCAGCCTTGTCGGGCGCCTGGTTGTCCTCGACCTCGTCCTTGACGTTGACGACCAGGCGCAGCACCGCCCAGGCCCGGGCGCGGTCCTCGTCGAGCTCGGCGGCGTCGACGAGGGCGAAGAACCGGCCCCGTACGCCGTCGCGGATCCGGCCGGCGTACTCGTCGAAGCGGTTCCAGAGCATCGGCGCGAGCTCGTAGTGCGGGTCGCCGGAGAGGGGCTTCGGGTCGATCACCAGCCACTCCTCGCGATCGCCCTGGAGCACGTTCTCGAAATGCAGATCGGTGTGGATCAGCTTCCCGTCGGTGGCCTCGTCGGCGGCGAAGTCGCGCGCGATCGCCCGGGCCTGCTCGACCATCCGCGGCGGCACCGGAAGCCGCCGCTCCTTCTCCCCCAGCTCGCTCGCCCAGCGGGCGGCCTGCGCCGACAACGTACGCAGCTGCGGCGGAGCCGGGACGTGCAGCCGCCGGTAGAACCCGCCCACGATCTCGCACGCCTGCACGTCCCAGAGCTCCGAGAGGTCCTCGGTGTGGAGCCGCTCCAGCAGCAGCGCGAAGCGCTTCGGGTCGGCCCGGAGAAGGCGTACAGCACCCCGACCGCCCCAGGTCTGCAGCGCCAGCGCCTCGTGCTCGGCCTCCCAGTGCGGCCAGCCGACCTTCAGCACCGCCGCCTCGCCCTCGGTGGTCCGCACGGGAACGACGACCGCGGTGTTCCCGTGCGTCGCCTCGCCGTCCGGTGTCAGCGACCACTCCTCGAGCAGATCGCGCACCAGCCCGGGCAGCCGGTCGAGCCACGCTGCCCAGTCGGGACCGTTCGCCGCGAGTGCCACGAAGGAGTCTGGCAGCGGCGTCACGCGAGCCACCTTAATCCGCTTCCCAACCCCGGACGGATCGGGCAGGTTGTGCCCATGTCACTTCCAGAGTCGATGGGGACCAAAGGTGTTCCCTACCCGCCCGAGCGCTACGACGGCGAGGCCGGTGAGGTCTCGGCGTTCTACCGTCCCGACAAGACCGCGCCTGATCTCACCTATCCCAACGGCGTGAAGGTCGACTATCTCGCCACCGGAGCGACGACCGCGGGTGACTACGGGCTCTACCGCTGGCACTTCGGTCCCAACGAGACCGGCCCCGGGCCCCACTTCCACCGTGCCGTGGCCGAGTCGTTCTACGTGCTGACCGGGACCGTGCGGATCTACAACGGCGAGGAGTGGATCCCGGCCGGCGCCGGCGACTTCGTGCACGTGCCGGTCGGCGGCCTGCACGGCTTCCGCAACACCACCGACGAGCCCGCCTCGATGCTGCTCCACTTCACCCCGGGCGCGCCGCGGGAGGGCTACTTCGAGGGGTTGCGCGAGCTAGCCGAGGGCACCGAGCTCGGCCCGGACGAGATGGCCGAGTTCTACAAGCTCCACGACAACTACTGGGTCGACTGAGCGACCTTCAGGGCCGCGATCCCCATCCGGACGATGGGGCTCGTGGACTCGGCTTCGATCGCGGGGTCGTCCAGCCCGATCCACGCGGCGTAGTCGGTGGTTCCGCCGACCTCCAGCGTGCCCAGCTCACCGCCGACGATCCGGGCCTCGAAGACCACCCGGGTCGACTGGTAGGGCCGTCGCCCCGGGTCGAACGGCACGACGAACACGTCGGTCGTCAGCGGAGCTCCGACCTCGACGTCGTAGCCGGTCTCCTCCTTCACCTCGCGCATGACTGCGGCGGGCATCTGCTCGCCGTAGTCGACGCCGCCACCCGGCAGCGTCCAGCCCGGGTCGTTGCGGTGGTTGCCGTTGAACCAGCTCAGCAGGATCCGCCCCGCGTCGTCGACGATGACGGCGTACGCCGCCACCCGAGTGTCGTAGTCGGTGAAGTGCATCCCTGCGAGACTAGCGCGGACCAGCGGGAAGTCAGTCGAAGACGAAGGCAGTCGCGTCCTTCGGGAACGAGGTCCAGGCCCGGATCCGCCGTGGATGCACCGCCGGCGACCCTTCGACGTAGTGCTTCGCCTCGAAGACGTTCTCCCCGTACTCGGGATACTTCGCGTTCAGCAGCCCCGCGATCTCCTCGGCTGTCGCGGCGTCGAAGGTTGTCGTCCGCACCTCGCCCTCGATGACGACCAGCTTCCACGGGTCCGGCAGGTTCACCGTCACCTTCGGATGCTCGGCCGCGAGCCGCCGGTGCAACGTCTCCGGGCTGCCGCCGTAGACCAGCTTGTCCTCGAACCAGATCCCGTCCAGCGGCGTCACGTGCGGACTCCGCCCCGGCCTCTCGAACGCGAACCAGAACTGCTTCGCCTCGACCAGCCGCTGGCGTACGTCCTCCCACGCCATCAGCTCGCTCGGCGTGCCATATCCCTCCGGAAACCGAACCTGTTCTGTACGCATCGTCACTCCTTCGACTCGTCGGCACACACGAGTAGATCACCGAACGCCGACCGCGCGCTTAGCCGATCTTGCGCGACTCTCAGCCGTACGCAGCCGCCAGCTCGGTCCCGATGCGAGCCAGCTCGTGACGTACGTCCTCGGGCCCTACGACCTCGATCATCGATCCCCATCCCGCCAGCTGCTCGGCGAGAGACCGGGCGGTGTGGGCGGCGACGCTCACCTCGATCCGCTCCTCGTCACCGACCGCAGGCGCGTCGCCGACCACGTCGAGGTAGGTGCCGAAGTGGTCGCGCAGAACCCACAGATGGCGGCGCCGCACAAGCACCGCGGCGCGGACCCGGGCCCGCCGCTCCTCCACGTACGCCACCACCCGCTGCCACTCCCTGGCCAGGTCGAATCCCTCGGGCCGATTCGCCGACTGCGCGGTCACCTCGACCGAGGCGACCCGGTCCATCCGATAGGTGCGCACGTCCGGGGCGCCGTCGCGGGTCGCCAGGAGGTACCACAGGTCGTCCTTCGCAACCAGACCCAGCGGATCGAGCAGGACCGTGCTGACGTGACCGGTCCGGCTGGTGTAGTCCAGGCGGATCTGGTGCCGGTCGATCACCGCCCGCTGCACCACGTCTACGACCTCGGGTCGCGAGCGACGTTGCTCGCCCCAGTCGCCGGCATCGAGCCGCACCGCCTCCGCGGCAGCGGCCGCGTCGGCCCGGAATGGGCTCGGCAGCGCCCGGAGCAGCTTGCGCACCGCCTGCTGCGCCTCGGGCGACGTGCCCGCACCCGGTCCGACCAGCGTGAACAGGGCCTGTGACTCGGGACCCGTCAACCCGCTCAGGTCGGTTCGCGCGCCCCCGACGAGGGACCAACCCCCTCCCCTGCCCGGCTGTGGGTAGACCGGCACGCCGGCCGACGACAGCGCCTCGAGATCGCGGCGGGCGGTGGCGACCGAGACCTCCAGCTCGACGGCGAGCTCGGCCGCTGTCACCCGGCCGCGCGCCTGCAACAGCAGGAGCGTGGCGATCATCCGCTCGGCTCGCACAGATCTGAGGCTGCCACACAAAGTGCTCATTCCGTGAGCACTTTGAGCGGAATCATGGGAGTCACCACCACGAAAGGAAGAGCACATGTTCCACGGATTCACCACGATCAACTACCTCGTCGACGACGTGAAGGCTGCTGCCGCCTGGTACCAGGAACTCCTCGGCGTAGCCCCCTACTTCGCACGCCCCAGCGCCGAGCAGCCGGCGTACGTCGAGTTCCGCATCGGCGACAGCCAGGATGAGCTCGGCCTCCTCGACCGCCGCTACGCACCGGAGGGCTACGAGTTCGCCAGCCCTGCCGGCGCGATCATGCACTGGCACGTCGATGACGTGCAGAAGGCGTACGACCACCTGCTCGCCCTCGGCGCGAACGGGCTGGCGGCCCCACGACCGCTCGGCGAACCCGGTTGGGAGATCGCCACCGTCGCCGACCCGTTCGGCAACGTGATCGGGCTCATGCACAGCCCGCACTACCTGGCGATGCGCGGATAGCCACCGTCGACATCAACCTGCCGACACTCCAAAAATTCCGGCGTACGCAGTCCGCTCGGTTCCTCGGCGCGGCCGCCCGCCGCTTGCTGTGATGGACTAGCCGGCATGCATTTTCGGGCTGCACCGTTGATCGTCCTGATCGCTGCCACGTCGGCCTGCGGGGCCGGCTCGGGGCCGGTGACGACTGACGCACCGACGCCGTTCTCGGCGTCCTCGACCTCGACGCCGAAGGGGTTCACCGCCGCCGAGTGTCCGGGGGCGATCGGCGGGAAGCGGGTGGTCTTGAGGCTGGACGTGCCGAAGGAGTTCGAGCCGGAGGCCACCGGCCCGAGCGACCAGACCCCCGGCGGCCAGTGCACCTGGCGTACGTCCGAGGACCGCTTCTTCAGCGTCCGGGTCGGCGAGAAGGAGTCGCTCGCAGACATGAACGACGAGCTGAAGGAGTTCGAGGACAGCGGCGGTGACGACGACGTCAAGGACGTCACCTACGACGCCCCGACCGACACCTTCGGCGACCTGGAGGGCGAGCGGCTCAGCTGGTGGTCCTACTCTGACGGCACGCCCTTCGACTGCGTCCAGGTGCAGGCCAACGGCATCCGCGTCTTCTGGCAGAACCCCGACGACATCGACCAGCGCCTCGACGACCTCGACGCAGTCCTCGACAGCATCGAGCTCATCCGCTCCTGACCGGCGGCGGCGCCATGGCTCGGCTGCCGCTCACGAAGATCAACCCCACGAGCATCACGGGCACGATCAATGTCCACATGGTCGGGAGCACCCCCGCGAGACATCCGACCGTCGTGAGGATGAACCCCGTCCTGGGTCGGCTGGGCAGCAGCAGCGTGCCGGCCAGGACGAGCACGCCGCCACCGACGAGCGTGCCGAACCAGAAGACAAGCCCGCCGTCCCCACTGCGTACGACCCGAACTGTCTCCGCCGCTCCCGCCGCGAGCAGCAGGCAGCCGACGAACAGCCCGTACCACCACACCCAGCCGTGGCCGCCCGAGCGCTCCTCATCGGATCGCATTCGCGTCCCCTCCCGTCTCGTCGCCCCCGGGAAAGGCTGTCTACCATCGAGCGTAAGGCGTAGCGGCTCCGGCGGCTCGACCAGCGGGGCTCTACTTCTTCCCGGCGGTCTTGTCGGTAGAGGGCTGAGTGGTGGAGAGCGCGGCGACGAAGGCCTCCTGGGGGACCTCGACGCGGCCGACCATCTTCATCCGCTTCTTGCCCTCCTTCTGCTTCTCGAGCAGCTTGCGCTTACGCGAGATGTCGCCGCCGTAGCACTTGGCGAGGACGTCCTTGCGGATGGCGCGGATGGTCTCGCGGGCGATGACGCGAGCACCGATGGCGGCCTGGATCGGGACCTCGAACTGCTGCCTGGGGATCAGCTCGCGCAGCTTGCCGACCATCATGACCCCGTAGGAGTACGCGGCTTCGCGGTGGACGATCGCGGAGAACGCGTCGACAGGCTCGCCCTGCAGCAGGATGTCGACCTTGACCAGGTCAGCGGCCTGGTCGCCGCTGAACTCGTAGTTCAGCGAGGCGTACCCCTTGGTCGAGGACTTGAGCTGGTCGAAGAAGTCGAAGGCGATCTCGCCCATGGGGAGGACGTAGCGCATCTCGACGCGGTCCTCGGAGAGGTAGTCCATGCCGCCGAGGGTGCCGCGCTTCTTCTGGCACAGCTCCATGATCGTGCCGATGTAGTCGGACGGCGAGAGGATGGTGGCCTTGACGACCGGCTCGCGGACCTCGCGGATCTTGCCCTCGGGGAACTCCGAGGGGTTGGTGACGATGTGCTCGGAGCCGTCCTCCATGATCACGTCGTAGACCACGTTGGGGGCCGTCGAGATGAGGTCGAGGTTGAACTCGCGCTCGAGACGGTCGCGGGTGATCTCCATGTGCAGCAGACCGAGGAACCCGACGCGGAAGCCGAAGCCGAGCGCGCCCGACGTCTCCGGCTCGTACGTCAGGGCAGCGTCGTTGAGCTGCAGCTTGTCGAGCGCCTCGCGCAGCACCGGGTACTGGTCGCCGTCGATCGGGTAGAGCCCCGCGAAGACCATCGGGTTGGGGTGGGAGTAGCCGCCGAGCATCTCCTTGGCCGGGCGGTTGTTGCCGGTGACGGTGTCACCCACGCGCGACTGGCGTACGTCCTTCACACCTGTGATCAGGTAGCCGGTCTCGCCGACGCCGATGTGGTCGGCCTTGACCGGCTCCGGGCTGATCACGCCGAGCTCGAGCATCTCGTGGACCGCGCCGGTCGACATCATCTTGATCTTGTCGCGGTGGGTCAGCTTGCCGTCGAAGACCCGGACGTAGGTGACCACGCCGCGGTAGGTGTCGTAGACGGAGTCGAAGATCAGCGCCCGCGCGGGAGCGTCCGGGTCGCCGACGGGAGCCGGAGTCTGGGCCACGATCTCGTTGAGCAGTCCCTCGACGCCCATCCCGGTCTTGGCCGAGACCTGGAGTACGTCCTCGGGCTCGCAGCCGACGAGGTTGGCCAGCTCCAGGGCGTACTTCTCCGGGTTGGCGGAGGGCAGGTCGATCTTGTTGAGCACCGGGATGATGTGCAGGTCGGCACCCATCGCCAGGTAGAGGTTGGCCAGGGTCTGCGCCTCGATGCCCTGCGCCGCGTCGACGAGCAGGATCGCCGCCTCGCACGCCTCCAGCGACCGGGACACCTCGTAGGTGAAGTCGACGTGGCCGGGGGTGTCGATCATGTTGAGCACGAACGTCTTGTCGGCGTCGTCGCCCTCGGTGACCGTCCACGGCATCCGCACGGCCTGGGACTTGATCGTGATCCCGCGCTCGCGCTCGATGTCCATCCGGTCGAGGTACTGCGCCCGCGCGGCACGCTCGTCGACCACACCGGTCAGCTGCAGCATCCGGTCGGCCAGCGTCGACTTGCCGTGGTCGATGTGGGCGATGATGCAGAAGTTGCGGATGATCGCCGGATCAGTGGAGCCGGGCTGTGGCGCGGAGTGAGTCACAGGCTGCTTTCGTAGATGCTCAAGAACGGGGGCGGGTACGTCACCGCCTATTGTCCCACGCTCAGTACTGATGGAACCAAAGCGGCAGCTGCACCGACTCGCCGGGGCAGGTCACGTTGCGGTCGCGGCCGTCCTCGAGCCACTGCACCATCACCGCGGCGCCGCCCTGGAACATCCAATCGCCACCGCACCGCTCCAGGGCCGCGGCCCGCGATGCCTCACCCGCCGGGCGCCACTCGGGCAGCTGCAGCTGCAGGTCGCCGACGATCGGCGTCCACAGGCCCTCGATCGAGTAGACCCCGACCCGCTTCCCGGCGTCCTGGTAGCCGGCCAGGGCGCCCTTGACCACCGCCTGGTTGGCTTCGACATCGTCGGACCACTCCCAGACAGCGACCGGCTCGACGTCGAGCCAGACCGAGGGCGACTCCAGGCCAGCGCGCTTCATCTCCTCGAGATTCCACACCGCCTGCTGGTAGCCGACGTTGGTCAGCCGGCCGATCTTCGTGTCCGGGTCCCCCGGCCCCTCGCCGCCGTACTCACGGATCGTGGCGTCACGGGGGTAGGAGGTGACCGCATAGGCGGAGGTCATCACCTTGTTCTTCTTGGCCCACTCGACCTGCGAGGCCAGGCACGGGTTGGGGGTGAACGCCGGACCGTTGGTGAGCCCGATGACGACGTACTCCGCCGAGGCGAGCGGCATCGGCAGCCCCAGCGTCCGACGCTCCTTGATGCCCATCCCCTCGGGGCACTGCGGCCAGCTCAGGTCACCGCCCTCGACGATCCCGCGGTCGTCAGCAGGCGGGACGGACGGGATGTCGAGCGACTCCGGCGCGCGTGGTGGCGCGCTCGCCGACGTCTCGGGTGCCGTGATCGCGGGCATCGACGGCGAGGCGGACTCCGCCTCGGCCGGAGGCTCCGCGGCGCAGCCGAACAGCACCGGCGCCACCAGGAGCAGCAGCACAGCGGCGTACATGTTCTTTCTCGCCCACATCACCGCAGATACTGCCACCCGCATCCCAGCGGGTCACACCTGTGCGAAGTCATCCCCCATCACCGGCCGGATCTCGATCGGCTCCCCGAGGACCGCGACGATCCGCGACACGATGTCGATGGCGCGCTCCTGGCTGGCGACGTCGATGACCGCGAAGCTGGCCAGCACCTCCTTCAGCTCGGCGAACGGCCCGTCGGTCGCGACCGGACCGTTCTCGCCGGGCCGGACCGTGACCGACACCGCCGGGTGCCCCAGACCTTCGGTGCTGACCAGCTCGCCGTTGGCGACCAGCTCCTCCTCGAACTTCTGGTACTCCGCGAACGCCGCGAGCGCCTCCTCGGAGGCCGTCTCGGAGGCGTCCCAGGCGTCGGCGGGCGTGTATCCCAGCAGCAGGTATTTCATGCCCCGAAACTAGTCCCCGAAACTAGGCTCTGTCGGCATGACCGGACCAGCGGCGCTCGAGGACCTGTTGCGGGCCGAGGCGCCGTACGTCCTGAGCGCCCTGGTCCGCCGCTTCGGCCGGTTCGAGGCGGCCGACGACGCTGTCCAGGAGGCACTGCTGGACGCCAGCGTCCAGTGGGCGCGCGACGGCGTTCCGGAGAACCCGCGCTCCTGGCTGACCAGGATCGGCTACCGGCGGATGGTGGACCTGCTCCGCTCCGAGCAGGCGGCCCATCGCCGCGAGCTCCAGGTCGGGATCGCCGAGGTGGTCACTCCGGCCGGCCCGGCGGCGGAGACCGACGACAGCCTGACGCTGTTGCTGCTCTGCTGCCATCCGGCGCTGTCGCGGACCGGGCAGGTGGCGCTCACGCTGCGCGCCGTGGGCGGGCTGACGACGACCGAGATCGCCCATGCGTACGGTGTCCCGGAGAACACCATGGGCACCCGGATCAGCCGGGCGAAGCAGACGCTGCGCAAGGCCGGCGCCCGCTTCACACCACCCGGGGAGAGCGAGCGCGCCGATCGGATCGGCGGCGTGCTCGACGTGCTCTACCTCGTCTTCAACGAGGGCTACACCGCCACCGCCGGCTCCGAGCTGGGCCGGGTCGACCTGGCGCACGAGTCGATCCGGCTGACCCGGATGCTCGCGCGGATTACTCCCGACGAGCCCGAGGTCGCCGGTCTGCTGGCGCTGATGCTGCTCACCGAAGCGCGGCGGCCGGCACGCACCGACCCCGACCTCGGCCTGGTGCCGCTCGCCGAGCAGGACCGCTCCCGCTGGGATCGCGCGTTGATCGAGGAGGGGCTGGCCGTACTGGAGGAGGTGTGGGGGCGGAGTGATCCCGGGCCCTTCCTGCTCCAGGCGGCGATCGCCGCCGTCCATGCCCACGCGGAGTCCGCCACGGACACCGACTGGCGCGAGATCCTCGGCCTCTACCTGCTGCTGGAACGTACGCTGCCCACCGCGCCGGTCCGTCTGGGCCGCGTGGTCGCGGCGGCTCACGCGTTCGGCCCGGTGGTCGGCCTGCAGTTGCTGGACGAGCTCGACGCGAAGCACGGCCTCGCCGGCGATCCGCTGACCGCGCAGCGGGTCCTCGCGGTGCGGGCGCACCTGCTGGACCAACGGCACGACCCGTCCGCAGCCGCCCAGTTCCGGGCGGCTGCGGAGCTGACCGCCAACGAGGCCGAACGCGACTACCTGCTGCGGCGTGCGGATCAGGCCCGGGTCATCGTCGACTCGTAGCCGCCTTGGCCTGCATAGTCCCACTCGCCGGTCATCACGTCGCCGGTCTCGTCGAAGGTGCCGACGAACTTCACCGGCGAGCCCTTCTCCCCACCCCAGATGGTGAGGGTGTCGCCGTCGAGCTCGTAGACGTAGTCGAGGGTGGCGCCGGTGTTGTCGTAGTAGCGCGAGTGCACGTCGGCGCTCGGCTCCTCACCGAAGGGGCGCAGGTTGCCGATCACCTCGATTCCCGTCGTGACCTGGCCGAACTGCTCCAGGCGTACGTCCTGCAGCAGGAAGTAGCCGCCTTCCATCCAGCGGTAGGTCACCTCGCCGTCCGCGCCACCGGTCACCTTCCAGGTGCCGATGAGCCGGTCCAGGGCGCGGACGCCGGGGCTCGGTGCGGGCATGGCGGGCATGGCGTACTCGTCGTTCATGATGTCGCTCCTCAGGTGCGGCCGGCATCTCCGGCCTTCACCCCTCTCTCGGAGCCCGCCCGGCGTTCTCGACATCCGGGTGAAAGAAATTCTTCTTCCACCCGGGGACGGCACCCTTGGCGTACGTGTTCACCGACACGACCCGCGGAACTCACCGGTCGTTCCGCCGGAATCGGCAGGTTTGGTCCATGACCCCACTCAACCGCCGCTCCGTCCTCGGCCTCGGTGCCGCCGCCGGTGCCGGACTCGTCATCCCCACGACCGCTGCAGCCGCCAACGCCGTCTCGACCTCCGCCCCCGCCTTCGTCCGCGGCAACCGCCCGGCCCTCACCCACGGCGTCCAGTCCGGCGACGTCGGCGCCCGCGGCGGTGTCCTGTGGAGCCGCGCGGACAAGACCTCGCGCCTGGTCGCGGAGATCTCGGCCGACGAGTCTTTCCGCCGAGCCCGGCCCGTGAGCGGTCCGGTGGTGACCGCGAAGAGCGACTTCACCGGAGAGCTGAAGGTCGACGGCCTCGAGGCGGGGCGCGACTACTTCTACCGGGTACGCGCCGTCGACCCCGACGACCCGCGACGCGGCAGCGCCTGGGAGATGGGCCGACTGCGTACCGCCCCGGCAGGTCGCCAGGACATCCGGTTCCTGTGGTCCGGCGACATCGCCGGGCAGGGCTGGGGCGCCAACCCCGACTTCGGTGGCTTCCGGATCGCGCCCGCGATGGCGGCGCGCGAGGCCGACTTCTTCCTGAGCTCCGGCGACAACGTCTACGCCGACGGCCCGCTCACCTCGACCGTGACCCTCCCCGACGGACGGGTCTGGAACAACATCGTCACCGAGGAGAAGGACAAGGTCGCCGAGACGCTGGCCGAGTTCCGCGGGCAGTACGCCTACAACCTGCTCGCCGACAACTGGCGCGCGTTCCTCGCCCAGACGCCGATCGTGGCGCAGTGGGACGACCACGAGGTCACCAACAACTGGTACCCGGGCGAGATCCTCCCCGACGACGGCCGCTACACCGAGCGCCGTGTCGACGTCCTCGCGGCCCGTGCGAAGCAGGCCTTCCACGAGTACATCCCGGTCGGCGACGCCTCCCCCGACCCCGACGGCCGGATCTACCGCAAGCTCTCCTACGGCCCGCTGATGGACCTCTTCGTCCTCGACATGCGCACCCACAAGGACACCAACACGACCAACGCCGAGACGAGCGCCGACGGCGGCGTGCTCGGCGAGCGTCAGACGAAGTGGCTCCTGCGCGAGCTGGCCGCCTCCCGTGCCACCTGGAAGGTCATCGCCGCCGACCTGCCGATCGGCCTGGTCGTCCCCGACGGCACCCTGCAGGAGGGCATCTCCCAGGGCGACGCCGGCGCCCCGCTCGGCCGCGAGCTCGACATCGCCAAGGTCCTGACCGGGCTCAAGCGCCTCGGCATCCGCAACCACGTCTGGCTGACCGCCGACGTCCACTACACGGCGGCGCACTCCTACTCGCCGGACCGCGCGGCCTACCAGGACTTCGACCCGTTCTGGGAGTTCGTCTCCGGCCCGCTCAACGCCGGCGCCTTCGGCCCCAACAAGCTCGACCCCACCTTCGGTCCGGCCGCCGAGTTCGTGGCCGCTCCCCCGGCCGCCAACACCTCACCCGCCGACGGCTTCCAGTTCTTCGGCGAGGTCGAGATCGACGGACGTACGCAGCAGCTCACCGTCACCCTCCGTGACGTCGACGGCGGAGCGCTATTTACGAAGACGCTGGACCCGAGTTTCCGTTAGGGTCTCCCGGCTAGGGCGTGTCTCTCCGAAGACACGCCCTAGCCGTCTCCCGTTCGGGCCCAGGAGGACCAGCAGACCATGAGCGAAATTCATGTCGTCCCCAAGGACATGAAGACATCCATCGGCATCGCCACGGACGCCGAGAGCGCCGTACGCAAAGCCGATTCCGCCGGCTATCTGACCAAGGCGGGCGCTGCGGTCCCAGGGGCGGAGTCGGTCACCTACATGTCCGATCTCGGCAACCGCTGGACCGATGAGACGAAGGCCGCGGCCGACAGCTCCCAGAAGCTGGCCGCGGAGATGCAGAAGGCTCTCGACGAATTCGAGGCCGCAGACAAGGCCGCCAGCGAAAAGGCCGGAAAGGTCATGGGCCCCAACTGATGGCGGTCACGTTCGGCCAGGTCAAGACCTGGAAGGCGGCACCATTGGGTGACGCCGGCGACGGGCTCAAGGCCGACCTCCGCAACCTGGAGACCAGTCGCGACGAGCTCGAGGCCAACGGCGTGGCCAAGTCCTGGACCGGTGTCGCCGCCGACGCCGCTCGCGGCCACCGCGACACTCTCGTGGCCCAGCTGAGCAGCCACATCACCGGCAAGCAGCAGATGCAGAAGGCGCTCTACGCCGCCGAGCCCCAGGTCGAGGCCATCGAGCGCCTGGTCCAAGGCATCCTGGACCGGGCCAAGACGAACGAGTTCAACGTCAGCGACGACGGCACGGTGACCAGCACCGCCACCCCACCGACGTTCAAGAACCGCTACGAAGCCGAGGAATGGGGCAACAGCCGCCAGACCGTCGCCCAGGAGCTCGCCGACGACATCACCGACACCCTCGCCAAGGCGGCCGGTGTGGACCAGATCCTCACCGACGGCATCCCCTCCGGCACCGACCAGTCGCTCGACGACACCCGCGAGCAGCGCGGGATGGCGTCCCCCGAGACCGCCGAGCGGTGGGCCCAGCTCACCGACGCCGAGAAGCAGGCGATCATCGACCAGAAGATCAAAGAGCTCGCCGAGGAGTACGGCGTCGAGGTCGAAGACATCGTCTGGGACGGCACACTCGGCAACACCAACGGCTCGTGGAGCGAGGGCGACCACACCGTACGCCTCAACCCGAACCGCCTCCAGGACCCCGACATCCTGCACACCGTGGCCCACGAGCTGCGTCACGCCCGGCAGTACGAGGCGATCGAGGACAACAACGACTTCCAGTTCTGGTGGGAGGACGACCCCTTCGACGCGCACGAGGAGGACGGCATCACCGAGGAGCAGGCCGAGGAGTGGGAGGAGAACTTCGACGACTACAAGAGCACCGACAACGGCGCCACGTTCGAGGAGTACTACAACCAGCCCGTCGAGGCAGATGCCCGCAAGTCCGGTCGTGAATATCTCGACACCGTGTCACCCGAAGAGCTCGACCGTCTCCTGAAGGAGTCGAAATGACGACGTACGCCGACCTGGTCACCGCCTACCTCGACGACCCCGGCCCCGAGACGCTGGCGCCGCTGCGCCGCGCGGTCCGCAACTCCGCCAACTTCACCATCGACCTCGACCTCAGCGACGTCGACAAGCTGCTCGCCGACGGCAATTACGCCGAGGCCGCGAACGCGCTGCGGGCACTCATGCCCGGGGCGATCTTCAGCCCGTCCGCTCACCTGCGCCTCGCGACCGCTCTGGAGCGCTCCGGTGAGGAGCGCTCCGCCGCCCGCGAGCGCCAGGTCGCCAGCGCCGCCCTGCGGAGCATCCGGGCGAGCGGCGACGGCACCGAGGAGCACCCCTGGACCGTGCTGCGGATCAACGACGAATATGACTTGCTCCGCGCGCTCCAGAAGGTCCCCGGCCGCCAGGATCTCCTGGAGGCCGACGGGCGGCGTATCGACCGCCACACCTGCACCGACGGGACCCTCGCTCACTTCGACGCGACCGCGCTCGTCTGATGGCGATCACGTTCGGCCAGGTCAAGACCTGGAAGGCGGCACCGCTGGGTGACGCCGGCGACGGCCTCAAGGCCGACCTCCGCAAGCTGGAGACCAGCCGCGACGAGCTGGAGGCCAACGGCGTGGCCAAGTCCTGGACCGGGATGGCGGCGGACGCCGCCCGAGGGCACCGCGACGGTCTCGTCAAGGACCTCAGCAGCCACATCACCGCCAAGCAGGAGATGCAGAAGGCGCTCTACACCGCCGAGCCCGAGGTCGAGGCCATCGAGCGACTCGTCCAGGGCATCCTCGACCGGGCCAAGACCCAGGAGTTCACGGTCAGTGACGACGGCACGGTGACCAGCACGGCCACCCCACCCACGTTCAAGAGCCGCTTCGAGGCCGAGGAGTGGGGCAACAGCCGCCAGAACGTCGCCCAGGAGCTCGCCGACGAGATCGAGAAGGCACTGGCGAAGGCGGTCGGCGTCGACGCGATCCTCGCCCGCGGCCTGCCGACCGGCATCAACGAGCAGGGCGACGAGTACGGCAACATCGACCCGGCCATCGCGGAGAAGTGGGAGACGCTCAGCATCGAGGAGCGCAAGGCCGTGCTGGAGGCCATGGTCAAGAAGATCGCCGCGGAGAGCGGCGTCGACATGCCCACCATCGACTGGGACGCCCTGGCGAACGACAAGTGGGACAGCAACGGCGTCACGTTCGGCTACTGGAGCGACGAAGAGCCGACTATGGCGCTCAACCCCAATGTGCTCGACAACCCCGGCATGCTGATCAACACCGTCGCCCACGAGGTCCGTCACGGTCGCCAGCACGAGGCCATCGACGACAAGAACGACTGGCAGTTCTGGTGGGAGGACGACCCCTTCGACGAGCACAAGGAAGACGGGATCACCGAGGAGCAGGCCGAGGAGTGGGAGGAGAACTTCGACGACTACAAGAGCACCGACAACGGCGACTCCTTCGACGAGTACTACAACCAGCCCGTCGAGACCGACGCTCGCAACTCGGGCCGTGACTACCTGAACAACCTCACCGAGGAGGAGTTCAACCGGCTCCTGGAGGAGTCCCGATGACGACGTACGCCGACCTGGTCTCCGCCTACCTCGACGACCCCGGCCCCGAGACCCTCGGGCCGCTTCGCCGCGCCGTCCGTGGCGCGGCCAACTTCACCGCCGATCTCGACCTCGACTCGGTCGACAGGCTGCTCGCCGAGGGGTCGTACGCCGCGGCCGCCGCCGAGCTGCGGCGGGCCATGCCGGGGGCGATCTTCAGCCCCTCGGTCCACCTGCGGATGGCCACCGCGCTGGAGCAGTCCGGCGAGGGCCGCGCCGCCGCCCGCGAGCGCCAGGTCGCCGGTGCCGCGCTGCGCAGCATCCGCTCCACCGGCGACGGCAGCGAGCAACATCCGTGGTCGGTGCTGCGTATCAACGACGAGTACGACATGCTCCGAGCCCTCGACAAGGTCCGGGACCGCCAGGACCTCGTCGAGACCGGGGGCCGTCGACTCGACCGCCTCACCTGCACCGACGGCACCGTCGCCTACTTCGACGTGTCCTCGTTCGCCTGACCGATCTCTCCAGAAGGACCGATGAAACCCCGAACGTACGTCCTCAGCGTCCCGCTCATCGGCGTGCTCGCCGCCGCGCTCCTGGCCGGGTGCGCCGGCGACCCCGACCAGGACGGCTGCGACATCTCCGCGCTCGGGACATCCGGTGACTCGATCAGCCTGGCGGCCGCGGTCATGCCCTCGCGGCTCGACCCTGGCTCGCTGGTCGCCGGCCCGGACGGGAAGTACGTCGTGGCCAGTTGCACCGACGGCACCTGCCGCTGGAACGCAGCCGGTGGTGCGTACGAGACGATCTCCGAGACCGGCTACGGCGCCATCAGCCCCGACCTCACGCTCGTCGCACGGAAGGTCGGTTGCTCGGACATCGCGCTGGTCGAGGTGGACGGCGACAAGCAGACCCAGCGGCTCGAGGGCCTGCCGAACCCGAAGGTCACCGATGCCAGCCCGGTCGGCGAGATCGCGTTCAGCCCCGACGGGCGGCTCGTGGCCGGCGCCGGGCTCGAGGGCGACCTGATCATCTGGTCGGTCGAGGACGGGGACGAGGTGGCGAGCACCGACCTCGGCAACGGTGTCGGATCCATCTCGTTCAGCCCGGACGGTGACCTGGTGGCGGTTGCCTCCGGCGACAGCGTCTCGGTCCTGGAGGCCGAATCGGGCGACGAGGTCGGCACCGTCGCGGCCGCGAACGTCGCCGACCCGGTCTGGAGCCCGGATGGCCGCTGGATCGCCGGTGTGACCACCGAGGGCTACCCCACGATCTGGGACGCCAAGACGCTCGAGGCCGCCGAGACGCTTCCAGGTCACCCGGTCGCCGCCGTCGCCTTCTCCCCCGACTCTCGCTCGCTGGCTGCCACGAGCGACTCCGACGATGCCGGGCTGATCCTGTGGGCACCCAAGGCGCTGGGCGGTGCCGGCGAGTCCCGTGACCTCGTTCGGACCGCGTTGTCGGGCTCGAAGGTGATCTTCAGCCCCGACGGGAAGACCCTCTACACCGCGTCGGCCGAGGAGGGCGTCGCCGCCTGGGACGTCGCCACGGGCAAGCCCGCCGCACAGCTCGACCAGCCGCCGATGTCGTAGCCACCGGTGCCGTGGTGCGCTGGCGCATCATGGCCGGCGTACACAAGGATGTGGGCGTGAGCGCGATCCCGACGAACATCCCGCACGGGCAGACCGCCCGCCGCCTGGAGTGGCCCCACCTGCCGCCTTTCCTGCGGTCCTCGATCGAGAAGCGGCTCGGCGGTGGGCCCGTGGTCTCGGCGGAGTCGCACGGGGCCGGGTTCACGCCGGGGTTCGCCTCGGTGCTGACCTGCCGGGACGGCTCCCAGCACTTCGTGAAGGCGGCCTCCGCCAAGGCTCAGCGCGACTCCGCGGCGCTCTACCGGGAGGAGGCGGCGAAGCTGAAGAAGCTCGCCGGCTGGGTCCCCGCCCCCAAGCTGAAGTGGTTCGACGACGGCGAGTGGGTGGTCCTGGCCTTCGAGTACGTCGAGTCGCGGCTGCCGTCACGGCCCTGGACGCCCTCGGACCTCGAGGTCGTCTCGCAGGCGCTGGTCGAGACCGCGGCCGCGCTCACCCCGGCGCCGGGCATCGGCTGGCCGACCTTCGCCGAGGAGCACGCCTCCTACCCCGCCCTGTGGGACCGGGTGGCCGGCTACCCGTATGCCGACCAGGCTGCCGAGCTCGCCGCCGGGTTCGCGGAGCACACGGCCGGCGAGACGCTGGTCCATCTGGACGTACGCGACGACACCATCCTCATCCGCCCCGACGGTGGTGTCCTGCTGGTCGAGTGGACCTGGCCGGTCCTCGGCGCCGACTGGATCGACTCGCTCCTGCTGCTGGTCGGGCCGCGCGGCGACGGCCTCGACGCCGAGTCGTTCCTGGCCGCCCATCCGCTGCTGTCGCAGGCCGCACCGGAGGCCATCGACTCCGTCCTGGCCCTCTTCGCCGGCTACTTCCTGGCCGCCGCCGACCAGCCGGTCAAGACGACCTCGCCCCACCTCCGCAGAATGCAGCGGTGGCAGGGCGAGGTGTGTCTGGACTGGCTGGCGGAGCGCCGAGCCTGGGATCAGGACCCGGCGTAGAAGGCGTCGATCCGCGCCTGCTCCTTCGCCTCGACGACGTTGCGCTTCACCTTCAGGGACGGGGTGAGCTCACCGCTCTCGACGGTCAGGTCGTGCTCGAGGATCTCCCACTTCTTGATGGTCTCCCAGCGGTTGAGGCCCGCGTTGAGCTCGTCGACGTAGCCGCCGATCAGCTCGCGCACCTGCGGCGAGGTGACGATCTCCTCGTAGGACTTCCCCTCCAGACCGTGGGAGGCGCCCCAGGCGGTGATCGACTCGGGGTCGAGGGCGATCAGCGCGCTGACGAAGTTGCGGTTGGCACCGAAGACCAGGAACTGGCTGGTGTAGGGGCACAGCGCGGCGAACTTCGACTCGATCGCCGGCGGCGCGACGTACTTCCCGCCCGAGGTCTTGAAGAGCTCCTTGATCCGGCCGGTGATGGTGATGTAGCCCTCCTCGTCGATCGAGGCCTTGTCACCGGTGTGGTACCAGCCCTCGGCGTCGAGCGCCTTGGCGGTCTCCTCGGGCAGGTTGTGGTAGCCCGGCATCACGTGCGGGCCGCGGATGAGCAGCTCGTCGTTCTCGCCGATCTTCACCTCGCTGCCCGGGAACGCCTTGCCGACGGTGCCGAGCTTGTTCTCCTGCAGAGTGCCGACCGACGCGCCTGCGGCGTTCTCGGTCGAGCCGTAGCCCTCCATGATCAGGATCCCCGCGGCCCGGAACCACTCGGCGATCTCGCGGTTGAGCGGGGCCGAGCCGGAGATGAAGAACCGTACGCGGCCACCGAAGCGGTCACGGACCTTGCTGAGCACCAGCTTGTCGAGCACGGCGTGCTTGAGCGCGATCGAGGTCGGCACGGACTTGCCCTCGCGCAGCAACCGGTCACGGGCGATGCCGTTGGCGAAGGCGGCGTCGAAGAGCTTCTTCTTCACGCCACCGTCGTTCTCGACCATCATCGTGATCCTGGCGTGCACCTTCTCGAAGATGCGCGGAGCGGCGCCCATGAAGGTCGGCTTCACGATCGCCAGGTTGTCGACGATCTTGTCCATCCGGCCGTCGATCGCGGTCGGGAAGCCGCAGGCGATCTGGACCGAGAGCAGCACCTTGCCGAAGACGTGCGACATCGGCAGCCACAGGAACTGCAGGTCGTCGGGGCCGAGCACGTCGCCCTTGGCCCGGAATACCTCGCCCTCGTAGACCCAGGCCCGGTGGAGCAGGCGTACGCCCTTCGGCCGGCCGGTGGTGCCGGAGGTGTAGACCAGTGTGGCCAGGTGGTCCGGCGTGATCTTTGCCGCGGTCTCCTCGATCAGGTCCGGGTGGTCGGCGAGGTACTTGTCGCCGATGACCGCCAGGTCGTCCAGGCCGATGACCCGCTCGCCGTCCGTCTCGCCGTCGAAGGTGATCACCTTGACGATCTCGGGCAGGTCGGCGGCCCTCTCGGCGATCTTGGCGAGCTGACCGTCGTCCTCGGCGAAGACGAAGCGGCACTCGGCGTCACCGAGGATGTAGGCGGTGTCGTCGACGTTGGTCGTCGGGTAGACCGTCGTGGTGGCGCCGCCGGCGAGCATCACCGCGAGGTCGGCGATGATCCACTCGTAGCGTGTGGTCGAGGCGATGCCGACCCGCTGCTCGAGCTCGAGGCCGAGCGAGACGAGGCCCGCGGCGAGCCGGCTGGCCAGGTCGCTGGCCTCCTTCCAGGTCAGCGACTTCCACTCCTCTCCGCCTGCCTCGGTCGTCGAGCCGACCACGGGATAACGGAACGCCTCCGCATTCGGGGTCGCCTTGACCCGGTTGAGGAAGTGAAGGGCGAAGTTCGCCGGCATCTCGTCGAGGAATGCGAGATCGATCGCGGACTGGGTCGGCATGATTCTCCTGGCCTGCAGTGTGTGCGTGGGGGGTGAACGGTGGGCGGTTAGCACGAGAGGGACCGCGCGGGGGACCCTAGACGCTGGAGCCGAGCCGCAACAGGGGGTTCCGCCGGAAATCTCGTGACCGAGATCACCACAGCCTACCCCGGAGTAGCTATGGGAGGTACGGCGATTTGAGGCCAAACGACGCGAGTCTGTAATCTTGACCGCAAGCGTGTTCGCGTAGGCCTCTCCCCTCTCATTTCCCCGAGGGGCCGGATTGAGAGCTCGCACCACCACACGTCGAAGCACTGGAGATCATTCACCCATGGCGAACATCAAGTCGCAGATCAAGCGCAACAAGCAGAACGAGAAGGCGCACGAGCGCAACAAGGCCGTCAAGAGCGAGCTCAAGACCGTCATCCGCAAGTTCCACGCCGCCGCCGAGGCCGGCGAGAAGGACGCTGCGGTCGAGACCGCCAAGGTCGCCACCAAGAAGCTCGACAAGGCCGCCTCCAAGGGCGTCATCCACAAGAACCAGGCCGCCAACCGCAAGTCGGCGATCGCCAAGAAGGCTTCCTCCCTCTGAGGTAAGCCCCGCCGAAGCCCCCGTCCTTAGCGACGGGGGCTTTCGTCATTTGCCGAGACGTCCCGCCCCTGCCGAGACGGCACTTACGTCGGCCGAAACGTCACTTGCGTCGGCCGAGTTGGCACCGTACTGCCGTCTCGGCCGACGTACCTGACGCCTCGGCCGTCCTAGGTGACGCCTCGGCCGACCGGGGTGACGCCTCGGGGGGTCAGCGCTGGCGGAGGGAGGCGAGGGTGAGGACGAGGCGCTCGAGCGTGTACGCCGGGTCGCTGGCGGCGCCCTTGAGGTCGGCGTCGGCTCGGGCGACCGAGCGGAGGGCCTCGCCGATGCCTTCGCGGGACCAGCCGCGGGCGAGGCCGGCGATGGACTTCTGCTTCCAGGGCGGGGTGCCGCTGTCGCGGATGCCGGCGACGTGGTTGGCGACGGTGCGCAGCTGGCCGGCCACGGCGGAGAGGACGTAGACCGGGGAGGAGCCGGTGTCGAGGGCCCAGCGGATCTCCTCGAGGGCCTTGACCCGGTCGCCGGAGATGATCGCGTCGGCGATCACGTAGTTCTTCACCTCGGCCCGGCCGCCGAAGTATTGCTTCACATGATCCAGGCCGAGTCGCTTCGCCTCGTTGTCGCCGGCGAGCTGGCTCGCTGCGGCCGCCAAGGCGCGGAGGTCCTGGCCGACCGCCTGGATCAGGAAGTCGGCGCCCTCCTCGTCGATGCTCGCTCCGTGGAGCCGCATCTCGGCCTTCACGAAGCTACCGAACTCACGCGCCTTCAGCTCGACGGACTTGTGCTCGGTCACCTTCGGGAGCTTGCGGAGCTTGGCGAGCGTGCCGCTGCCCTTCTGCCCGCCGCCGTGGACAAGGACGAGCCCGACCTCCTCCGACGGCATCCCGGCGTACTCCATCAGGCCCGCGACCGACTCGTCCGGCAGGTTCTCCAGGTTGCGCACCACGACGCACCGGATGCTCGAGAAGAGCGAGGGCGCGCTCAGCTCGCCGAGCGTGGCCAGCGTCAGGTCGGCGGCGGTCGCCTCGGAGACCTCAGCCTCGGCGTCGTAGGCCTTCACCGCGGCCTTCGCGGCCGCGACCGTACGCTCCCCCAAGAACTCCTCCTTGCCAGTCACCAGCATCACCCGACCCAGGACGTCGGAGGCCGAGAGGTTGCCGGTGGGGCTCGGTGCGGAGGCGGTGCGTGCCATGCCCAAACCCTCCCACACGGCACCGACATTCGAGCCTGCGGCGCCGCGAGGAACGAGCGGCGGCGCAACGGGAGAAGGTCGAGCGAGCGCAGCGGCTGAGCTTGCGAAGCCGCGAAGCGGGTCGAGACCTATCGCGTCACCACGGCTGCCTCACCTCCCGACTCGACCACCGCGACCGAGCCGTCTCGGTCGGTGCGGTAGACCTTGGTGCCGCTCTCCTCGAGCCCCTGGACCGTGGCGGCGGCCGGGTGGCCGTAGTCGTTGGCGGCACCGACCGAGGTGAGTGCGACCTGCGCCCGGAGCGTACGCAGCCAGTCGAGGTCCTGGTAGCGGGAGCCGTGGTGGGGCACCTTGAGCACGTCGATGTCGAGCTCGGCCAGGTCGTCGGCGAGCTGGTCCTGTCCCTCCGGCTCGATGTCGCCGGTCAGCAGCAGACGCAGGCCGCGGGACTCGACGAGGAGGACGACGCTCGCGTCGTTGGCGGTGGAGCCGTCCCCGGGACCGCGGGTGTCGGACTCGCCCGTTGGCCAGAGCACCTGGATCCGCACCTCACCGATGGTGGTCGTGGCCGCGTAGGGAGCCGGAACCGGCACCACCCCGGCCACGCCGGCGGTCTCCCCGAGGACCCGTACGCCCTCGGGCGGGTCCTGGAGCCGTGAGGTCCACAGCTCACCGACCCGGCGCCCGGCGAAGACGCCCTCGACGCCGTTGACGTGGTCGGCGTGGAAGTGGGTGATCACCGCGAGCGGAACCTCCTCGATCTCGAGGCGGTCGAGACAGTCGTCGACGAGGTCCGGATCGGGACCGGCGTCCACGACGACGGCACTTCCCGAACCGGTGCGCACCACCAAGGCATCTCCTTGTCCCACGTCGCACATCACGAGCACCCACCCCGGCGGAGGCCAGCCCGGGCTCGGCAGCCTCACCAGCGCGACCGCGAGCAGCACCAGGCATCCGGCAACCCCGGCGACCGGATGCCGCAGGATCCGAGGCGCCAGGAAGGCGATCGCGGCACAGATGCCCACCAGCACCGCCAATGCCAGCGGCCCGGTCGCCCAGCCGACCTCCGCGGTCGGCAGTCCGGCACCGAAACGGGCCACCGCGATGATCCAGGCGACGCACCAGGTCGCGATCGTGCCGGCGACCATGCCGAGCGGATCCCACACCAGCCCGAGCAGACCTCCGAGGAGACCCAGCACCGTCGCAGGTGCGACGGCGGGCTCGACGAGCAGGTTGGCGAGCACCGCGACCAGGCTGACCTGGCCGGAGATGGCGGCGACCACCGGAGTGCAGGCCAACTGCGCCGCTGCCGGGACCGCGATCGCCTCCGCGCACCACTGCGGCATCCAACGCCTCAGAGCGTCGCGCCACGGTGGCCCGAAGAGCAGGATGCCGGCCGTGGCCAGGACCGAGAGGGTGAACCCGACCGAGGTCGCCAGCCCGGGGTCGACCAGCAAGAGCCCGATCACCGCCGCGCCGAGCCCGCGCAGTGCTCGCTGGCGTCCGTTGTGGGTCATCGCCAGCAGTCCGACCGCACCCATCGCGGCGGCTCGTACCACGCTCGGCTCGGTGCGGGCGAGGACGATGAACCCGAGGATGCCGAGCACCCCGACGGCGTACAGCCCTCTCCCCCGCACCCCGGCCCAGCGGGCGACGATGAGGAGGAACCCCACCACGAGGGTCAGGTTGGTGCCCGAGACCGCGAGCAGGTGGGTGAGTCCGGTCGTACGGAAGTCGTCCGCCAGTTCGTCGGAGAGACCGGTGTCGTCGCCGTCGACCAGCGCAGGGACCAGCGCCGCCTGGTCAGCCGGCCGATGTGCCACCGCCTGCCGGATCGAGCCACGCAGCGTCTCGGAGGCTCGCCACCAGATCCCCGGACCCGACACGACCCTCGGCGCCCCCGCGATCAGCAGCGCCGACTCCTCGTGCGAGTCGCTCTTCCCCAGCCGTCCGGTCGTCGACACCGTCGCCCCCAGCGGGATGTCCTCCCACGCTTCGTCGCCGAGCACGACCACCGGCGTACGCAGCCGGTAGACCACCCCACGGCCCCTGATCTCCCGCACGCTGGCACGCCGGAGCTGGTACGTCGCGTGCTCGCCCCGCACCTCCTTCGGGTCGGTGGTGACGGTGGCGACCACCCGTACCTGCGCCTTGCGCGCGGCCAGGTCCGCCACCGGGTTGTCGCTGACCCGGGCGGCGTGCAGGCCCCCGACGATCGCGGTCCCGGCGATCATCAGGACCAACGCCAGCACCGTCGGGCGGCGCTTCCTAGCGGCCCATCCACCGCCGACGCCGAGGACCGCGGCAAGGAGCACCAGGAGAACCACTCCCGTCCGTCCGCCAGCGACCACGACAGGCCCGGTCAACGCTCCCGCCCACGCGCCGGCCCCGAGCAGCGGCAGTCGCAGGTCGTTCACAGCGTGACCAGCGGTGCCAACGAGTCATAGGTCTTCGGCCCGATTCCGTCGACCTCGAGCAGCTCGTCGACGGAGGTGAACGCGCCGTTGGTGGTGCGCCAGTCGATGATCGCCTGCGCCGTCACCGGCCCCACCCCGGGCAACGTCTCCAGCTCCTCGATGGAGGCCGCGTTGAGGCTCACTCCCGCTCCCGGCGCCCCAGCGGCCGGACCACCGGAGCCGGCTGCAGCAGCGCCCACTCCCCCGTTGGGCGCACCCACCACGATCTGCTGACCGTCGCTGAGCAGAGCGGCGAGGTTGAGTCCGGCGAGGTGCTTGTGGGGCGCCCCACCAGCGGCTTCGACGGCATCCACCACCCGCGACCCGACCGGCAGCACGACGATGCCGGGCTTGGGCACCTTGCCCTCGACGTCGACCGTCACAGTCCCGGTCGGCGCACCGCCCGACGGCACCGCGGCCGTGCTCCCGGGCGGGGCCGAGCCGGTCGGCAGCGCGACCAGCGGGGAGGCCGAGGGCGAGGCCCGGGCGGCCGGCACCACCTCCGGGTCGGCGCGGATCATCCACCAGCAGGCCACCGCCAACCCGGCGACCAGCACCAGCGAGACGACGACGAGGTGCCATGGACCGAGGCTCACCCGCCCGCGCAGCGGCTCCGGCAGCACCGCGTCGGGCGAGATCACGACCTGCCGCCGAGACGCGTGACGTCCCGGCACAGGCACCAACGGATCCAGCTCCGCGGTGTCGGTCGCCCGCGGCCCGTCCCACCACGGCGGCTGCCAGTCCTCCTCGCCCTGGTCCTCCTCCGGCGGGTCGAGCTCGGCGCGCAGCTGCTCCAGCCGCCGGGCGACGGCATCGGCGTGATCAGAGGTCGGTCGGGTCCGCATGACGCCGAAGCTATGCGCCCGCGCCGACACTTCCGAGCGCGTTTTCAGCGCCTGTGGAGAACCCGATCCTCAACCGCCCCTGTGGACGGTAACCGGCCCACAATCAGGTCCAGATTCAGAGCTTGGGCCCCACAACGACCGCCACACACCCCGGCCCGACATGCGCACCGAGCACCGCGCCCAGCACCCCGACGCGTACGTCGCCGTTGATCTTGCCGTCCAGCTCCGCGGAGAGCCCCGCGGCCATCGCGGCCGCACGGTCCGGGCTGCCCAGATGAGCGACGACGATCTCGACGGCGTCGGCATCCTCGCCCACCTCGACCCCGAGCGCCTGCAGCCGCGCGATCGCCCGCTCAGCCGTACGCACCCGCTCGTGCGGCACGACCCGACCCTCTTCGATCGTGAGCAGCGGCTTGACCGCGAGCGCCGTCCCGAGCAGGGCTGCGGCGGCTCCGATCCGCCCGCCCCGGCGCAGGTACTCGAGCGTGTCGACGTAGAAGTAGGAACGCGTCGCGGCAACCCGCGACAACGCCGCCTCGCGCGCCTCAGCAGCGCTCCCGCCTCGCCCGGCCACCTCCGCGGCGGCCAGAACCGCGAAGCCGACCCCGGGCCCGACCAGCCGCGTGTCCACGGTGGTCACCGGCACCGGAGCCTCCCGCGCGGCGAGCATGGAGGACTCGCACGTCGCGCTCAGCTCCGCGGAGAGGTGGATGGAGACGATCTCCTCGAAGCCCTGAGCCGCGAGCTTGTCGTAGACCTCCGCCAGCAGCGCCGGCGATGGCCTTGAGGTCGTCACCGTCTTGTGCGCCGCCAACGCCGTCAGCAGCGCTTCGGGCGACGTCTCCTCCACCCCGTCGTCGTACGACGTCCCATCCACGATCACCTGCAACGGCACCGATGTGATCAGCTCCGTGGCATCCCCGAGATCGGATGGAAGCATCGCGGTCGAGTCGGTCACGATCGCTACCCGGGCCATGTCAGAAGCCTACAGATCGACCCATCGCGTCGACAGCGCGAGCCGATCCGATCAGACGACGATGTTGACGAGCTTCGGCGCGCGGACGATGACCTTGCGTACGGTCTGACCCTCGATCGCGGCCGCGATCGTTGGGTCGGCCAGCGCGGCGGCCTCGAGGTCAGCCTCGGAGATCGAGGGCGAGACCTCCAGGCGCGCACGCACCTTGCCCTTGATCTGGACCACTGCGGTCACCGAGTCCTCCACGAGCAGGTGGGGCTCGACCGTCGGCCACGCGACCCGCGCAACCGTCGGCTCGTGCCCCAGACGCTCCCACATCTCCTCGGCGGTGTAGGGCGCGACCAGCGAGAGCAGGATCGCGACCGTCTCCGCGGCCTCACGTACGGCGGGGTCGGCGGGACCGACACCGGAGTCGATCGCCTTCCGGGTCGCGTTGACCAGCTCCATCACGCGAGCCACGACCACGTTGAACCGGTAGGACTCGATCAGCTGCTCGGCCTCGGCGATGGTCTTGTGAGTCGTACGCCGCAGCGCGACGTCACCACCGGAGACGTCGACATCCGGGGAGGACGTCACGTCCCCGGCCAGGCGCCAGGCCCGCTGCAGGAACTTCACCGAGCCGGCCGGCGAGACGTCGGCCCAGTCGATGTTGTCCTCCGGCGGGGAGGCGAAGACCAGGGTCAGACGGGTCGCGTCGACACCGAACTCCTCCAGCACGTCCGACAGGTTCACACCGTTGCCCAGCGACTTCGACATCTTCTTGCCGCCGTTGATGACCTTGCCCTGGGACAGGTAGGACGTGAACGGCTCGTCCCAGTCGATCAGGCCGATGTCGCGCAGCGCCTTGGTGAAGAACCGCGAGTACAGCAGGTGCAGCACCGCGTGCTCGTCGCCGCCCAGGTAGAAGTCGACCGGACCCCACTCGCGGGCCAGCTCGGAGGAGAACGCCTGGGTCTCGTCGGTCGGCGACAGGTAGCGCAGGAAGTACCACGACGAGTCCACGAAGGTGTCCATCGTGTCGGAGTCGCGCGTAGCCGGACCGCCGCACTTCGGGCAGGAGACGTTGACCCACTCCGAGGCCGCGGCCAGCGGCGAGACGCCCTTCGGCTTCAGGTCGGCGCCCTTCAGCTCCGGCAGCTGCACCGGCAGCTCGGCCTCGGGCACCGGCACCTCGCCGTCGACCGGGCAGTGCACGATCGGGATCGGCGCACCCCAGTAGCGCTGCCGCGACAGCAGCCAGTCGCGCAGCCGGTAGTTGATCGTGCCCTTGCCGTGGCCGTCGGCCTCCAGCTTCTCGATGATCTTGTGGATGCCGCCCGCCTTGTCGGCGACGCCCTCCAGCTCCGGCGAGTTCACGTACGCACCGTCGCCCGCGGTCGCGACGTACGTCTCCTCGGGGTTCTCCGCGCCCGGCACGTCCACGACGCGGCGCACCGGCAGCGAGAACGCCTTGGCGAAGTCCAGGTCGCGCTGGTCGTGGGCAGGAACGGCCATCACCGCGCCGGTGCCGTAGTCGGCCAGCACGTAGTCGGCCGCCCACACCGGGATCTGCTCGCCGTTGACGGGGTTGGTCGCGGTGACGCCCAGGTCGACACCGGTCTTGGGACGGTCGGTCGCCAGCCGGTCGATGTCGGAGGCCTTGCGCACGTCCTGCAGGTAGCCCTCCAGCGCGGCAGCCCGGTCCGGCGCCACGATCTCGGCAGCCAGGTCCGCGTCGGCGGCGACGACCATGAAGGTCGCCCCGTACAGCGTGTCGGGACGGGTGGTGAAGACGGTGACCTTCTTGGTCTCACCCGAGGTCAGCGAGATCTCGAAGTCGACGTGCGCGCCCTCGGACCGGCCGATCCAGTTGCGCTGCATGTTGACGACCTTGCCGATCCAGGTGTCCTGCAGCTGGTCCAGGCCGTTGTAGAGCTCCTCGGCGTAGGCCGTGGTCTTGAAGTACCACTGCGTCAGATCACGCTTGGTGACCACCGCGCCGCAGCGCTCGCACTCGCCGTTGACGACCTGCTCGTTGGCCAGCACGGTCTGGTCGTTGGGGCACCAGTTGACCGGCGACTTCTTGCGGTAGGCCAGGCCGGCCTCGTACAGCTTCAGGAAGATCCACTGCGTCCACTTGTAGTACTCCGGGTCGGAGGTGTGCAGGCGGCGCGACCAGTCGAAGGAGATGCCGTAGCGCTTGAACGACTCCGCCTGGGTCTCGATGTTGGCGTAGGTCCAGCCGGCGGGGTTCTCGTTGCGCTTGATCGCGGCGTTCTCGGCGGGCAGGCCGAAGGAGTCCCAGCCGATCGGGTTCAGGACGTCGAAGCCCTTCAGCCACCAGTAGCGGGCGATCACGTCGTGCAGCGCGGTCACCTCGGCGTGGCCCATGTGCAGGTCACCGGACGGGTAGGGGAACATCGTGAGCGCATAGCGCTTCTCAGCCCCCTCGCGCTGGCCCGCCTTGAACGGCTCCAGCTTCTCCCAGATGGGGCGCCACTTGTCCTGCAACTCCACGACGTCGTACGTCGCCTGCTCGGCCTGCTCCTGCGTCATTGGTCTTTCGTCCTTGTCGAGTGTCGTGCGTCAAGACTGCTTCTGGAACAAAGAAACCCCTCACATGGAGGGGTGGCCGCGTGACCGGGGTGTGTCCCTCAGGGTCAGCGCGGCTGCCTAAGAAGCAGGACAGACATCTGCATGTGTCAAGGGTAGCCGACCACGACGGCCATCGTCATTCGCGACCCGTTCGCGGGCATGGCCCGTCTGGGTCAGAGGGCCTGGAAAGTACGGTCCAAATCCTCTGGTCTAGTACTTTCCATAGTCCATGAGTTCCGCCCTGCAGATCGACCGACAGAAAATAGGCTCGGAGGGGCCTTCACCTATTGCGACGGCCCGTCTGAGCGTGCCAGACTGGCGGCGCTCCGCTGCTCGTGATGTCGGTCGTGAATGAGGACCCCCCCATCTCATCCAAGGAACGCTCCGAGCAGCGGAGTCCAAGTTTTAGGGCATATTGGTCATGCGCCACGGCTGCCCCGGTGGCTAACGTCGGCCCGTGGGAAACATCCCCGAGCGGCCTGAGGCCGCGCTCGTCGGCAGAGCATCAGAGCAGGTACGTCTGGCCGCATTGCTGAGCCGTGCGCGGAACGGCAAGGGCGGATCGATCGCAGTGCTCGGCGAGCCGGGGGTGGGCAAGTCCGCGCTGCTCACCTCAGCCACCGCGGACACGAGCCTCCGGGTCGTTCGGGTCGACGGCTACGAGTCCGAGTCGGACATGGCGTTCGCCGCGGTCCAGCGACTGGCGACGGCGCTGCGCCGCGAGTGCGAGATGCTCCCGGAGCAGCAACGCCGGGCCCTGCTGGTCGCCTCGGGCGAGGCAGACGGACCGCCGCCCGACCGCTATCTGGTCGGCTTGGGAGTCCTCGGGCTCCTGGCCGCCGCGAGCGACGGGCACGGCATCGTCTGCACGATCGACGACGCTCATCTGCTCGACCCGGAAAGCCTGGACGCGCTGGCGTTCGTGGCCCGCAGGATCGCGGTGGAGCGCGTCGCGGTGGTGTTCGCCGGGCGTGACGAGGCCCGCTTGGCCGAGCATCTCGGTGGGGTGCCCCAGCTTGCGCTGACCGGCCTGGACACCGATGCCGCCGTCCGCCTGCTGAACCGCGCGGCGACGGAACCGCTCCCGCCGTCGGTGGCCCTGGCGATCGCCCAGGCCACCGGCGGCAACCCGCTTGCCCTGATCGACCTCGCCGGTGAGTCGCTGGTCCACGAGCTGCCGGATCTGGGCATGGCCGGCGAGCCCGTCCCCGTCGGTCGCCACCTCGAGGCCCACTACGTACGCCGCGTACGCCAGGCCGACCAGGCGGTCCAGACCTGGGTTCTGCTGGCTGCGGCTGACTCGACCGGCAACATCGACCTGCTCGCCGCCGCGGGCGCGGAGCTGGACCTCACCCTCGACGACGCCGACCGCGCCGAGGTCGCCGGGCTCGTCCAGCTCACCCCGACCGTACGGTTCCGCCATCCCCTGGTGCGCTCGGCGGTCTACAACGCGGCTTCGGGCGTCGAGCGACGCCGGGTCCACCGTGCCCTCGCGCGGGCCGCCGACCGGTCGAACCTCGTCGAGGCGGAGGCATGGCATGCCGCCAGGGCCGTCGTAGGGACGGACGAGGCCGTTGCCCAGCGGCTCGACCGGACCGCGATCCTGGCCGCCCGGCGTGGTGGCCTCGCCTCCAGCGCCCGTCTGCTCGCCCGCGGCGCCGATCTCAGCCCGCCGGGCGAGGGGCGTACCTCACGCCAGGTCGGGGCGGCCGAGGCGGCCCTGGCGGTCGGCGCCGCCCATCTCGCGCAGCAGCTCATCGAAGCGATCGACGAGGAGTCCGCCGGCCAGGTCACCCGAGGTCGTGCGCTGGTGACTCGGAGCGCCTTGTCAGTGCTGCGGGCCGAGCGGGAGGGCGTGATGCGCGGCGCGTCCGATCAGCTGCTGGCCGCCGACCTCTTCCACGGCTTCGACGACGTCCGCGAGCAGGATGCTCTGCTCCGGGCATTCGACCGGTGCTCGAGTGCCGACCGACTCATGACGGGCGTGACGCAGGGCGAGCTCGGAGAGCGGATGCGGGTCGGCGCGGACCGGCACGGCCGTTGGTCCGTGGTCCTGCGAGGGTTGGCCGCACTGATCCTGGAGCCCTATGACACGGCCTACCCACAGGTTCGCGCCGCGTACGACGCTGTCCTCGCCCTGCCCGATGACGAGCTCATGAACTTCGGCTCCGTGCTCGCCGGTGTCGGCGGTTACCTCTGGGACGACGAGGGCCGAGCCGCCGGTCTCAGCCGGGCCGCACGGGCCGCACGTGACCGGGGCGCGCTGCTGGTGCTCGACTCGCTGCTGTGGATCATGGCCCTCTCCGAGGTCTACGGCGGCTCGCTGCACCGAGCGCACCGCTTCGTGGAGTCGAATCGGGAGGTGCGTGTCGCGATGGGCCACGAGGATGCGAACGTGCCCAACGTCGCCGTGATGGCGTGGTCCGGCGAGCCGCGCGAGCTGGTGGAGGCCGTGGCCGACGGCGCCGGCGCTGTCGGTTTCGGCGGGGTGCAGTTCTCGGGGATCGAGGGCCTGGTCGCGCGTGACCTGGCGGACCGGCGCTACGAGGATGCCTACCGACGCCACAAGCCGCTCATCGAGGAGCCGTTCCTCCAGGTCACCCCGATGTGGTACGCCGACTTCGTCGAGTCCGCCGTACGCTCCGGCCACCTGGACGAGGCACAGCGCGTCGCGGAGGATCTGGCGAGCCGGGCAGCGGTCAACGGGATGCCGTGGTGCGAGGGAGTCGCCGAGCGCGCGCTCGCGCTGGTGAGCCCGGACGACGCGGCCGAGGCCCACTACCTCGCGTCGATCGCGGCCCTGCACAAGACGCTGGCCGAGACCGAGCTCGGTCGGTCGTACCTGCTCCACGGCGAGTGGCTCCGTCGCGTCCGGCGCCGTCGCGAGGCTGCCGAGCAGCTGCGGCTCGCCCTGAAGCACCTGCGCCACAGCGGGGCCGAGATCTTCGTCCCGCGCGTCCTGGCAGAGCTCGAGATCCTCGGCGTCCGCCCCGACGATGCCGCAGGCGGCGAGGCAGCTCCACGGCTCGATCTCACCACGCAGGAGCACACGATCGCGCGGCTGGCCGCGTCCGGACGTACGAACGCCGAGATCGCCGCCAACCTGTTCATCAGCCCGAACACCGTCGACTATCACCTGCGGAAGGTCTTCCAGAAGCTCGGCATCTCCTCCCGCCGGCAGCTGGCCGACCGTCTGAACGCGTAGGTCTAGACCAGCAGACGGAGCGCCACCCCCGGCGTCGGCCAGCGGAAGCGGTCCGCGATCCCATGCGGAGCGTCGGCCAGGTCGGCGAGGATCCGGTCCTTCCCCTGACGAAAGTGCGACCAGCCCTCGTAGTGCACCGGCACCACCCGTGGCCGGGTCCAGCAGCTCGCACAGCGTGACCGCGTCCCGCCCGTCCATCGTGTAGGCGAGCGGCCCGGTCACCGGGAACCCGACGCGTCCGAGGTGCAGGACCGCGGTCCCGACGTCGACCCGGTTCGCGACCTCCTCGAGGCCGTCGTACAGCACCGTGTCCCCCGAATACCAGACCGCTCCGTGCTCCTGCCCCTCCCAGGTCAGGGAGAAGCCGATGCCATCACCGACGATCGGCCTGCTGCCGCGGAAACCATGACGCGCAGGAGTCGCGGTCACCGTGACCGTCGGACGGCCCGGAGCCTGCAGCACCGTGGTCTGCCACGGCCGCAGACCCCGGACCGCCGGGCCCAGGCCCGACCTGGTGAGCCTGACCGCGCCCGAGGCGGTGGTGACCACCACGCCGACGCCCGGCAGCAGCGCCCGGCCGGCGTCGTCGAGGTTGTCGGCATGGTGGTCGTGGGTGAGGAGGACGGCGTCGATGGCGCCGATCTCGGCGGCGGGGACCGCAGGACCTGCGGTTTTCCTCGAGGACGTACCCCAGCCGAACCTGTACGTCCGGCCGGGGGCGTCGAAGGTCGGGTCGGTCAGGATCCGCCACCCGGCCACCTCCAGGACGGTCGTCGGCCCGCCCACATGGGTGAGGGTGAGGTCCATCGCGTGCCCTCAGGACGCGGTGGGCTCGGCGGCCCCCCGCTGTACCGCGTGGGCGAGCGCCCACTCGAGCGCGTGGTCGGCGATCTCCTCCCATCCCGGGCCCGCCACCATCAGGTGCGGCCGACCGTCGTACGTCTCGTGCTCGGTGACCGTTCCGGCGCCCTTGTAGTGCTTGAGGTTCGACGCCTGCACCGACGGGGGCATGATGTGGTCCTCGGACCCGGACAGGAAGAGCAGCGGCGCGCGGTCGGCGTTCTTGAAGTCGACCCAGGCGCCCTGGTGGCCGGGCTGGAAGTTCGCCAGCACGGAGTCGAACAGGACGCGTCCCGACGCGGGGATGTGGTAGCGCTCGTAGAACGCCGCCGACTCCTCCTCGGTGTAGGTGTTCGTGAAGGCGTACCTCCACTGCTCGGCGTCGAACCCGACGGCGCGGTGATGGTTCGCCGGGTTCTTGAGGACCGGGAAGACCGAGCGGAGCTGGCTCCACGGCGTGGCTCGGACCCCCTCGGTCGGGGCGGAGTTGAGTACGACGCCCGCGGCTCCGTAGCCATGGTCCATCACGACCTGCGCGAACGCACCACCGGCGGAGTGGCCCATGATGATCGGCGCGGTGTCGAGCGTGTCGAGGAAGGCCTCCAGGTGGGAGACGATCGCCTCCAGGGTGAGGTCCGCGATCGGGGTCGGGTCCGCGCGGAGGGCCTCGACCTCCACCTCGAAGCCCGGGTAGGCGGGGGTGTGCACGGTGAAGCCGTTGGCCTCGTACCGGGCCTTCCAGTGTTCCCACGATCGGGGTGTGACCCAGAAGCCGTGGATCAGGACGATGGTGTCCGGAGTGCTCATGTCAGGTTCCCTTTCGGTGCTCGGTCAGGCATGTCAGCGCACAGTGGTGCGCGCCGCGTTGTGGACGACGTCGGCGACGAGTCCGGGGTGGCTGATCATCACGGCGTGGGAGGAGTCGACGGAGACAGTCCTCGAGCCGGCTCTGGCCGCCATGGCGCGCTCCGCCTCGGGCGGGATGATCCGGTCCTGCTTCGCGACGACGTACCAGCTCGGCTGGTCCTCCCATGCCGGCTCTCCCGACGGTGTGACGAGTGCTGCGAGTGCGCCGGGCCGCTGCGAGGCGGCCAGGAACCGTGCCTCGGCACGCGGCAGATCCTGCGCGAACCCCTGTGGGAACCACGCCGGGTCGATATAGGCATCCATGTCGCCGGGCTGGGCACCGGGGAACGGCCTGGTGACGAGATGGTCGGTCACCTCGGTGTGGCCACCGCCCAGGGCGTTCATCGCCAGGATGTTCTCGCCCGCTGCCGGCGCGTACGCGGCGACGTAGACCAGCGCCGTGACGTCGGGGTCGCCGGTGGCGGCGTTGGTGATGACCGCGCCACCGTAGGAGTGGCCGACGAGCACGACGGGGCCGTCGACCGTGTCCAGGAACAGCCGCAGGTACTCGGCATCGGACAACGGGCCGCGCAGCGGGTTGGAGAAGGCGAGCACCGGGTAGCCGCGGCCGGTCAGCTTGCCGGCGACGTCGGCCCAACCCGAGGAGTCGGCGAAGGCACCGTGCACGAGCACGATGGTCGGCTTCGGCGCCGGGGCGACCCCGCGCGTGGTGAGGGCGTCGGCCGCCGGAGCGAACGCGAGCACCGCTGCCACGAGAACGGCGAGCAATCCGCCCGCTCGATGTTTGAAGGACATGATCTGGCTCCTGTGCTGGGGGCTGAGACGCTCCGATCGTCCATCCGGTCGCGATGCCTCCGGACCACGTACGACACGTAGTCCCGGGACTACGCGGTCCACGTGGTCCGTGGAGGCGGGTGGCCGCGCGAGGCTCGTCGGGACAGAACCCAACCGACCGTGGGAGGAAGCCGATGCCTTACATCACCGCCGACGACGGCGCCCAGATCTTCTACAAGGACTGGGGCGACACCGGAAGCCCCGTGCTGCTCAGCCACGGCTGGCCGCTCAACGCCGACGCCTGGGAGGCCACCGCCCTCTTCCTCGCAGAGCACGGCCACCGAGCCATTGCCCACGACCGCCGGGGCCACGGCCGCTCCAGCCAGACCTGGTCGGGCAACGAGATGGACACCTACGCCGACGACCTCGCCGGTCTGATCGACGCGCTCGACCTGCACGACCTCACCCTCGTCGGGCACTCGACCGGAGGCGGTGAGATCGTCCGGTACGTCGGGCGGCACGGCACCGCCCGCGTCGCCAAGCTGGTCCTGGTCTCGGCGGTGCCGCCGCTCATGCTGCGGACCGAGGACAACCCCGACGGGCTACCCCTCGAGGTCTTCGACGAGATCCGTGCCGGGGAGCTGGCCAACCGGGCCCAGCTCTACCGCGACCTGGCCGACGGGCCGTTCTTCGGGAACAACCGGAACGGCGATGTTCCGCAGGGCTTCCGTGACGCCTTCTGGCTCCAGGGCATGGCGTCGGGGCACCGTGGCGCCTACGAGTGCATCGCGGCCTTCTCCGCCACCGACTTCCGGCCCGACCTGGCCAAGATCGACGTGCCGACGCTGGTCGTGCACGGCGACGACGACCAGATCGTGCCGATCGAGGTCGGTGGCCGCCGCTCGAGCGAGCTGATCGACGGCGCGGAGCTGAAGGTCTACGAGGGTTCCAGCCATGCCCTTCCGGACACCGATCGCGACCGGCTCCACGCCGACCTGCTGGCCTTCATCGACCGCTGACCAGCCCCTACGGCACTCGCGCGCGCCAGGCCGGGGTGCCGTGCTTGCTCTCGACCAGCGCCGCGGCCTCGTCGATCGTGGCCTGGTCGAGGCCGACGTACGCCGCCCCGAAGCTCTGCTCGAACTCAGCCAGCAGGGCGGCGATGACCTTCTCGCGGCTCAGCCCGGTCTGGGAACGGATCGGGTCGACCCGCTTGGCCGCGCTCCTGGTGCCCTTGTCGGACATCTTCTCGCGACCGATGCGGAGCACCTCGAGCATCTTGTCGGCGTCGATGTCGTAAGCCATCGTGACGTGGTGCAGGACGCCGCCCGGGATCCGCTTCTGCGCGGCGCCGGCGATCTTGCCGACCGGCGAGGCGATGTCGTTCAGACCGGCGTAGGCGGCCTCGATGCCGACGCTGCGCAGGCCGCGCAGCACCCACTCGTCGAGGAAGGCGTACGACTCCTGGAAGGACATGCCGGCCACGAGCGTGTCGGGGACGGCGAGGCTGTAGGTGATCGTGTTGCCCGGCTCGATGAACATGGCGCCGCCGCCTGAGATGCGGCGTACGACCTCGATGCCGTGACGCTCGGCGGCGGCCTCGTCGACCTCGTTGGAGAGCGACTGGTAACTGCCGATCACGACCGCGCTGCTGGCCCAGTCCCAGAACCTCAGGTTGGGGGCGCGGCGCCCCTCGGCGACCTGGCGGACGATGACCTCGTCGAGCGCCATCTGCATCCGCGGCGACAGCGGCCCGGTCTCGACGATCTCGAGCTCGAGGTCGTCCCAGGTCGTGGCCCGGCCCAGCGCCCGCATCACCGTCAGGGCGACGTCGCGGGTGACGAAACCGACCAGCTCGGCATCACGGGCAGCGGTGTCGAGCACCGCGGTCAGCTGGTCGAGGGAGACGTCGACCGGCTGCCCCTCCAACGCCTCGGTCAGCCAGCCCAACGCCTCGTCGGGTTCCAGGAAGAAGTCGCCCGAGAGGACGACGTCGATGATCGTGTCAGCGGAGACTGTCGCGTCGACGACGACCAGCTTGCCGCCGCGTACCTTCCGCTCGCCATGCACTCTTTCGCTCACGATTTCTCAACACCGTGAGCGCCCCGAATCATCCCGGCTAGACGGCCGCTCCGCACGAGCCGGCGGTGTCGGCCAGGCGAGTCAGACCGACCGGTCCGACGAGCGGGCGCGGGTCCTCGGCGAGCGTCCAGGCCCCGTCCACGAGGACGTAGTCGCCCCGGACGTCACCCTCCAGAAGAGAACGTACGCCGGCCACCAGCCGGTCCACGTCGGCGACCGAGGTGCCGATCCCGATGCTCGCGCGGACCGCGCCGCCGGTGAGTCCGAGGCGCTTGAGGAGCGGCTGGGCGCAGAAGCGGCCGTCGCGTACGCCCAAGCCGTGCTCGGCGGAGAGGTAGGCCGCGACCCGGCCGGGCTCGATGCCGTCGACCGTGAACGTCACCACGCCGACAGGCTCCTCGGAGTCGGGCCAGAGCCGCAGAACGTCGACGCCCTCCAGCGCAGACAGGCCGGCCACGAGGCGCCCCCTCAGTGACGCCTCGTGGCGGTCCAGCTCGGCGGGCTCGAGGCCGCCGAGAGTCGTACAGGCAGCGGCCAGTGCCGCGGCGCCGATGACGTTGGGCGAGCCGCCCTCGTGACGCGCGGGGGCGGGCTGCCAGGTGGTCTCCCCCACCTCAACGTCATCGACGGCCCCTCCCCCGGCGAGGTAGGGGGTGCCGACGTCGAGCCAGTCGCGGCGCCCGACCAGGGCGCCGGCGCCGTAGGGGGCGTAGAGCTTGTGGCCGGAGAGGACGACGTAGTCGGCGCCGGTCGCGGCCAGCGAGAAGTGGCGGTGGGCGAGCAGTTGGGCGCCGTCGACGAGGACCCGGGCGCCGTGGGCGTGGGCCAGGGTGACGATCTCGCCGACAGGCAGCGCCTCGCCGGTGACGTTGGACGCGCCGGTGATCGCGACCAGGGCGAAGCTGTCCCGGGCCAGCTCACCGGCGAGGACGTCGATGGTGCCGGCGAGGGTGTCCCGGCCGGCGACCACGGTCACACCGGCCTCGACACGGCGCCACGGAAGCAGGTTGGCGTGGTGCTCGATGTCGAGGACGAGCACCCGGCCGGGTACACAGCCGGCCAGCAGGTTCACCGAGTCGGTGGTGTTGCGGGTGATGACGGTGACGTCATCCTCGCGGGCGCCGACATAGGCGCCGATGGTCGCCCGCGACTCCTCGTAGAGGGCGGTCGAGACCTGGGACAGGTAGCCGGCGCCGCGATGCACCGAGGCGTACCAGGGCAGGACCTCGGCCACCCGGTCGGCCACGCTCTGCAGCGCCGGCGCAGACGCGGCCACATCGAGGTTGGCGTACGTCGTGGTCGTTCCGTCCAGCAGCGGGACCTGCGTGTTCGAGCCGACGAGCGGAAGCAGGGACATGGGGGCACCCTTCGGGTCATGGCTCCCCCAGGACCGCCCGGCGAAGCACGCGCTTGCCCGCGCCACCTCGGCGAGGGCCTGGTCGTCACCCGGAGCACCCCACCGCGTGGGAGGGTTGCCCGCCAGCAAGCCGGGGCTTCGCGCTGACAGTCGTGACCTTCGCCGAAGATGGTGCCGGAGACGGAGGGTGCCTCGCAAGGCCTACGTCTCGGACTATGGACGCGCGTCCTATATATTGGACGCGCCGCCGCCTAGGTGGTCGAAACGGCGCGAACCGGCAGGATCAGCGCCGAAGGATGCTCGGGATCGTGATGGACCGTCTGGTCGGCAGCCAGGAGCGTCGTGGCGGTGGCGAGCGGCTCCCCGGTCCCGGGATTACGGGCATAGCGCGGGAAGGCACCGCTGGAGACCTGCACGCGGATCCGATGGCCGCGCTTGAACAGGTACGCCGTGGGCCAGAGCCGCACGGTGGCGCAAGTGAGCTCATCGGCGCCCGTCAGACTGGTGAGCCCGTCGCAGACGTTGTGGGAGCGGCCCTCTTCATCGACATCGCAGAGCCGCACGAAGACGTCGGCGTACGCCAGGCTCGACCGGAACCAGATCTCGGCACTCACCTCGCCGACGACCTCGACGTCCTCATCGAGCACCGTGGTGGTGTAGGTCAGCACGTCGTCCCGGGCCTCCACGGCGCCGTTGTCGACGCGGCCGCCGCTGCTGATGCTGATGCCCCCGGCCGCCGGGGTCGGATCGGCTGGGTCGTAGCGATAGCGATCGGGATCCGAGTCGCCCGGGACGCTCACCGACAGACCGCCGTCACCCTGGAGGTGGAAGTGCTGCGGCTCGTAGCCCTTCGGCGGCCAGGACTCGAAGTCGCGCCAGGCGTCCGCACCCATCACAAACAACCGCACCGGTGCCCGCTCGGCCGGCTCCTCGCCGCGCGCATGTGCCAAGCCGAAGTCGACCGCTTCGGCGACGCCAGGAATCGTGGTGTCCGTATGAGTCCAGGGCCCGACCGTGAGCCGGGCGGGTTTACCGGCCTCGTGAAGAGTCGCGAAGTCCCGCAGCTGACCCGGCAGGAAGATGTCGTACCAGCCCCCGATGGCGCTGACCGGGACGCTCGTGCCTGCGACCCGGTGGCGATGATCGAGGCCATCCCAGTGCGGATCGTCGGCGCCATGAGCGAGAACGTCCTGGATGTACTGCGAGCGCCGGCCGGTGGCCTCGAGGTCCGCATCCCGCAGCGGCAGCACGCGCAGGGCGCCGGCGGTCTTCTTGGTCTGGGCGTTCCTGCGGAACGCCGCGAAGGGGCGCTCCTGGGTGGCGACCATGGCACCCCATTCGACCGGCAGCTCCAACGAACGACCGTCGGCGCGCATGAACTCGCTCGTCAGCGCCGACTCGGTGACCACGGGGATCATGGCCTTGACCTGCGGTGGCAGGCTGTCGGCGACCGCCCATTGCACATAGCCCAGGTAGCTCAGGCCGACCAGCACCATGGAGTCGCCGAACCAGGGCTGCTCGATCACCCAGTCCAACGTGTCCAGGCCGTCCTCACGCTCCTGGAGCATGGGGTCCATGACGCCACCGGAGCCGAAGCCTCCACGGACGCTCTGGATCAGCACCTGGTAGCCGCGCTCGGCGAGCGGGCGGGCCATGATCGCACCGAAGACGCCAGAACGGCCGTACGGGCTTCGGATGAGCGCGGTCGGCAGGCCCTGCGCGCCACCCTTCGGCGTCCAGCGATCGGCCAGCAGCTCCACGCCGTCGCGCATCGGCACGCGCAGGTCGCGGTCGACGACGACCTTCCGCGTCAGCGGCTCGGAGAGCTTCATCTGACGCTGGATGATGTGACTCATGAGGCTCATCGGTCGGTCTCCGTCTTCTGCTCAAGCACGTCGGAGGCAGTGGTCGGGCGCACTGCGGCGGTGATGATGCCGAGCAGCCCGACGAGCCGGTCGGCGAGGTCGTCGGGGTCGAGCGGGTCCTCCCCGTCGGTCACCCAGGCGTTGATGACGGCGGCGCCGCCGCCGGTGACGAAGGCCGCCAGGTCATCGAGCTGCTGCGAGTCATCGTCCTCGGCGAACTGCGCCTCGATGGCACGCCGGTTGATCGGAGCGATCAGACCGCTGAGCGCCTTGGTCAGCGCGTAGGCGCCGGAGCTGTTCAGCATCGCCCGGTAGAAGGCGCGATGCTCGGCGAAGTGCCGAGTCAGGGCACGCGCCCGCTCCGACCCTTCCGGCGACGCCACTTCCGCGAAACGCGGCAGCAGCTCGGTCCTGGCCAGGTCGAGCGCGGCTTCGAGCAGCAGGGCGTCACGATCGCCGAAGTGCTGGTACACCAGCTGCCGACTCACGTCGGCCGCCGCCGCGATGTCGGAGATCGGAATCGCGGCCGTGCCCCGTTCGGTGACCAGCGCGATCGCGGCCTGGATCAGCGCCGCACGCGAACGCCGGACGCGGCGATCCTTGGCAGGGGTGGCCGCAGCCAGCTCGAACTCCATGTTCGAGATCATAGACACGTGTTGATTAATGTACAAGTGTCGTGAAACAGCGAAGGCGTACGCCTCAGCTCAGGTCACGGACGGCCTTCCCAGGGGTTGCCGCCGCCTCCCCAGCCGTCCTCGCCATCACCCTCGCCGTCGCAGGTGCCGAAGAACTCCGAGACCGGGTCACAATCCTCGCCGTCGTCCTCTTCTTCCGGCGGAGCGGGCGGAGCGATCAGCTCCTCCTCGTGACCGGTCTCGGGGTCCTGGCCGTCGACGTAGACGGGCTCGGGGAAGTTCTCGACCTCCTTGCCCTCCATGGCCTTCGCCATGATGGCCGCCCAGGTCTCGGTTGGATAGTCGGCGCCGAAGTAGGACGGCATCCAGCCGCCGTCGAGCTTCCCCTCGCCGTTGCCGCGCGAATAGCGCACGGCGGTGGCGATCTGCGGGGTGAACCCGACGAACCACGAGGAGCAGACGTACTGCTCGTTGGTGCAGGTGCCGGTGCCGGTCTTGCCGGCCACCGGGCGGCCGATGCTCTGGGCCTTCTGGCCCGAGCCGCTCTGCACCACGCCCTGCATCGCGTACGTCACGTCAGCGGCGATGTCCTCGGAGATCGCGTGCCGGGCGTTCTTCCGGCCGTTCCAGCTGTAGAGGACGTTGCCGGCGCGGTCGCGGACCTTCTTCACCACGTGTACGTCGTGGCGGTAGCCGCCGTTGGCGATCGTGGCGTAGGCATTGGCCATGTTGATCGGGCTGACGTTGGCGCGGCCGAGGGCGATCCGGTCGTCGGTCTTGTGGTCGAAGTCAGTGGTGGTGCTGGGGATCCCGGGAAACTTCGGGTCCGCCTTCGCCGGGGCGACCCCCGCGGCGACCGCGGTGTCGTAGATCGCCTTGCGGCCCGCCTCGGGACCACCCATCGACTCGGTCATGTCGATGTAGGCCGTGTTCACCGACTGCTCCATCGCCTTGAGCATGGTGATGTACTGGCCGTAGTCCATCCCGTCGGCGATCCCGGCCTGCTCACCCTCGTTGACCACCTCGGAGCCGGCATAGGTCGTGAACGGCGAGTCGCCCGCCCACGTCGAGTTCAGCGAGTAGCCCTTCGCGATCGCCGCCGCGGTGGCGAAGGCCTTCATCGTCGACCCGGCGTGACCACCGGTCGCGGCCCAGTTGTGCTGGCTGTCGAGGTAGTCCTGGCCGCCGTAGAAGCCGAGCAGTGCACCGGACTCGACGTCCACCGAGGCGGTCGCCACGTGCAGGGCGTTCTTCTGCTCGGGGTCGCCCTTGACGTACGCCTTTCGGTTCTTCGGCTTCACGGTCTTGGCCGCAGTCGCCGAGGCCTTCATGACCTTGGGCGAGAGTGTCGCGGTGATCCGAAGCCCGCCGCTGTCGATCTTCTCCTCGGTGAACAGCGGCTTGCCCTGCGCGTCGGTGAGGCCGAGCAGCTCGGCCTTGATCATGGTGAGCGCGTGGCCGCGCTGGCCGCCGAGCCGGCTCGGCACCGTCTTCGCGGGGAACTTCGGCAGCGCGTCCTTCACCTTGTCGGCGTCGGCCTGCTTCAGGTAGCCGAGGTCGACCATGCCGGAGAGGACGTACTGGTAGCGGCCGAGCAGCTTCTCCTGCCCGCGGAAGGTGCTGCTGGCGGGGTCGAAGCCGGCCGGGTTGTTGAGGATGGCCGCGAGCGCCGCCGTCTCCTGCAGCGACAGGTCCTTGGTGGACTTCGCGAAGTAGGCCTTCGCGGCCGCCTCGATGCCGTAGGCGCCGCGGTTGAAGTAGATCGTGTTGAGGTAGTCGGTGAGGATCTGGTCCTTGCTCTTCTGCCTGGTCAGCTTCAGGGCGATGACCGCTTCCTTCAGCTTGCGGGAGTAGGAGCGCTCGGCGCTGAGGTAGTAGTTCTTGACGTACTGCTGGGTGATCGTGGAGGCGCCGCCAGAGGTGCCCTCGGTGGTGTTGGAGAACGCGGCCCGCACGATGCCCTTCACGTCGACGCCGCTGTTCTCGTAGAACGTACGGTCCTCGGCGGCCACCACGGCGTGCTTGACGGTCTCCGGGATCTCGTCTGCGTCGAGCTTGATCCGGTTCTGGTCGCCGTCCTGGTAGCGGCCGAGCTCGGTCTTGCCGTTGCCGTAGTAGACGAAGGAGGTCTCGACCTCGAACGCGGCGTTGGGGTCCGGCACCTTGATCCGGTTGTAGGCCACGATCGCGGTCACCGAGCCGATCAGGGCGATGGCCAGGAACCCGACCAGCGCCACCTTCGCGGCGGCCTTCCCCCAGCGTCGCCAGCTCGTCGGCGTCCGGGGTGTCGAACCCGTGGGCGTCGAGCTCCTGGCCGCCGCCCACTTCTCGGCTGCCCAGATCTTGGCGGGCTCGGCCTTCGCGAGCCAGGCACTGGCCGAGGACGGCTTGGGTGCCGCGCGACGCGCACCCGGCCTGCTGGGCGTGGCCCGAGGTGGCTCGGCCGCGATCCGAGGGGCGGGCCGAGGGGCGGGCGGTGGAGGCGGTCGCCAGGACGGCGGCGGACCGGTCGGACCCTTCGGAGGCTCGGCGCTCCGGTGTTCCATTGCTCCACCTGACCTAGGCGACTGACTGCGGCGGCCGTTGATCCTACCCGGGTGGGTATGACAACGGAGGCCGACCCCGAAAGGGGCCGGCCTCCACTGTCAGGCGGTACGCCGCGGCGTACCGCTTCAGGTCACTTCTTCAGGTCGAAGCGGTCGTTCTCCATGACCTTGACCCACGCCTTGACGAAGTCGTTGACGAACTTCTCCTTGGCGTCGTCGGCACCGTAGACCTCCGCCAGGGCGCGGAGCTCGGAGTTGGCACCGAAGACCAGGTCGACGCGGGAACCGGTCCAGCCGTTGGAGCTGGTGTAGGTCGCCTCGTCGGCGGACGGGGTCCACTGCTGGTCGTAGTCGAGCAGGTTGACGAAGAAGTCGTTCGTCAGCACGCCCGGAGTCTTGGTGAAGACACCGAGGTCGGAGCCGTCCCAGTTGTTGCCGAGCACGCGCAGGCCGCCGACCAGAACCGTGGCCTCGGGGGCCGAGAGGCCGAGGAGGCTCGCCCGGTCGAGGAACAGGAACTCGGTCGGGAGGTTGAGGAACCCGGAGTCGTAGTTGCGGAAGCCGTCGGCGACCGGCTCGAGCCAGGCGAAGTTCTCGGCATCGGTCTGCTCCTGGGTCGCGTCGACGCGGCCGGCGGAGAACGGGACCGTGACGTCCTGGCCCGCGGCCTTGGCGGCCAGCTCGATGCCCACGCCACCGGCGAGGACGAGCACGTCGGCGAAGGAGACACCGGTCGCGGCCGCGATCTCCTCGTACTTCGCGATGACCGGCTTGAGCTCCTCGGGCTGGTTGACCTTCCACGAGACCTGCGGCTCGAGACGGATGCGACCGCCGTTGGCGCCACCGCGGTGGTCGGACGTACGGTGCGTGGCCGCCGCCTTCCACGCGGTGGAGACCAGCTGCTGCACGCTCAGACCGGACGCAGCGATCGCGGCCTTGGCGGCGGAGATCGCGGCCTCGTCGGTCGCACCACCCTCAGCGGGGAGCGGGTCCTGCCAGAGCAGGTCCTCGGCCGGGACCTCGGAGCCGACGTAGCGGCTCTTCGGACCCATGTCGCGGTGGGTCAGCTTGAACCAGGCACGGGCGTACGCGTCAGAGAAAGCCTCCTGGTCGTCCCTGAACCGGCGGGAGATCTCGTCGAACTCCGGGTCCATGCGCAGCGCCAGGTCGGAGGTGAGCATGCGCGGCTCGCGCTTGCCCTCACCGTGCGCCTCGGGGACCATGTCGGAGCCCGCGCCGTTCTTCGGCTTCCACTGCTTGGCGCCGGCCGGCGACTCGAACAGCTCCCACTCGTAGGCGTAGAGGATGTGGAAGAACTCGTTGTCCCAACGGGTCGGGTGGTAGGTCCAGGTGACCTCGAGGCCCGAGGTGAGTGCGTCCGCGCCGACACCGGTGCCGTGGCCGTTCTTCCAGCCGATGCCCTGGTTCTCCAGCGGCGCGGCCTCCGGGTCGGGGCCGACCAGATCGTCGGGGTGGGCACCGTGGGTCTTGCCGAAGGTGTGGCCACCGGCGATGAGGGCGACGGTCTCCTCGGAGTTCATCCCCATGCGGCGGAAGGTCTCCTTGATGTCCACCGCGGACTTCATCGGGTCGGGCTCGCCGTTAGGGCCCTCCGGGTTGACGTAGATCAGACCCATCTGGACAGCGGCCAGCGGCGCCTGCAGGTCGCGGTCGCCGGTGTAGCGCTCGTCGTCCAGCCAGACCTTCTCCGGGCCCCAGTAGATGTCATCGTCGGACTCCCAGACGTCCGCGCGACCGCCCGAGAAGCCGAAGGTCTTGAAGCCGCCCTCCTCCATCGCCACGTTGCCCGCCAGGACCATCAGATCGGCCCAGGAGAGGTTCTTGCCGTACTTCTTCTTGACCGGCCACAGCAGACGACGGGCCTTGTCGAGGGAGACGTTGTCCGGCCAGGAGTTGAGCGGCGCGAAACGCTGCTGGCCACGGCCGGCGCCACCGCGACCGTCGTGGCTGCGGTAGGTGCCGGCGGCGTGCCACGCCATCCGGACGAAGAGCCCGGCGTAGCTACCGAAGTCAGCCGGCCACCAGTCCTTGGAGTCGGTCATGACCGCGGCGATGTCCGCCTTGACGGCAGGCAGGTCCAGGGACTCGAAAGCCTTCGCATAGTCGAAGTCCTCGCCCATCGGGTCGCTCACAGGGGCGTCCTTGGCGAGAATCTTCAGGTTGAGCTTGTTCGGCCACCACTCCTGGTTGGCACTGCCGGCGGTGGGGTGAACGCGGCCTGCGTTCATCACCGGGCACTTGCTCACGGCCTCTTCAGACATGAGATTCCTATCCGTTTCTGATCGGACTGGCTGCTGCCAGACGCTGTGATTCACATGTGTTGCGCCGGCCGATGACAAACGCCGCCGGCGCGGGCTCTACCCCTGGGACAGGCTGCAGTCCGCGCAGGTGCCCCAGTAGATGACCTCGGCCTCATCGACCGTGAAGCCGTTGTCATCAGATGCCGTCAGGCAGGGCGCATGGCCGACAGCGCAGTCGACGTCGGCGATCGCCCCGCAGGAGCGGCAGACCACGTGGTGGTGGTTGTCCCCGACCCGGGTCTCATAACGAGCCACCGAGCCGGACGGCTGGATGCGGCGTACGATCCCGGCCGCCGAGAGGGCGGCGAGGGAGTCGTAGACGGCTTGATGGGAGACGTCCGGAAGCCGCTCGCGCACCGCTCCGAGAATCGTCTCGGTGTCGGCGTGCGCGTTCTCGGTGACGGCCCCCAGAACGGCCACTCGCGGGCGAGTGACGCGCAGGGAGGCACCTCTCAGCAGCTGTTCGTAGTCCGCGTTCCCCACAACCCAGACACTACGCCAATTCTTGAATGAGTCAAGAAACGGCGGGGAAATTTCTGGAGTGAATCAACCCAGTTTCACGGTCTCCGGACACTCCGGTGCGGGGCGGGTCGCGAAACGGCCGGCCATCAGTGGGATCAGGACGGAGATGGCCAGCGGAATGAGGAACATCGAGCGCTCACCGAAGAGCTCGGCGACCCCGGCGATCAGGGAGGCGGCAGCGAGGTAGCCAGCGTAGTTGGCGAGGTTGACCCGCGCGATCGCGTCCTCGGCGTTGTCCGGGGAGATGTGGGCGGCGGCGACGAAGGACTGCGGCGGGACCATCGCCAGGCTGCCGCCGAGGACGGCGAAGCCGACGGCCGCGACACTCCAGTGCGGGGCGACGACGATCAGCACCAGGGCACCGACGCCGACGATGCCGCCGGTGCGGATCACCCGCTCGGCGCCGAAGTGGGCGACGAGGCGGTCGCCGGGGAGACGTACGGCCAGGAGCACCAGCTGGTAGGCGGCATAGATCGCCGGCGCGACCGCGGCCGCGGCGCCGAGGCCGTCGACGACGTAGATCCCGCCCCAGGCCGAGGCCGCGGAGTCGATGAACCACATCGCGAACGTCGGCACCGCGACCAGGAGGAGGGGCAGCCACGGCAGCGGGGGCTTCTTGCGCTGCGTACTGGGCCGCTTCTCGGCCGCGTCGACCGCCTCCGGCGGCAGCAGGAGCCGGAACGTGGCGAGGTTGGCGGCCAGGCCGATGACGGCGATCGGGATCATGTCCAGACCCAGAGGTACGCCGAGGGCGATCGTCACGGTCGCATAGACCGCGCCGAGGACGGCCGCCGCGCTCCACATCGCGTGGAAGCCGTTCATCAACGGCCGGGCGTACGCGTCCTGGGTGGCCGTGCCCTGCATGTTCATGGAGGCGTCGACGCCGCCGAGGAAGAAGCCGTAGACGCCGTTGAGGACCAGCAGGGTCACCATCGTCGGCGCGAAGGCGGGCGCGACCGCGGCCAGCGAGGCCCCGCCGAGCATCAGCGAGAGGGTCGCGGCGCTGCCGATCCTGGTGGCGAGGTGACCTGCGACGACGCTGCCGACCGCCCCGACCGCGGTGGTGACGCCCAGCACGACGAAGACGTCGCCGGCGCTGAGGTCGAGCTTCGTCGCGATCGACTCGAGCCTGGTGATCAGCGAGGCGAAGGTCAGTCCCTGGACCGCGAAGGCGACGAAGACCGCCATCCGGGCCAGCTGGAGTCGGGTCATGGACGCGAAGTCTGCACCCTCACGCCCCGTTGGTCGAGGGGTCAGTTGCCCTTCAGCAGGCCATCGAGGATCTTCTCGCCGTCCTTGCCGTCGCCCTCGCTGATGCTCTTGAACTCCTCGCGGAGCTGCTCCATCTCGCGCTTGGCACTCTCGCCCTTCTCGACGAGGTCGCGGATCTGCTGGATCTGGTCCTCCCACTCCTGGGACTGGCCCTCGTCGATGACGTTCCAGCCCTCCAGGTTCTCGCGCCAGCGGTCGAGCCGGTCGAGGCGGTTGAGGGTCTTGTTGTCCGACTTGTCGATGGGCTCGTCAGCGGAGTCGTCGGCGTTGTCGCTGGTGTCGTTGTTGTCGGCGTTGTTGTCCGTGTTGTCGGAGCTCTGGGACGTCTGGGCCTCGGCGGGCGCGGACTCGTAGGCGGCCAGCCAGGAGGCGGCGAAGACGCAGGCGATCACGATCGCCACCGCGCCGAGGAGGCGGCCGGTCGGGAACTTCCGCAGCGATCCCGGGCGCGGCCCGCGGACAGGAGGCGGGTTGCCGGGACTGGGCAGGACGCCGGTGCGGGAGTTGGCCAGCGCCATCGGCTCGTCGAGCGGGCGCGGCGCCATCGCCTGGGTCGGGCGCGGGGCCTGACCCGCGGAGAGCAGGTCGGTGGCGTCGGGGTCGGCACCGCTGAGTACGTAGCCGAGCTCGTGCGCGACCTGGTCCATCGAGGGCCGGGCGGCCGGGTTCTTGTCGAGCATCCGGGTGACCAGCCGCGCCAGCGGCGCGGGCAGCGCCCGGAAGTCGGTGATGCGCGGCACCGGGTCGCTGAGGTGCATGTGCAGGACCTTGACCGGGTGCGGCGCGGAGTAGGGCACCTTGCCGGTGAGCATCTCGAAGAGCACGCAGCCCAGCGAGTAGACGTCCGCGGGCGGCCCGACCGGGTCGCCGGCGGCCTGCTCGGGCGAGAGATAGGACGGGCTGCCGATCACATGGCCCGTCTGGGTCAGCCCGGAGTCGACCCCGGTCATGGCGTACGCGATGCCGAAGTCGAGCACGGTCAGCCGGCCGTCACCGTCGAACATGAGGTTGGCCGGCTTGATGTCGCGGTGCACCACGCCGGCCCGGTGGGCGGCGCCGAGCGCGCCGGCGACCTGGCGGGTGTATTCGACGGCCATGTCGACCGGCATCGGGCCGCGCTGCTGCAGCGGCTCGGCCAGGGTCGGACCGGGCAGCAGCTCCATCACCAGGAAGACGTCGTTGTCGTCGCTGCCGGCGTCGAAGATCTTGACCACGTCGTCGTGGACGACACGGGCGGTCGAGAGCGACTCACGGCGAAACCGCTCGGCCATCGTGGGGTCGTCCACATCCCGCATCAGCTTCACCGCGACATCGCGGTCGAGGACGGTGTCACGCGCCCGCCAGACCTCGCCCATGCCGCCGGCTCCGAGCAGAGTGAGGAGCCGGTAGCGGCCGGCGATCGGGGGAAGCTCGTCCATGCCGGAAATTATGCCGGGGTCACCCAGGAGCTGAAGAGCGGGATGCCCTCCCAGGCTCCCCCGCGTGCGACCGCCACCACTGCGTGCGGCCGGTCGAACCTCAGGTCGATCTGCCGCACCGTCGTCTCGCGCGGCACCGCTGCGGCGGCACGGACCATCATCCCGGTCACCGCGGCCGCCTTGAAGCCCTCGCGGTCGTAGGACGCGACCGCCTTCTGGATGCAGACGGCCTCCGTCTCCTCCGCGACCGCGGCCATCACGCCGCGGGCGATCTCGGCGACCCCCGGCGCGGCCGACAGGTCGTGACGGTCCTCCGCGCTCCACTCCGGCAGGTGGCTGCGCCAGCGGTCGGACCGGGCGTTGCCGAAGACCGTGACCTCCCGGACCGTCCAGGCGTGTCCGTCCTCCTGGCCGGCGTCGAACGTGCGGTCATGGAGCTCGCCCGCGTCGATCCTCCGGACGACCTCGTCGGCGGCCCGCCACACGTCGTCGGCGGACACGCCTTCTTCGGCGATCACGGAGTAGACCGAGATGCCGTCATCGCTCGGCGGGCTGGCGACCGCGACCGGGCCGGCGGCCTCCGTGGCCACCACCGCCTGGAAGCCGTCCTCGAGCAGCAGCAGCCCGTCGTCACCCTCCTCCAGTTGCTCGCTCCAGCGCGGCGTGACCACCAGCGCGGAGGCGAGCACGAGCAGCGTCTGGGCGTCGATCTCGAGCGGGAACTCCTTGATCAGCCCGCGGGTGTGCTCATCGGCCCACGTGTCGAGCCCGGCCTGGTCCGGGAGCGGGTCGAGCACGATCGGCAGGCCCTTCGTCAGCTCGACACCCGGGCGCAGCCAGCCGGCGACCGCGGCCCCGATCGTGGGGTGCGGCGCCTCCAGCAGCGCCAACGCGGCGGCTCGCGCGTCGGCCCGGTTCAGCCCCAGGATCTCGTCGGTCTCGGTCTCCGCCGCGGGCGCCAGCGAGGCGAGGAGCAGCCACAGACCTGCGTAAGAGATCACCGGGGACTCGGCGGAGCCGAGAGCGGAGCGGGTGGTGGCGGCGTACGTTCGGACCGCCTCGGCGGCAGCGAGGGACAGGGGCGTCTGCGTTCCCGACTTCTCCATGCCGAAGACATTACGGTGAGAGCCACGACAGGTGACCCAGATCACGATACAGTTATGTATCGAGCGAGGAGGCGCCATGGCCAAGAAGTCGCGCACAGCAGGGCTTGATCCGGAGACCGAGTTCCAGGAGATGTCGAGGATCCTGGGGCTCTACGAGTTCCCGTGGGACACGACCCAGGCGCTCAGCTTCGCCCTGTTCCGGACCTATGCGGTGCCCTCGATCGGCCGGTTGCTCGCCGACACGCACCAGTTCACCGAGGACACCCAGAGGCGCTACGACGACACCGCGCTGCTGCTGGAGGACGCGGTGATCGAGGACCTGGACAGCCCTCGCGGCCGGGCCGCGGTGCGACGCATCAACCAGATGCACAAGATGTACGACATCTCCAACGACGACATGCGCTACGTCCTGTCGACCTTCGTGGTGATCCCGCGGCGCTGGAACCAGGAGTTCGGCTGGCGGCAGTCGACCCCCGACGAGCAGCTCGCCGCCCTGCGCTACTACCAGGCGCTCGGCAAGCGGATGGGGATCAAGGACATTCCGGCGACCTATGAGGAGTTCGAGCAGCTCCTCGACTCCTACGAGGCCGAGCACTTCGCGTACGACGAGGGCGGCCGTGCCGTCGCCGACTCGACCCTCGAGCTGCTGACGACCTTCTACCCGCGTCCGTTGGCGCCGATCATCCGCATCTTCTCGCTGTCCCTGATGGAGCCGCACCTGCTCGAGGCGTTCGACTACCCCGAGCCCGGGCGGCTCGCCCGGACGCTGTCGCGCGGGGCGCTGAAGGCCCGGGCGCGCGTCGTCGCGCTGCTGCCGGCACGGAGGAAGCCTGCGTACGTCCGGGACATGCCCCGCGTCAAGAGCTATCCCCACGGGTTCAACACCGAGGACCTCGGCACCTTCGCGCCGGGCTGTCCGGTGCACCGGCCCGTCTCTGAACCCGTCGCCGGCACCAAGCCGTAGCCCACCCCTCCCCCACACTTCACGGGGCCTTCACCGGGCACCGCTTCGCTGATGTCGATAACCCCCATATCGACAGGAGCACGTCCATGCCTGCCCCCAGCAACACTCCTGATCTCCGCGGTGCCCTGCGAGGCCTCGACCGCCGCCGCTTCCTGACCGTCTCGGCCGCCGCGACCGCGTTGGCCTTCACGACCGGCCTGCCGCGTACGGGCGCCTTCGCCGCTCCGGCCGGCTCCCCTGCCGACATCACCTCGGACCCGTTCACCCTCGCCGTCGCCTCCGGCGACCCGCTGCCCGACTCGGTGCTGCTGTGGACCCGGCTCGCGCCGCTCGCGCTGGAGCCGACCGGCGGGATGCCGCCCGCTCGCTTCGATGTCGGCTGGGAGGTGGCCCGCGACGCCGCCTTCACCCGCGTCGTACGCCGCGGCACCGCTGCCGCGCACACCGAGTTCAACCACTCCGTGCACGCCGAGGTCCGCGGCCTGGACGCGGCGACCGAGTACTTCTACCGCTTCAGGGTCGGCCAGTGGATCAGCCCGGTCGGCCGGACCCTGACCGCTCCGGCAGTGGGGGCCGCGGTGACGTCGCTGACCTTCGCCCTCGCCTCCTGCCAGCGCTACGACCAGGGCTACTACACGGCGTACAACCACCTTGCCGGCGAGGACGTGGACGCGGTCTTCCACCTGGGCGACTATCTCTACGAGTACGCCGTGAACGCCTCCGCCGGGACGCGCGCCTACACCGAGCCGCTGCCGGCGCACCTCAACCACGAGACCGTCACGCTGGACGACTACCGGGCACGCTACGGGCTCTACAAGTCCGACCCGGACCAGATCGCCGCCCACCTGACGCACCCGTTCATCGTCACCTGGGACGACCACGAGACCGAGAACAACTACGCCGCCGACATCCCGGAGAACTCGGTGCCGCCGGAGGAGCTCCTGGTGCGCCGCGCCGCCGCCTACCGCGCCTACTGGGAGAACCAGCCGCTGCGGCTCCCGCAGCAGCCGTCCGGTCCCGACCTGAAGCTCTACCGGCGGCTGCAGTGGGGCCGGCTGGCGCAGTTCGACATCCTCGACACCCGCCAGTACCGCACCAACCAGGCCAACGGCGACGGTTGGAAGGTGCCGTCGGCGGCGTCCGAGGCCGAGTCGATGACGCTCCCCGGGAACGAGCAGGAGCAGTGGCTGATCGACGGCTGGCGCCGCTCCTCGGCTCTCTGGAACATCGTCCCGCAGCAGGTCACCTTCTCCCGCCGCGACAACCCGTCCGGCGACGGCACCCGGTCGATGGACTCCTGGGACGGCTACCCCGCCTCCCGGCGCCGGATCCTCGACGGCTGGAAGGCGTCCGAGCAGTCGAACCTGATGGTGCTGACCGGCGACGTACACGTCCACTACGGGCTGAACATCCACGACGACTTCGACGACCCGTCCTCGCGGATCATGGGCACCGAGATCGTCACCAGCTCCATCACCTCCGGCGGCAACGGCGCCGAGCACCCGGCCAACTGGGCCGCGTACCTCGAGCGCAACCCGCACATGAAGTTCTACAACGGCCTCCGCGGCTACACCACGATCTCCCTCGACGCTGCCGGCGCCGAGATCACGTACAAGAACGTCGCCCAGGTCAGCACCCCCGGCGCGCCGCTCACCGTCGGTGGCCGCTTCGTCACCGAGTCGGGCAAGCCGGGTCTGGTCGAGGCGTAGGGCTTCTTCGGTACCCCGAGTTGTGACAACAGCCTGCGAGGTGACCTGCGAGGCCCCTACGCTCATTCGCGTGACCCGTCCGCGGTACTCCCCCGCTGTCGGGCTCGTGGTCGCCGCGCAGGCTGTGGTGCTGCTGGCGATGAGCCCGTTCTATGGGCCGCATCGAGACGAGCTCTACTTCGTCTCCGCAGGTCAGCGGCTGGCTTGGGGATATCCCGACCAGCCGGCACTGACACCGTTCCTGGCGCGGGTCGCGACCGAGATCGCGCCGTACAACCTCGTCGTGCTGCGGTTGTGGAGTCTGCTGGCGATGGTCGGGCTGGTCCTGCTGGCGGCGGAGTTCGCGCGGCTGCTCGGCGGCGGACGTACGGCGCAGGTGCTGACCGCGGGACTCGTGGCCGTCGGAGTGGTCACGATGACGTTCGGGCACTGGCACTCGACCGCCACGTTCGACGCGCTGGCCTGGACCGCGATCCTGGTGCTGGTGGCCCGGGCGCTGATCGCCGACGGCTGGCGGCAGCGGGGGCTGTTCTGGCTGGCCGCCGGGGTCGTCGCCGGGATCGGACTGGAGAACAAGCACTCGGTGGTCTTTCTCCTCGGCGCGATCCTGCTCGGCATCGCGCTCGTTCCGGCGACCCGGCGCAGCCTGACCACGCCATGGCCCTGGTTGGCCGGACTCATCGCCCTGGCACTGTGGACCCCCAACCTCCTCTGGCAGCTCGAGCACGACTGGCCGGTGCTCGACCTCTCCGAGGACATCCGGGAGGAGTACGGCGGGCTGTCCGGACGGATCGGGTACGTCACCCAGGCGCTGATCCTGCTGAGCCCGGTGATCACGCCGATCTGGATCATCGGCCTGGTAGCGCTCTTCCGGCGACGCGAGTGGGCGCTCTTCCAACCGGTCGCCGTCGCGTTCGTGCTGGTCGCGGGCTTCTTCCTCGTTGCCGGCGGCAAGGGCTACTACCTGACCGGACTCTTCCCACCGCTGGTCGCGGCTGGCTCCGTGGTGATCGCCGAGCGACTGCGACCGCGCACCGTCGGCCTTCTCGGCGCCGGCCTGGCCCTACTGACCATCCCCGCCTGGCCGATCAACCTCCCGGTGCTCCCGGCCAAGACATACGCCAACTCCTTCTACACCGCCGCCGGCGAAGACCAGCTGGAGACGATCGGCTGGCCCCAGTACGCCGCCCAGGTCCGTGCCGTCGTCGACGACCTGACGCCGGCCCAGCGGCGTACGGCCATGGTCTTCACGACCAACTACGGAGAAGCCGGGGCTCTGGAGTGGTACGGCGCGGGGGCTCCCGTCCACAGCGGGCACAACGGGTGGCGCTTCTGGGAGCAGCCGCCGCAGGACGCGACGCCGATCGTCGTGGTCGGGTTCGACGACCCCGACCGCTTCTTCGACGGCTGCCGGCAGGTCGCCTCGCTCCACAACCGCGAAGGCGCCGACAACGAGGAGAACGGCGCCCCGATCCACCTCTGCGACACCCCGAACCAGCCCTGGTCACAGCTCTGGCACTACAGCGCCTGATCTGCGCCCGTCACCGACAACGGCGAGATCTCGAGGTCCCCGGTCAGGTAGGCCAGCGTCGTGTCGTTGGACAGCACCACCCGGCGACCTTCGTCCGTACGCCGCTGCAGCGACCTCAACGTCGTGAGCACCTGCTCCGGGCGGTCGAGGAGCGGGTAGCCGACGCGGACGACGCCCTTGCGCCAGCGCTTCGGGATCAGCCGGATCCGATGACGCCGCGTCACCGTCCACGACGGCGCATCGCCCCGCGCCGTGATCTCGAGGAAACGGTTCCTCACAGTGATCCCTTCCGGGCTCATGACCTGCTCGAACAGGTCGACGCGGAGGTCCGCCCACGCCACCGAGACCGTCTCGGGGCCGAGCTCCACGATCAGCACCTCAGGCGTGATCAGCACTGCTCGTCGCAGTCCCAGCGTCGTCGCATGCTCGGCCACGACGACGGCGAAGAAGACCGCGAGGAGTGTGAACAGCAGCCCGATGAACAGATTGTCGGCCCGAAAGGCGATCCCCGCCGCCAGGCACAGCATCGCCACGAAGCACACCAACATCAGCTCTCCGCAGATGCCCGGCGCTCGCCTCAGCCGGATCACGATCCCGTCACCGGCGGCCACACCCAGCCGCCTGATCCGGCGCGCGGCGCTCCCGGCCGGACGTACGCCCTTGGTGATCAGTCCATGCACACCCGTCAGGAACAGCAGGATCCCGAAGCCGGCCCCCAGCAGATAGAGCCCGTACGCACCACCGTCCGCCACCACCGACCCGACACCGATGGCCAGCCCGATCAGGGCGTTGACCACCCCCGTCACCGTCCAAGCAACCCGGCGCACCGTCGCCATCCACGGCGACCCCAGATCCTCATTCCCGACCACGCCGTAGACCTTAAGGGCCGTACGCCGCTGCTGCGGCCCGATCGCAGCTGGCGCCGTTCCGGGCGAACGAATTTTCGTTCGCCGCGTGCGCGTGTGTCTCCGGCTCGGGGCATACGTATCTCGTGATGCTGCTCGCGATCATCCTCGTTATCGACGAATGGGTCCGCTCGCCCAGGCCGAGTGCGATCGGCTGATGCCCACCTTCGGCAAGGTCGCGAAGTGGGACGCGTAGGGCAAGATCTCCAACCCCGACGCACTTCGCACTCTGGCCGCCCGCGAGGGCGTCGAAATTGGAGATCCAGACGACATCTATGGGCAGCAACCTTGTCGCGGTACACGGACCCGTCTCTTCAGCCGCCGGGGATCGAACATGGCCCTTCTTCACCATCAACGAGACGGGCACGACCTGCATCGCGTGATGCCCGCCAACGCTCTATGCCCAGATGCCGACGTACTCGATGACCATCCTGATGCCGCCATTGAACTCTGCCGTGTTCGTGATCGCGTTGATGATGCGTACGCCCCAGAAGACCGCCAAGGTGTAGCCGATCCCGAGCGCGATCCCAGCGGCCGCGGCGCTCGTTCCGGCTGCCTTCGCCCGGGTCAGGCCGAGATGCCCCAGCACCACCGCGGCGGCGATCGGGATGATCGAGGCGATCATCAGCAGCCCGAGGATCAGCCAGACGATCGGGCGATCCTCCATGCTGTAAATGGCGTTGTAGTAGCTCTGAGCAACATCTGGGATGCCGACGATCACCCGCACCAGGGCGACGATCACCAGCGTTCCCGCCCCGAGCCCCAGCCCGGCAAGCCCGAGCCCTACGCCGCTTCGCGGAGCACCAGCAGATGCCGGAGCGCTCGTCGCGGACCAGACCGGTCCCGTCCCTGCAGCCTCGTTCGGTTGTGACATCGCGCCCTTTTCCATCAAGTTGGATCGCGCCCGCCCTGCCGGTGCTGGACGGCCTCATATGGCCCGAGACGTTATCCCAAAGGTCTGGCCCCCACGGGCAGATCCGCCCGTGCGAACGCGTCGAGATGCGGAAGCTGCTCGGTACAAGATTTCTCGACGATTTGTGTTTGAAACCCGGAATTTGGGGTAGGAGAGAGTTACCAATCGCTCCGAACGTCTTGGGGGACCCTCTCGTGAACGTCGAAATCGTGGCGCCGCAGGTGAAGACCGCGGCCCGTTCCATCGGGACCGCGGCCGAAGCCGTCGCCGGTCTCGATCTCGAAGGCCCGATGGCCAAGGTCGCCTCCGCACTGCCGGGGAGCACGTCAGCGGGCGCCGCGAACGGCCTCAAGACCGAGTGGAAGAGCGACAAGGACAAGTGGGTCAAGGACGCCCGCGATCACAAGACGACCACCGTCGCCGATGCCGACGCGATCGTGGAGGCCGACACCATCACGGCGCAGCAGGCGCGCTACCGCGAAGCAATGATCGGAAGAGACTGATGGCCGTCACTTATGAGCAGCTGCAGAGCTGGAAGCCCGAAGAGCTCGACACCGCCGCGGACCAGCTCAACACCGCCCGCAAGAGCTTCCAGGACCAACAGGACGAGATGGACGCCGGCAAGGTCCCCGACACCTGGGTCGGCGAGGCATCCACTCGTGCCGAGAACCGTCATCGCCGGCTGATCGCTGATCTCAACGACATGGCGGCTCCGCTGTCTCAGGTCATCAACGCCCTCGACGAGGCCGCCGCCTCCATCAAGAAGGCCAAGGACAACGCCAAGCACGCCCACGACGACGCCACCGGCCGAGGCTGGAAGGTCACCTTCTCCGGCGGCGTACAGATCACCGATCCGAGCCCGGACGAGAAGGACCCGGACAAGGACAAGGGCACCATGCAGCAGCTCGCCCAGACCATCCAGGATGCGCTGACCGACGCCGCCTCCGCTGACGCGGACCTGACGGCTGTCCTCAATCACGCGACCAAGGGCGATTACGACGGTGGCGATGGCACGATCGAGCAGGCCAGCCTGCCGCCCGAGCTGCGCAACCTGCCCGAAGAAGAGCTCATCAACAAGATGCTCAGCGATCCGGGCAAGTACGACGGCTATATCGACGCGCTGCCGCCGGATGCTCAGACACGGCTCGGCAAGGAGATCAGCGACCGCCTCGACAGCACGCTCAACGACGACGACTACAAGCTCAGCAAGGAAGAGGCCGACCGCCTCAACTCCATGCTGAGCGCCTACACCGACGACGACACCGTCGCCGCCGGTCTCTACAAGGACCTCGGCGCCGACGGCACCGTCGCCAGCATGGCGAGGATCGAGGAATACCTGCGCATGCAGTCCCCGGACGGGGACTCGCTCAACACGCTTGCCTCCAACCTCCGGAACGGCCTCGCCTCGGCCTCGAACAGCCCAGGCTTCCCCGCCGAGCAGTTCGGCCACGACATCGTGAAGTACGCCGGCCCCTCAGGGGTCTACCTCTCCGACGATGAGCAGGATGCCCTCCGGGACCGCTACCCGAACTGGGGCGGCACCGGTGGCGCCTCGGTCCTCACCTACCTAATGAAGGACCACGACCTCAACGGCAACCTCGTGCTCGGGGCTGCCGAGGAGCTCGACCGTTTCGAGCGTGCCGATGGCCCAATGGGCGCGCAGAACTGGTACGGGCACACCGGCCACAGCCCTCTCGACACCGGGAACGACGGCGGCTGGGGCGATGACCCGATGGCCGCCATCATGGGCAACCTCGGCGACCACCCGGAGCAGGGCTACCAGTTCTTCACCGAAGACGCGGAGCGTCAGAAGTTCTACTTCAACGACAGGACCTGGCAGGCGGACGGCTACGCGGGCATCTCGCAGGCAGCTGCCGGCATCAGCACCGATCCCGACCTAGTCAAGCAACACCCTGAAGGCACCGCGATGATCGCCTCCCGGTTCGTGGACTACGTCGCGAACAGCGAGGGGTTCAACGCTGAGGACGCGAAACCTGCTTCCCCGTACGTCTCCGAGATCCTCAAGAACTACATGCACTCGGTCGACGACGCGCTGCATGCGCGAGGAGAAGATGGGGAAGCCGGTGTCTACACGTCGACCCCTGTCGCCCTCGGTGACATCGCCAACAGCCCGAGGTTCTTCGCGAGCGACATCGAGTCCTTGCTCAAGGTCGGAGCGAGCAGCCAGGAAGGGCTCGTCAACCTCGCCGAAGGCGTGGGCACCTACCAGCAGTCCCAGATCAACAACGCTGCGTACCAGCTTCAGCAGAACCCGGACGACTACCGCGAAGGCAACGTGCTCAGCGATGTCATGAAGCACTCTGCCTACCTGAACGGCGCCGTAGAGCACGCGATCGGCAGCGTCGAGATCGAGGGCGCTGCGAACACCGACAAGCAAATTCAGACGTTCACCAGCCTTGTCGGCGATGTCGCTGGGATGGTTCCGCTGCCCGGGACGGGGGCCGTTGGGACGGTGGTCGAGTTCGGTGTCGGACAGGCGATCGACCTTGCCACTGACAAGGCCGACGGGCACTTCGCCAACTTCGAAGAGGCCGCAACCGAGCACGCCAACGATCGGGCGGCGGCGTCCCTGAACGAGTCGAAGGTGAACGCCCTGGATGCTCTGGTGAAGAGCGGTGTCGTCGAACTCACTCCGGAACACCGCGAACGCTTCTTTCCCGAGGGACAGCCTGTCGACCTCTCGAAGCTCAGCGACGAGGAGCTCGGCGACCTCGCGAACCTCGCCTCCAACAGGTACCTCAACGAGTATGGGATGGGCAGCATTGATTACGAGAACGCATACGGCGCGGCCTTCCGTGAGTTCTATGAGTAATCGGCGAGCTTCAGAATCTGACCGTGGAAAGCTCCACCGGCTGACCTGCGCTCTCGCTGTCATGGCGCTCGGCGCGGTTGCGCTGACGTCGTGCGGTGAAGAGTCGCCGACCACACTGATCGAGCCGGACGACTTCGAGGCGGCCAAAGGTGAGGCGCACGACGCTGGCAGCGGAATCGTCGGGATGCCGCCGTGCCGCGCCCTTCGCGAGTTCAATCAAGATCTCAACCTCGCGGCATCGGGGAAGGTGACCGGAACCACCGTCGGGATCGAAGGCGGCGGCTCCGTCTTCGCCGTAGTGTTCTCGCCGACCGCGACACCTCCGTCAGCGACCGAAGTCGTCGCCGACGTCCCCGGAAACGTCGAGGAGTGCATCAAGGAGATCGCCGGCGATCCGTCCCGCAAGGTTGAAGCACTCAGCGACTTGCCTTTGGATGCCACCGGCTTCCACGGCTCGGAGAACAATTCCACCAGCGAGTACGCGTACGCAGTCACAAGCGACGATCGGCTGCTGGTCGTAGGAACGGAATACGCCACGGGAGACAGCTCGCCGGTCTCCATCGAGCGCCTGCTCGAGCTTGCGGCCGACCGCGCTCCCGACGTCTCAGCGGACTAAATGAGTCCCCGCATCCTCGGGAGGAGTAGGTTCCGCCTGGCTGCCGCGCTATGTGCAACACCGTTCCTGATGACCGCCTGCGGTGGCGACACGACACTACTGGACACCGACGCGCTCCCCCAGGTCGAGGAGACCACTGATGGAACCAGGGGGGCGCCGGGAACCGGCTGGTGCGACGACCTTGGACATCTAGAGACGAAGCTGTCAAACGCCGCAGACGGGACCACCGGCGACCAGTACGCGCTCGAGAACGGGGATGTCGTCGGCGCCACCGTGTTCGTTCCCGGGGGCGGGGACTACCCCGATGCCGCGTCGATGCTCACTGCCATCAAGGAGGCTGTCGACGAGTGCTCGGCAGATGCCGACAACGGCGACTACGGGGAGGCCACCTCGGAGCCGATCAGCGGCCTCCCCGACGGGGCCGTGGGATTCACGTTCACAAGTACGTCGTCCAGCCCTGTTGAAGTCGGCAGCATTGCGTTCGCGGAGACGGATGATGGACGCCTCGTCGGCGTTGGAGTGACGCACAGCGGGAGTGGTGAGGCATCCGTTGATGTCGCGGACCTGCTCTCGACGGCGCTTGAGCGAGCCGCCGAGGTGGACGGCAAGAGCTGAGTCCATCTCGAGACATGACCAGCGGCGCTGGTGCGACGGCCACAACCGTCGTACCAGCGCCGCTGGCATTTCTGCCTGCGATTAGGACTTGACCCGGCGCCACTACTCAGCGCTACTATGTACTGGTAGTCAGCAACACTGAGTAGTGGAAGGAGGTGCCCGATGGGCAAGCAGATGACCGAGATGCTCAAGGGGACGCTGGAGGGGATCGTGTTGGCGTTCCTGACCGGCAACCCGGCGTACGGATACGAGATCACGACCTGGCTTCGGAGCCAGGGGTTCACCGAGATCGCCGAGGGCACGGTCTACGCGCTGCTGGTCCGGATCGAGAAGAACGGACTGGTGGACGTCGAGAAGCGGCCGTCCGAGAAGGGGCCGCCGCGGAAGGTCTACTCGCTCAACACAAGCGGCGAGAAGTACCTCGAAGAGTTCTGGACCACCTGGGGGTTCTTGGCCGAACGGCTGGAGAACCTCCGTACGGAAGGGAAGTAAGGCATGTCGATCCGATCAATGTTCGAGGCCGTCGTCGGCGAGCTCGAGCTGAAGAAGCGCTGGCGGCAGCTCAAGGCCCGCAAGCAGCAGCTCCCCGAGAACCACCGCAAGGCGCACGACGCGGTCGAGCGCTACCTGATGTACTCCGCCGGCATCGCCGACGGCGCGATCGTGACGGCGATGGCCGAGGACCTCCTCGAGCTCTTCGAGCAGGCCGCCGCCGACGGCACCCCGGTCAGCGCGATCGTCGGCGACAACCCGGTCGAGTTCGCCGAGGAGTTCGCCAGGAACTACTCCGAGGGCGCCTGGATCAAGAAGGAACGCGCCCGGCTCAACGAGGCCATCGAAGACATCACCAAGGAGGACGAGTCATGAGCACGACAGCTGCCATCTCCGTACGGGGGCTGGAGAAGTCCTACAAGGACAACCAGGTTCTGCGGGGCGTCGACTTCGAGGTGGCGCGGGGCACGATCTTCGCGCTGCTCGGGTCCAACGGGGCCGGAAAGACCACGGCCGTACGTATCCTCTCGACGCTCCTGAAACCTGATGCCGGCGCCGCGTTGGTCGAGGGCGCATCGGTCGTCGACGAGGCACAGCGGGTGCGGGAGGCGATCTCGCTGACCGGTCAGTTCGCGGCGGTCGACGAGATCCTGACCGGGCGGGAGAACCTGATCCTGGTCGCGAAGCTGAGGCATCTCCCCTCCCCCGGCGACATCGCCGACGGGCTGCTGAAGCGCTTCGACCTGGTCGAGGCGGGCGCCCGGAAGGTCGCGACGTACTCCGGCGGCATGCGGCGGCGGCTGGACATCGCCATGTCGCTGATCGGCTCACCGTCGGTGATCTTCCTGGACGAACCGACCACCGGGCTGGACCCGGAGGCACGCCTGGAGGTGTGGCGGGTCGTTCGCGAGTTGACCGCGCAGGGCACCACCGTCCTGCTCACCACGCAGTACCTGGAGGAGGCCGAGCAGCTCGCCGACCGGATCGCGATCCTGCACGGCGGGACGATCATCGCCAACGGCACCCTCGCCGAGCTCAAGGCGATGCTGCCGCCGGCGAAGGTCGAGTACGTCGAGAAGCAGCCGTCGCTCGAAGAGATCTTCCTTTCACTCACCGGCTCTACCAATCGAGGAGCACAGTCATGACCAAGCACGCTTTCGCCGATGCCGGCACCCTGTTGGGCCGCTCGCTGCGGCACATCACCCGCAGCCCGGACACGATCATCACCACCGCGCTCACGCCGATCGCGATGATGCTGCTCTTCGTCTACGTGCTGGGCGGCGCAATCCGGACCGGCACAGACAACTACGTCAACTATGTGCTCCCCGGGATCATGGTCATGGCGATCGCCTCGGGCATCGCGTACACCGCCCTTCGACTCTTCACCGACATGAAGAGCGGTATCTTCGAGCGGTTCCAATCGATGCCGATCGCCCGCTCGGCGGTGCTGTGGGCGCATGTCGGGACCTCGATGGTGGCCAACATGCTGACCATGGTGATCATCCTGGGCGTCGCATTCGTGATGGGGTTCCGCACCTCGGCGGACCTGGGCGCCTGGCTCGCGGTCGCCGGGATCCTGGCGCTACTCACCCTGGCGCTGACCTGGCTCGCGGTCATCCCCGGGCTGGCGGCACAGACCATGGAGGGGGCCACCGGGTTCTCCTACCCGCTGATCTTCCTGCCGTTCATCAGCTCGGCGTTCGCGCCGACGGAGACGATGCCCGGTCCGGTGCGCGCCTTCGCCGAGAACCAGCCGGTCACCTCGATCGTCAACACCATCCAGGCGCTCTTCGCGGGACAGCCGGTCGGTGACGACATCTGGGTCGCACTGGCCTGGTGCGTGGGCATCCTGGTCGTCTCGTACGTCGCCGCCATGGCTGTCTACCGGCGCAAGATCAGTTGAACGCTTCAAGGATGGCGAAGAGCCGATCTACCCCCTTCGGTGGTAGGTCGGCTGCTCGTCGTTCCTGAGGTTGCCGCGGTAGAAGCCCGTACGCAGCTCGTAGGTGTATTCGTCGAGCTCGGGCATCCCTACGTCGGCGGCGTACGCGATCTCGGCCTCCGCGTCGTAGGGAACCCGGACCCATTGGATGCCGAACGGCGCCTCCTGGTCGCTGTCCATCACGCCCTCGAGGATGACGTAGACCGGGGTCGGGTCGCTCATGCAGTTGCCGACGCTGCCGGTGTTGAAGACGGTGCGCCGGTCGCGGTCGGTCTCGTAGTAGGGGTCATGGGTGTCGGCGTAGCCGACCATGTCCGGCTCCGGGACGTCGAAGCCTGTGGCCTCGGTGTTCTGGAACAGGCCCAGGAACTCCTGCTCGTCATGGTCGAACCTGACCCGGCGGTGGACCGTCTCCTCGGAGGCGTGGAAGAGCCTGATCCGCCGGCCGCTCATCGTGAAATCGTGGGAGAACGGGAGCGTACGCAGCCACTCGGCCTGTTCCCACGCCTGCAGCCGCCACCACCTCAGCCCGACCGACTCGCGGCCGAAGTCGGGCTCGGGGGTGAGCAGGAAGTCCTCCCAGTTGCCGAGGATGTTGACCTCGCATCGCTCTCGGCAGATCTCTGCTACCTCTCGGCCTCGCGGGCCCTTGCCGACGTAGTCGCCCAGGTTGAAGATCCGGGTGATTCCTCTTGCGTCGATGTCTGCGAGGACGGCTTCTAGGGCGGTCAGGTTGCCGTGTACGTCCGAGATCAGCGCTATGCGCTCTGGGGTCATGGGCGCAGGTTAAATGATCGTGCTGGTTCTGGGGTGGTCGAGGTTTTCGGGTTCGTTGTTTTGGACTGTTGTTTCGGGGTTGGGGTGGGCCGCCGACCCTTTCTTGGAGGGTCTTCTCGATCTGGGCCGGCGTCAAGGACGGGCCTTCGGCCCGCCGGCTTCGCCGGCCGCTTCGCGGTCCTGGACTCCGGACCAGATCGAGAAAAGATTTGGCTGGCTATCGGGGCGGCGGCCGGGGTGTGGCGCAGCGGGTTCTTGTTTGGGACGGGTGATGTTGATGGGAGTGGAGGGTGGCCCTTCGGGCCACTTACCATCCACAGGGTCGAGGTCGTTCGCTGACCGCGAAAATAGTTGCTGACCTGCACAAACAGATGGTCAGGAACGAGCCTGAGGCGTAGAATCAGACTCGTCACAACACCCATTTGAAGGGACGGAACGATGAGTCTCGGCCGCGACATCGACCACTGGGGCACCAACCCCGGCGACGCGATCGACGCTGCCTTGACGGCCATTGAGATCGCCCTCCAAGAGCTCCTCGCGACCGATCCTGCCTATTGGCGCACCGGGCAGAAGAAGGAGTTCCTCGAACGAGTGGAGAAGCTCCAGGCCCAACAAGCCGCGTTGAAACTGAGGGTGCTCGCCTCTGCTGGCGACATTGCTGAGGAGACCGGTGCCAAAGACGCCTCCGGATGGATGCGGACCGAACTCCTCGTCGACAAGGCCGTGGCCCGCTCCCAGATCAAGCTCGCGACTGGTGTCGCGAAGTACGGCCTCGTTGCCGCTGGCCTGGCCGAGGGTGTGGTGTCGCAAGACAAGGCGCGGGCGATCACCCAGGCCCTCGATGCCATCGAGAACGACCCGACCGCCAGCGCCGAGGACCTGGTCCTCGCCGAGAAGCTGCTCGTCGACCATGCGACCCGCCTGACCGCGAACGAGCTGAAGATCGTCGGACGCCGGATCCTCGCCGAGATCGACCCCGAACGATTCGAAGCCGCCGAAGCCAAAGCCCTCCATCGGGAGGAGGAGCACGCCCAACGGCGCACCTTCTTCTCCTCACATGACAACGGTGACGGCACCATCGACATCCACGCCCGCGTCTCCCGCGCAATCGGGCTGCGGCTCCGCACCCAGTTGGACTCCCTGGCCCAGCCCAGAAAGCTCTCAGCCGAGAACCGTGGCCGCAAAACCCCCTACGACCGGCTCCTCGGCCAGGCGTTCGCCCGGGTCATCGAGACCTACGACGCCGACCAACTGCCCCGCCACGGTGGCCATGGCACCACCGTGTTCATCACCATGAGCGTCGACGACCTCCGCAACGACCTCGGCACCGCCGCCCTCGGGTTCGATGGCGAGAAGATCACCGCCGCCGAGGCCCGGCGGATGGCCTGCAACGCAGACCTGGTCCCGGTGGTGTTGGGCGCCGACTCCGAGATCCTCGACTTCGGTCGCACCGCGAGGTTGGCGTATCCGATCCAACACCGTGCACTCCGGTTACGCGATAAGTGTTGCCAAGCCGAAGACTGTGATGCACCGGCAGCGTGGACCGAGGCTCATCACCTCAAACCCTGGTCTGAAGGCGGACTCACGAATCTGGCCAACATGGTTCTGCTGTGTGCGAGCGACCATCGCCGAATCCACGATCCCAACTACGGGTATGAGCGCCTTCCGGATGGGCGGATCCGGTTCACCCGACGCACTCGATCCGGTTGATCCTGCCGGGTAGCTGGCGCAGGTGGCCCTGCATCCACCCGCCATGGGACGCTCACCGATCCATGTCGTCGCTCAACATCCCCTCGCGCCGTGCTGCTTCTTAGCGGGGCCAGGCCGACCTCGCCTGTGCATCTGGTCGCTCCGCAGTCCTTCGGGGTACAGGACGTTGGCTGATGACCCTGCTCCACCTTGCAGGTCAGCTTGAGAATGCGCGGAGTCCACGGAGCGCTGCGTGGGGCGTCCATGGGTAGACCGCCGTCGCATCTCAGGCCCAGTCCCGAGCAGGGCGCGGCGAGCAGCCGCGCCACATCGCCAGTCAGGACAAAACGCACACTCGCTGGATCCCGGCCCATGGATGCCAACCGGGCTGTCGTAGTCCGCCTCGAGGCCCGGCTTGTGAAGCGTTCACAAAGTGTCATCGTCTTGTAAAAGCGCCACGAATCCCTCTGGCGCCACGAGCCGCCCGGCCGAAATCCCAAGCCCGTACGCAACCAAAGGATCCGCGCCAAACCCCGCCGCCGACCCGATAACCAGCCAAAATTCTCGACGGAGCCCGGTGTCAAGGATCGCCGAAGGCGACCGGCGTCAGCCGGCGGCCGAAGGCCGTCCTTTACTCCGGGATTCGGCGAGAACACCATCCGTATCGGGTCGGCGGCCATCAACCACCGACGGCCACCAGCCCCGAAAAACGAGCCGCTTAGGCTGTGCCGGTGAGGATCTTGGTGACAGGCGGCGTGCGCTCGGGGAAGTCGCGGCATGCGGAGTCGCTGCTCGCGGCCGCGCCTTCGGTGGCGTACGTCGCTCCGGGACCGACGGTCGAGGAGGAGCCGGATCCTGACTGGGCTGCGCGATTGGCGTCGCATCGGGCTCGGCGGCCGGAGGGGTGGCGTACGGTCGAGTCTCAGGATCTCGCGGGGGCGCTGGCTGAAGGGTTGGCCAACGGCGACGCGGTGATGGTCGACTGTTTGGGTACCTGGCTCACGGCCGTCATGGATTCCCGCCAACTGTGGGAGGCCACCTCGGAGGAGGCGACCGCGGCGGTCTCGGCGCTCGTTGAGGACGCGGCTGCGGTGCTGGAGCAGCAGAACGGCGACGTGGTGCTGGTGACCAACGAGGTCGGGCTCGGGGTCGTGCCGGCCCATCGCTCGGGGCGACTGTTCCGCGATCTGCTCGGGCTGGTCAACCAGCGGTTGGCCGCGGCCTGCGACGAGGTGCACCTCGTCATCGCCGGACGGGTCCTGAAGCTCTAGCCGGTGCTCAAGGTGACCAGGATGGTCGCCAGTGCGGCCTCGACGGCCGCGCCGAAGACGTCGCCGGTCACTCCCCCGAACCGCCGGATCGCCCGCAGGATGATCGCGCCGACGACGGCTGCGGCAACGGCAGCGGCGAGGACTCCTCGCCACCAAGGCAGTCCAGCCCAGGCGCAGGCGCCCGCGAGGACGGCCGCGATGACGGCCCAGACGAGGACAGTGACGAAGGGGGACAGGGTCTGGGTGAACGTACGCCCTAACCCGTCCTCGCGTGCCGGCCTGATACCGCGAGTGCAGCACAGCGCCAAGGCCGCGCGCGAGGCGCAGACGGCGACAGCTGCGAGCACCGAGGTGCGTACGACCTCCCCTTCCAGCAGCGAGGCGAGCGCCGCCACCTGGATACCGAGGATGAGGACGATCGCGGTGACACCGGCCGGGCCGGAGGTGCCGGACTTCATGACCGCCAGGGAGCGCTCACGATCGTAGGAGGCCGCCATGCCGTCGACCGTGTCGGCCAGACCGTCGATATGGAGCGCCCGGTTGCCGACCACCACGACGCCGATGGCGAGCAGGGCGGTGACCAGGTGCGGTAGCCCGAGCAACTGCCCCAGGAGTGCGATAGCGGCAGCCCCCAGTGCGAGCGGCAACGCAGCCAACGGCGCGGCCGCCATCGCCACCGCGGCGCGACGGCGATCGACGTGCTCGGGAGGAGGCACGGGCATCGCGGTCAGCGTGCCGACCGCGAGACGCCAGGCGTCCCGCATGAGCATCAGGCAGGGTCTCCTGGAGCGAGCTCGGAGAGCAGGGCGACGTCGCGGAGGAGCGCGACGGCGCTGCGTACGATCGGCACGGCGGCGACTGCGCCGGAGCCTTCGCCGAGGCGCAGGTCGAGGTCGAGCAGCGGCTCGAGGCCGAGCTTCTCCAGCGCCATCGACTGGGCGGGCTCGGTGGAGCGGTGGCCGGCGGCGTACCACGTCGCGGCGCCGGGCTCGATCCGGTCGGCGGTGAGGGCACAGGCGACGCTCATCAGGCCGTCGAGAAGGACCGGGGTGCCGCTGCGAGCGGCTTCGAGGAGGTAGCCGGTCGTCGCGGCCAGGTCGGCGCTGCCGAGCGCGGCGAGGGTCTCGATCGGGTCGCCGGCACGCTCGCCGGCACGGTCGAGGGCCGCGGTGATGACATCGGTCTTGGTACGCAGCGCGTCGTCACCAATGCCGGTGCCACGACCGGTGACCTCGCTCGCGGGCAGCCCGAGCCCCGCGGCCACCATCGCGGCCGCGGGCGTGGTGTTGCCGATGCCCATGTCGCCGCTGATCAGCAGCTGCGCACCGGCGGCGATCTCCTCGCGGGCCACCGCGGCACCTGCCTCCAGCGCGGCCCGGGTCTCCTCGGCGCTCAGCGCATCCTCGAGGTGGATCGCACCGCTCCCCCGCCGGATCTTTTGCTGGGTCAGCGCCTCCCGAGTAACCTCGTCGAGGTCTGGGAACTCCTCGTCGACGCCGAGGTCGAGCACCCGGACCTGGACGCCGTGCGCCTTCGCGAGCGCGCTGACCCCGGCCCGGCCGCCCAGGAACGTACGCACCATCGCGCCCGTGATCGCCGGCGGGAACGCCGAGACCCCATGCTGCGCGACGCCGTGGTCACCGGCGAAGATCACCAGTCGTACGTTCTCGATCGGCCGCGGCGGCACCTCGCCCTGGCACGCGGCCACCCAGACCCCCAGCTCTCCCAGGCGGCCCAGGGCACCCGGCGGCGTGGCCAGGGCTCCCAGCCGCTCGGCGGCAGCGAGGCGTACGTCTTCGTTCGGGGTCTGGATCGTCACCCGCGCAAGGTACCCCACGCGGTCGCCGTCCGATCCCGCTGGTTGAGCCGCGAGCGCCAGCGAGCGTGTCGAAACCAACACGGTTCCGGCGGCGCTCGAGTCGACTGTGGTGGTCTCGACACGTCTCCGCCTAGCGGCTCCGACGGCTCGACCAGCGGGCGGCTATGGAAGGGCGCGGGAGACGCCCTGGGCGGCGACCTTGAGCGCAGAGACGAGGCGGAGGCGGTTGCGGCGGAGGTCGGAGACGACGATGCCGAGGGAGCCGACGACGCCGGAGCCGGTGGTGATCGGGACCGCGACCGAGCAGGCGCCGAGGGTCATCTCCTCGGCGGTGGTCGCATAGCCCTCGGTGATCACCCGGTCTAGCTGGCGCCGCAGCAGGCCGGGGGTGGTGATGGTGTGGCGGGTAAACGGTCTGAGCGGGCCGGCCAGCACCCGGTTGCGTACGTCCTCGGGCGCATGGGCCAGGAGCACCTTGCCGACGCCGGTGGAGTACATCGGCAGGCGCGAGCCGACCGAGGAGACGATGGGTACGTTGCGGGTGCCACGGAGCGTCTCGAGGTAGAGCACGTGGTCGTCCTCGCGTACGGCCAGGTGGACTGTCTCCAGCGTCGCGCCGTAGAGGTCGTGGAGGAACGGGGACGCGACCGAGCGCAGGTCCGTGGCGACCGGGGCGAGCAGGCCGGCGTCCCAGAGCCGGCGGCCGACGGCGTACGTCCCTTCCTCGTCCCGCACCAACGCACCCCACTCGACCAGCTCGGCGACCAGCCGGTGGGCGGTCGGGAGGGAGAGGTCCGCGCGGGCGGCGAGCTCGCTCAGCGTCAGCCGGCGATGACCGGCGTCGAAGGCGCCGATGAGCCCGAGCACGCGGGAGGCGACCGTACGGCCTCCGCTGCCTCCTGCCATCTCGTCCACCTCTTTCGCTCAGCGGAAGTCCGTGCTTTCATCGTACGCCTCCGAGACCTAGCGTTCGGACCGTGACAGCGCCCACCAAGAAGCCAGTCGAGACCCAGGCGGACCTCTCGGCCGAGATCGCCCAGCTCGAGAAGCTCAGCATTGAGGCCGACTCCGCGGGTCAGAACGTACGTCAGCCCCTGCTGAACTACCCGCCCTACCGGTCCAGCATCCTGCGCCACCCCACCAAGGACCCGCGCCATGCTGACCCCGAGACCATCGAGCTGTGGGCCCCGTGCTTCGGGAACTCCGACGTGGACCCGCTCGAGGCGGACCTGACCATCGGCGGCAGCAACGAGCCGATCGGCGAGCGGATCACCGTCAGCGGCCGCGTGACCGATGGCGACGGGCGCCCCGTACGCAACCAGCTCGTCGAGATCTGGCAGGCCAACTCCGCGGGCCGCTACATCCACAAGCGCGAGCAGCACCCGGCGCCGCTCGACCCCAACTTCACCGGCGTCGGCCGCTGCATCACCGACGCCGAGGGGCGCTACCGGTTCCAGACGATCAAGCCCGGCCCCTACCCGTGGGGCAACCACATCAACGCCTGGCGGCCGGCGCACATCCACTTCTCGCTCTTCGGCCGCGCGTTCACGCAGCGGCTGATCACGCAGATGTACTTCCCCAGCGACCCGCTCTTCGCGCTCGACCCGATTTACCAGTCGATCACGGACCAGAAGGCTCGTGACGCCCTGGTGGCGACGTACGACCACGACCTCTCCACCCCCGAATACTCGATGGGCTACAACTGGGACATCGTCCTGACCGGCCCGAGCCGCACCTGGACCGAGCCCGAGGAGGGCGACCTGTGAGCACCCCACTTCCCACTCCAGGCCAGACGATCGGCCCCTTCTTCGGCTATGCGCTCCCCTACGAGGGCGACGCCGACCTGGTCCCGCCGGGCAGCCCCGGCTCGATCCGGCTGCACGGCCGGGTCTACGACGGCGCCGGGAACCCGATCCCCGACGCGCTCCTCGAGATCTGGCAGACCGATGCCGAGGGCAACGTCCCGCAGGCCGAAGGGTCCCTGCACCGCGACGGCTGGACCTTCACCGGCTGGGGCCGCGCCGACACCGACCTGAACGGGCACTACACGTTCTCGACGGTGCTCCCGGGTGCGTCCGCGGAGGGCTCGGCGCCGTTCCTCGCTCTCACCGTCTTCGCCCGTGGTCTGCTCGACAAGCTGCACACCCGGATCTACCTGCCCGAGCACCCGGCCAACGCCGGCGACCCCCTGCTGGTGTCGCTGTCCGAGGACGAGCGTGCGACGCTGGTGGCAACTGCGGACGCAACCGGGTTGCGATTCGACATCCACCTGCAGGGCGACCGCGAGACCACCTTTCTCACCTACGACTGAGGAGTCGAATGTCGCTGCTGTGGCCAGGCGAGGAGCGCGCCGGGGATCTCTTCTCCGAGGCCGCCTACCTCGCCGCGATGGTGCGGGTCGAGGAGGCCTGGCTGGCCGCGACCGCCTCCTCTGGGATCGCCCCGGAGGAAGCAGGTACGCCGCTGGCCACTCTGGTCTCCGCGGACGACGTCCCGGCGCTCGCCGAAGGTGCGGAGGCCGGAGGCAACCCGGTCATCGGACTCGTGAACCTGCTGCGTGGCCGGCTCGACGGTGAGGCCGCCCGGTGGCTCCACAAGGGCCTGACCAGCCAGGACGTCGTCGACACCGCGCTCGTGCTCTGCCTCGCCGATGTGCTCGACCGGGTCGAGGACGAGCTCGCCGCGCAGGCCGCTTCGCTGGTCGGTCTCGCCCGGGACCACCGCGCCACGGTGATGTCCGGCCGCACCCTGACCCAGCACGCGGTGCCGATCACCTTCGGGCTCAAGGCCGCGACCTGGCTCTCCGGCCTGAGCGATGCCGCCGAGGCCCTCCGCCGGACGCGTACGTCGCTGCCCGCCCAGATCGGTGGCGCGGCCGGCACCCTGGCGGCGGTCGTCGGCCTGGCCCGGCTCCGCGGTCTCGGCGATCCCGTCGCCGCCGCCCAAGAGGCGGCCACGACCACCGCGACCACGCTCGGACTGACCCCGCGAACCCCTTGGCACACCAACCGCGCCCCGCTGAACGCGGCCGCCGACGCGCTGGTCACCGCGGCCGACACCTGGGGCCGGATCGCCGCCGACATCACCCTGCTGACCCGCCCCGAGATCGGCGAGCTCGCCGAGCCGGCCGGTGAGGGGCGCGGCGGTTCCTCGACCATGCCGCACAAGTCCAACCCGGTGCTCTCGGTCCTCGTCCGCCGCCACGCACTGGCCGCTCCCCCGCTGGCCGCGACGCTCCACACCGCCGCGGCGACCTACCTCGACGAGCGTCCCGACGGCGCCTGGCACGTCGAGTGGGAGACCCTGCAGACCCTCGCCCGCCGCAGCGTCGTCGCCGCCTCGCAGACCACCGAGCTTCTCGCCGGGCTCCGCGTCGACGCGGCCCGGATGCGCGCCACCGCCGAAGCCGCCGGAGCGGACCTGCTGGCCGAGCAGCGGTCGCTGACCGGGTTCGTCGGTGGCGAGATCCTTGCCAGGACCAAGGCCGCCGCAGGGCTCGACGACTATCTTGGCGCCGCCGACGCCCTCATCGACACCACGCTCGCCCGCGCCCACGAAATCTGGAAGGACCTTTCATGACGCCGAGGATCACCCCTGTCGAGCTGGCCGGAGACCCGAGCAAGCCGCTCCTGGTCGTCGGCCCGTCCCTCGGCACCTCGGTGACCGCGCTCTGGGCCGCCACCGCCGAGTTGCTCGCGGAGAGCTTCCACGTCATCGGCTGGGAGCTCCCGGGCCACGGCCACGGCGCCCCCACCACCGACGCGTTCTCCATGGCCGACCTCGCCGCGGGCGTGCTCGCCTGCGTCGACCGGGTCCTCACCGACCGCGGCGAGCGTCACGGCACCTTCGCCTACGCCGGTGACTCGGTCGGCGGGGCCGTCGGCCTCCAGCTCCTGCTCGACGCACCCACCCGGGTGAGCGCCGCGGTGCTCACCAACACCGGCGCCAAGATCGGCGAGCCCGAGGGCTGGAACGACCGCGCGAAGACCGTACGCGCCGCCGGCACCGCCTCACAGATCGCCGGCTCGACTCAGCGCTGGTTCGCCCCCGGCTTCCTCGAGCGCGAGCCCGCTCGGGGCGGCGCGCTGCTCCACTCGCTGCGCGACGCCGACGCGGAGAGCTATGCGCTGGTTTGCGAGGCGCTGGCGGCGTACGACGTCCGCGGCCGGCTCGCCGAGGTCGCCGCTCCGGTTCTGGCGGTCGCTGGTGTCGACGACGCCCCGACCCCGCCCTCCTCGCTCGAGGAGATCGCCGTCGGGGTGCGCAACGGGCGGCTCGTCGCCCTCGACGCCGTCGGTCACCTCGCTCCCGCCGAGGCGCCGCACGCCGTCTCCACCCTGATCACCTCTCACGTGACCGCGTCGGACCCGGCCTCCGCGGCCGGGATGAACGTACGCCGCCAGGTGCTCGGTGACCCCCACGTCGACCGGGCCACCGCTGCGATCACCGACGTCAACCGCGACTACCAGGACCTGATCACGCGCTATGCCTGGGGCACGATCTGGACCCGCCCCGGCCTCGCCCGCCGGGACCGCTCGATCGGCGTGCTCACCGCCTTGGTCGCCGGGCGCCACTTCGAGGAGCTCGAGTTCCACCTCCGCGCCGCGCTCACCAACGGGCTGACCCGCGAGGAGATCATCGAGGTGCTCCTGCAGACCTCGATCTACGTCGGCGTACCCGCCGCGAACACCGCCTTCGCCGTCGCCAACCGGGTCTTGAACGACGGAGCCTGAACGATTGACCGGCCCCGCTGGTTGGATTGGTCCCATGAAGCCGCATTCAGCGACCGTCGTCGGCGCCGGCCCCAACGGGCTGGCGGCTGCGATCGTGCTCGCTCAGCAGGGCGTGAAGGTGACGGTCCTCGAGGCCGCGGAGACCGTCGGCGGTGGCACGCGCACCGCCGAGCTGACCCTGCCCGGGCTGCGCCACGACATCTGCTCGGCAATCCATCCGCTCGGCCTGGCCTCACCGTTCCTCGGTGGCCTCGAGCTGGAGAAGTACGGCCTGACCTGGCGTTTTCCCGAGCTAGAGCTCGCCCATCCGCTCGACGAGGGCCCGGCCGCGCTCCTGCATCGCTCAGTCGATGAGACAGCCGCGGGGTTGGGCGCCGACGGACAGCGCTGGCGGCAGGTGTTCGGCCCGGTCGTACGCGGCTGGGACGCGATCTCGGACCACGTCCTCGGTCCGATGCTGCGACTCCCCCGGCATCCGTTCCGCCTGGCCGGCTTCGGGATGCGCGCCGCCCCACCGGCCGCCGCGCTCGCGCGAGCCTTCCGCGAGGAGGCGGCGAAGGGGCTCTTCGCCGGGTGCGCGGCGCACGCGTTCCAACCGCTGGACCGCCCCGGCACGGCCGCCGTGGGCACCATGCTGGTGGCCAGCGGACATCGCTACGGATGGCCGGTCGCGGAGGGCGGTTCCCACGCGATCACCCTCGCGATGGCGGAGCTGCTCGAGGAACTGGGCGGCACCGTCGTCACCGGCACCACCGTCCGCAACCTCGCCGACCTTCCGGACTCCGATGTCACCTTGTTCGACACCAGCCCCGGCGGCTTCGCCGACATCGCCGGCGCCGCCCTCCCCGAGCGGCCGCGCCGGGCGATGCGGCGCTGGCAGCACGGTCCCGCGGCGTACAAGCTCGATCTGGCGGTCCGCGGTCCGATCCCGTGGCGTGACCCGGAGGTAGGCCGCGCCGGGACCGTCCATCTCGGCGGGACGATCGCGGACGTGGCGGCCAGCGAGCGGGAGATGGCGGCGGGCCGGATGCCCGAGCGTCCCTTCGTACTGCTCGGGCAGCAGTACGTCGCGGACCCGTCCCGCTCGGTCGGAGACCTCAACCCGGTCTGGGCCTACGCACATGTCCCGCATGCCTACGAGGGCGACGCCACCGACGCGGTGCTGGCCCAGATCGAGCGCTTCGCCCCCGGCTTCCGCGACCAGATCGTGGCGACGCATGTCACCACACCGGCCGACTACGCGGCGTACAACCTCAACTACGTCGGGGGTGACATCTCCACCGGCGCCAACACTCTTCGCCAGCTCATCGTCCGCCCCACCCTCGCCGGCTACGACACCGGCATCCCCGGGATGTTCCTCTGCTCCGCCGCCACCCCGCCCGGCGCCGGCGTCCACGGCATGTGCGGCTACCACGCCGCCCATCGAGCTCTCCGCCACCTAACCGCGGAGGATCACTCCCCCGCCCGGTGATCGGCCCACCAGCCGGCCCACCTCGTGTCGAGCTGCCCGAAATCGGCGTTCTCGAGGCCGTACGTGCTGAGGATGGCCATCGACGTGCCGGCCGGGTCGGCGTCCGACGGCGCCGTGCCGGCGATCACCAGCAGGCCCTCGCCCCATGCGTCGACCGTCACGCCCAGCTGGTGCGCCGAGCGGAACCAGACCTCGCCGGCCACGTCCTCACCGGCGATCGTCGCTGTGTAGCGGCTGCCCCGGGGCTGGCCGGCGACAGCGTCGAGGCCGAGCCGGTCGATGACGGTGCCCGAGTAGGTGCCGCGATCGGCGAAGTACAACGTGCGTCGTGTCATGCCGGGGCGGCGCTCGAGCGCGAATCGAAGCTGATGCAGGAACGACGTCCAACCCTCGGTGACGTCGTCGTAGTAGGCGTCCCAGTCCGGGTTGCCGGACAACGGCGCACGAGTCAGCGTGATTTGGACGCCGTCGCCGTTCGGCTGGATGTCGAACCTGTCGCCGCCGTTGGCGACCAGGGTGCGCCGGTCGGCCTCCTCGACGACATCGGTGAAGTAGATCGAGTCGATCTCGGCCTCGATCTCATCCGCGTCCCAGCCGTGCCACTGTCGGATGGCGCCCGGGTCCCGCAGGGCCTGCCAAGCGGCCTCGGCCGAGGCCGCCGCGGTGACCTCGATCCGCGGCGTCTCGCCGCTCTGGTTGTCATTCATCGCTCTGCTCCTGTTCGGACGGGTCGGTCACCGCTGCTGGGGCGGGATGCCCACCGATGACGACGCGGTACTGCCGACCGGTCGGGCTGTCGAAGCCCTCTGCCGTGCGTCGCAGCGCTTCGGTCAGCTCCTCGGTGAATCTGTGCACGTCGGCGGCGTCGGCGAAGCGCACGGCGGCCTCGATCGTGAACGTGAGCAGGCGCTTGCCCTGCTCGTCTGCCTTGACCTGCATGCGGGCCACATCCCGCACGGTGGCTGCGGCGACCCCGACAAGGTGGTCGGCGGCGAACTGGTCCATGATCCGCCCCGCGCTCTCAGCGGACTCGGGTCCGCGGCCCATCACCGATGGGTCGACCACGAACGCACCCGGCTTCGCACGGACGATCCGCTCGACGAATCCGCGGCGCTTCCGCTCCTCGACCAGCTCCACCAACCCGGCCGACTCGAGCGCCCGCAGATGGTAGTTCACCCGCTGGCGAGGCAGCTCGAGCACGGCGGCGAGCTGGGTCGCCGACGTGGGCTCCTGCAGATGTCCGAGCAGCTGCCGACGAATAGGCGACAGCGCCGCGGCCACTCGGTCCGGCTCGTCGACGTAGATGATGCCGTTGCTCACAAGATCCAGGATGCAATTGACAAACGGATTTGTCAATTGACCGGACCGTCCCAGAAACCAGGTGCCGGCGGCGTACGGCCTGGCTAACGTCTGGCCCATGCCGCAAGCCCGTCTGCGTACCGAGCGCCTCGAGCTGGTCCCGCTCAGCGAGGAGCATCTGCCGTTTCTGGTCGAGCTCAACTCGGACCCGGTGGTGCTCCGCCATCTGTTCACCCGCGCGCTCACGCCGGAGGAGACCGAGGAGCGGATGCACAAGTGGATCCGGATGGCGAAGGAGACGGAGGCGCTGGGCAAGTGGATCGGGTTTTCGGCCGGTGAGGCCGTCGGGCTCTACATGTTCGAGCCACCCGACAACCCGCCGCGCACCGATGCCGCCGAGCTCGGCTACCGGCTCCCGCAGCGCCACTGGCGCAAGGGCTACGCGAAGGAGGGCTCGCTGGAGCTGCTCCGTCACGGGTTCGAGGAGCTCGGGATCGATCGGGTGATCGCGCAGACGATGGCGGTCAACGAGGCCTCCCGAGCAACGATGGTGTCGGTCGGGATGACCTTCGTACGCTCCTTCCACGAGGACTTCGCGGAACCGCTCGCCGGTCACGCCGATGGAGAGGTCGAGTACGAGATCACCCGCGAGACCTGGCTCGAGCGGCGCGCGGGGTAGGCTGCGAGCACGCTCGTGGCGCAGGAACCCGGTGCAAGTCCGGGGCGGTTCCGCCACTGTGACGTCCGTACAGCATCTGGGCACGGACACAGCCAGACACTGGCCGCGGGCTATCCGACCGATCGACGGGGCGAGAACCCCTAGGAGGAACTCGGCATGGCCGACTCTGCACGCGTACGCATCGCCCTTCTGTCCACCTCGGACACCGACCTGCTCTCGGCCCGTGCCAGCGGCGCCGACTACGCCTGGGCGAACCCGTCGCGAGCGACCGATCTCGAGCAGGTCGTGGCCGATGCCGACCTGGTCGTCTTCCGGCTCCTCGGCTCGCCCAACGATCTGTGGGACGGCCTGAGCGCCGTCAAGGAGCGCGGCACCCCGGTCGTCGTCCTCGGCGGCGAGCAGCAGCCGAGCGCCGAGCTGATGGAGCACTCCACCGTCCCGATGGGTGTCGCCGCCGAGGCGCACCGCTATCTCGCCGAGGGTGGGCCGGGCAACCTCGCCCAACTGCACGCGTTCCTCTCCGACACGGTCCTGCTGACCGGCTTCGGGTTCGAGCCGCCCGCGACCGTCCCCGCCTGGGGTTTCGCGGAGCGACCCGCGCCGGCCGACGCGACTCGTCCTCGCATCGGGGTGCTCTACTACCGCGCCCACGAGACCAGCGGGAACACCGCGTTCGCCCACGCGCTGGCCGATGCCATCGACGCGACCGGTGCGGCCACCGGCGTACCCGTCTTCGCGGGCTCGCTGCGCTCGGCCCCCGACGATCTCTACGAGGCGCTCGGCACCCTCGACGCACTGATCGTGACCGTGCTCGCGGCCGGCGGCTCGGTGCCCGCCTCGGCCAGCGCCGGCGGCGAGGACGAGGCCTGGGACGTGGAGCGGATGGCGGCGCTCGACATCCCGGTGCTCCAGGGACTGTGCCTGACCAGCTCGCGCGCGGAGTGGGAGGCCTCCGACGACGGCGTCACGCCGCTCGACTCGGCCAACCAGATCGCGATCCCCGAGTTCGACGGGCGGATCATCACCGCCCCGTTCTCCTTCAAGGAGCTCGACGAGCAGGGTCTCCCCCACTACGTCGCCGACCCCGAGCGCACCGCGCGGGTCGCCCGGATCGCGGTCAACCACGCGCGCCTGCGGCACACGGCCAACCCGGACAAGCGCCTCGCGCTGGTGCTCTCCGCCTACCCGACCAAGCACTCCCGGATCGGCAACGCGGTCGGCCTGGACACCCCGGTCTCCGCGATCCGGATGCTGCGCCGGCTCCGCGAGGAGGGCTATGACCTGGGGCAGGACAACGAGGTCGTACGCATCCTCGACTCCGTCGCCGCCGAGGAGGGCGACACCGCCGCCGGTGACGCGCTGATCCACGCCCTGATCGCCGCCGGCGGCCAGGACGAGGAGTGGCTGACCAACGCCCAGCTCACCGACGCCCACGTCCGCATCTCCAAGGCCGACTACGACAAGTGGACCACGGATCTCCCCGCTGACCTGCGCGAACAGATGGTCGAGACCTGGGGACCGACGCCGGGCAAGCTCTTCGTCAACGACAACAACGAGCTCGTGCTGGCCACGCTCCAGGCCGGCAACATCGTCATCCTGATCCAGCCGCCGCGCGGGTTCGGGGAGAACCCGGTCGCGATCTACCACGACCCGGACCTGCCACCGTCGCACCACTACCTCGGTGCCTACCGCTGGCTCGAGAACGGCTTCCGCGCCGACGCCGTCGTCCATCTCGGCAAGCACGGCTCGATGGAGTGGCTGCCCGGCAAGAACGCCGCGCTCTCGGCGTCCTGCGGCCCGGACGCGGCCATTGGCAACATGCCGCTGATCTACCCGTTCCTGGTCAACGACCCGGGCGAGGGTGCCCAGGCGAAGCGCCGTGCGCACGCCACGATCATCGACCACCTGGTGCCGCCGATGGCGCGTGCGGAGTCCTACGGCGACATCGCGCGGCTGGAAGGGCTGATGGAGGAGTACGACCGGATCTCCTCCATGGACCCGGCCAAGCTGCCCGCCATCCGCGGCGAGATCTGGCAGCTGATGAAGGCCGCCGAGCTCCACCGCGACCTCGGCATGGAGGAGCGGCCCGAGGACGACGACTTCGACGACTTCATGCTCCACATCGACGGCTGGCTCTGCGAGATCAAGGACGCCCAGATCCGCGACGGTCTGCACATCCTGGGTGCCGCGCCCGAGGGCGAGGCGCGGGTCAACCTGGTGCTCTCGATCCTGCGCGCCGCGCAGGTGTGGGGCGGCGTCGGCGGTGCCGTGCCCGGGCTACGGGCTGCGCTCGGTCTCAAGGAGGGCGCCGACACCCGGGCGGTCGACGAGATCGAGGCCCAGGCGAAGGATCTGGTGCAGCGCATGGACGCAGCCGGCTGGGACCCGGCGGTCGCCGAGACGCTCCACGACGACCCGGCCGTGCGGCAGGTGCTCGTCTTCGCCGCCGAGCAGGTGGTGCCGCGGTTGAACGGGACGACCGACGAGCTGTCCGCCGTCCTGCACGCGCTGGACGGTGGCTTCGTCCCCGCGGGGCCGTCGGGCTCGCCGCTGCGAGGGCTCGTCAACGTACTCCCGACCGGGCGCAACTTCTACACCGTCGACCCGCGCGCGGTGCCGTCGCGGCTGGCGTGGCAGACCGGGCAGGCGATGGCTGACTCGCTGCTGCAGCGCTACCTGGACGAGACGGGCGACTACCCCACAAGCGTCGGGCTGTCCGTGTGGGGCACCTCCGCGATGCGTACGTCCGGCGACGATGTCGCCGAGGTGCTCGCGCTGCTCGGGGTGCGCCCCGAGTGGGACGAGGCCTCCCGCCGGATCACGCACCTCGACGTCATCCCGCTCGCCGAGCTCGGCAGGCCCCGGATCGACGTGACCGTACGCATCTCCGGGTTCTTCCGCGACGCGTTCCCGCACGTCGTCTCGATGCTCGACGACGCGGTCCGGATGGTGGCCGACCTCGACGAGCCGGCCGAGGACAACTTCGTCCGCGCGCACACCCTCGAGGACCTCGCCGATCACGGCGACCAGCGCCGCGCGACGTCCCGGATCTTCGGCTCCAAGCCCGGTTCGTACGGCGCCGGGATCCTGCAGGTCATCGAGGCCGGCAACTGGCGCTCCGACCAGGACCTCGCCGACGTCTATGCGGCGTGGGGCGGCTTCGCCTACGGCCGCGACCTCGACGGCGCCCCGGCGGCCGACGACATGCGCGCCAACTACCGCCGGATCAAGGTCGCCGCCAAGAACGTCGACTCCGCCGAGCACGACATCGCCGACTCCGACGACTACTTCCAGTACCACGGCGGCATGGTCGCGACCGTCCGCGCGCTGACCGGCAGCGAGCCGAAGGCGTACGTCGGCGACTCCACCTCCCCCGACGCCATCAAGACCCGCACGCTGCAGGAGGAGACCAACCGCGTCTTCCGGGCCCGGGTGGTCAACCCGCGCTGGATCTCGGCGATGCAGCGCCACGGCTACAAGGGCGCGTTCGAGCTGGCCGCGACCGTCGACTACCTCTTCGGCTTCGACGCGACCGCCGGTGTGGTGCAGGACTGGATGTACGAGAAGCTCGCCCGCGAGTACGTCCTGGACGAGACCAACCAGGAGTTCATGCGATCCTCGAACCCGTGGGCGCTGCGCGGCATCGTCGAGCGGCTGCACGAGGCGGCCGAGCGCGGCCTGTGGGAGGAGCCCGACCCCGAGCTCGTCGCGCAGATGCAGGAGATCTACCTCGACATCGAAGGTGACCTGGAGGAAGAGTGACGCGTCAGATCAAGATCATCGGCGTCGGCCCCGGTGACCCCGACCAGGTCACCCTCGAGGCCGTGGCCGCGATGCGGTCGGTCGACTTCTTCCTGGTCACCGACAAGTCGGGCACGGTCAAGCAGGGCATGCCCGACCCGCTGGTGCGGGCCCGCGAGGAACTGCTCGACCGCCATCTCGATCAGCCCGCCCGGGTGGTCAAGGTCGCCGACGCGCCCCGTGAGCGGCGTGAGGAGTTCACCGGGACCGACGCGGAGTACCGGGCGGCGGTTGCCGCCTGGCACCGGGCCCGGGTCGAGCGGTATCTCGCCGTGCTGGCCGAGCACCCCGGCGACGTCGGCTTCCTGGTCTGGGGCGACCCTGCCTTCTACGACTCCACGATTCGGGTCGTCGACCAGATCGCCGAGCAGCTCGACGTCGAGGTCGACGTCATCCCCGGGATCTCCTCGGTGCAGCTGCTCGCCGCCCGGCACCGGCTCGTGCTCCATGACGTCGGGCGTCCGCTCTACGTCACCACCGGCCGCGCCGTGCTCGACGCCGTCGAGGCCGGGCACGACAACCTCGTGGTGATGCTCAACCGAGTCGTCGACCTTCCCGGGCTCGAGGACTGGCGGATCTGGTGGGGCGGCAACCTCGGCACGCGTGAGGAGGAGCTCGTCGCCGGCACGGTCGGCGAGGTCGTCCCCGCGATCGAGGAGGCTCGGACCCGGCTGCGTGAGAAGTCCGGCTGGGTGATGGACATCTACCTCCTGCGAGCACCCCGCCGATGAGCGGGCTGCTGGTCGCCGGCACCACCTCGGACGCCGGCAAGTCGGTCGTGACGACCGGGCTGTGCCGGGCGTTCGCCCGTCGCGGCGTCAAGGTCGCGCCCTACAAGGCCCAGAACATGTCCAACAACTCGATGGTCTGCCAGGCGCCCGACGGGACGACCGCCGAGATCGGCCGGGCGCAGTGGGTGCAGGCGCTGGCGGCTCGAGTCACCCCAGAGCCGTCGATGAACCCGGTGCTGCTCAAGCCCGGCTCCGACCGCCGCAGCCACGTGGTCCTGATGGGGCATCCCGCGGGCGAGGTGTCCTCGCACGACTGGGAGGCGGGGCGCCGGCATCTGGCGACCGCGGCCCATGCTGCGTACGACGATCTGGCCTCGCGCTTCGAGGTCATCGTCGCTGAGGGCGCGGGGAGCCCGGCCGAGATCAACCTGCGGGCCGGGGACTACGTCAACATGGGGCTGGCGCGGCATGCCGGGCTGCCGACCGTGGTCGTCGGCGACATCGACCGGGGCGGGGTGTTCGCGGCGATGTACGGCACCCTGGCCCTCCTCGAGCCCGAGGACCAGGCTCTGATCAGCGGTTTTGTGGTCAACAAGTTCCGTGGCGACGCCGGGCTGCTCAAGCCCGGACTCGACTCGCTGGAGTCGCTCACCCAGCGCCCGGTCTTCGGGGTGCTGCCGTGGGAGCCGTCGCTGTGGCTCGACTCCGAGGACGCGCTCGACCTCGACGGACGCCGTTCGGCAGCCGGCGCCACCCGCAAGGTCGCGGTCGTACGCCTCCCCCGCATCTCCAACTTCACCGACGTCGACGCGCTCGGGCTGGAGCCGGACCTCGACGTCGTCTTCGCCTCCTCACCGGCCGACGTCGCCGATGCCGACCTGGTCGTCCTGCCCGGCACCCGGTCCACGATCAGCGACCTCGCTTGGCTGCGCTCGCGCGGCCTCGACGCAGCCCTGACCGAGCACGTACGCCGCGGCCGCCCGCTCCTCGGGATCTGCGGCGGCTTCCAGATGCTCGGCGGTGTGATCGCGGATCCCGACGGCGTCGAGGGGTCGGTCGCTGAGGTCGAGGGGCTGGGCCTGCTCGACGTACGCACCGACTTCACCCCTGCCAAGAACCTCCGCCTGCCCACCGGGTCGGCGCTCGGGGTCGAGGCGAGCGGCTACGAGATCCACCACGGCCGGATCACCCGCGGCGACGGGGTTTCGGAGTTCCTCGGCGGCGCTCGTTCGGGGCAGGTCTTCGGGACGATGTGGCACGGCAGCCTGGAGGGCGACGCGCTGCGCGGCGCGTTCCTCGCCGCGACGCTGGGCCGCGAGCCGTCCACCGTCTCCTTCCCGGCCGCCCGCGAACGCCGCCTGGACCTGATCGGCGACCTCGTCGAGGAGCACCTCGACATCGACGCGTTGCTCGACCTCGCCCTCGCTGACTCCGCTGGTCGAGCCGACGTCGTGAGGGACGAGCGACGTCGTGTCGAGACCAACACAGTCCCCTCGCGCGCAGCAAACCGTGTTGGTCTCGACACGCCTCCGCCTAGCGGCTCCGGCGGCTCGACCAGCGAGGGAGACGGCTCGACCGGTGAGGGCAGCGGCTCGGCCAGCGGGAGAGTCGAACGATGAAACTTCTGATCCTGGGCGGGACCGGGGAGGCGCGGGGCCTGGCGGCGCGGCTGCTGGACGAGGGTGTCGACGTCACCTCCTCGCTGGCCGGCCGGGTGGCACGTCCGCGACTGCCGGTTGGCGCGGTGCGGATCGGTGGGTTCGGCGGGGTCGAGGGGCTGCAGGCGGCTCTGGCGGAGTTCGATGCAGTTGTGGACGCGACCCATCCCTTCGCTCGCGGAATGTCGGCCAACGCGGCCGCGGCCTGCGAGCTGACCGGCCATCCGCTGCTCCGGCTGGAGCGGCCGGGCTGGACGCCTGACCCGTCCTGGGTCTACGCCGACAGTCACGACCAGGCCGCGGATCTCGCTGCCGGCCTCGGCGATCGACCGTTCATCACGGTCGGCCGCCAAGAGCTCGGGCGCTTCGTACCTGCACTGGGCGGGCACGCCGCGCTCGCCCGCGTGGTCGACCGGCCCGACCTCGACCTGCCTGAGCCGTGGACGCTGCTGACCAGCCGGGGGCCCTACCACCTCGAGGGCGAGCGAGAGCTGATGCGAGAGCACCGCACCGACGTCCTCATCACCAAGGACTCCGGCGGCACCTACACCAGGCCGAAGATGGACGCGGCGGCCGAGCTGGGCGTGAAGGTGGTCGTCGTCCGCCGACCCGGCGGATCTGGCGAGGTCCAGACGGTCAACGATGTCGCCGACGCGATCGCCTGGGTCAAGGGGCTCCGGTGAGCGTCCGCGTCCTCGTCGGTATGTCGGTGACCGACGTCGACCGGCGCCAGGACCTGCTCGCCTGGGCCGACGAGCTCGGCGCGAGCCTCGCGTTCCTGCAGATGGGCGGTCCGTCGCTCTCCGCCGAGCTGACCCGGATCGCCGACTCCGGCACCGGGACGATCACGCTGGCCGGGGTCAGCCTCGGCCCGCTCGCCCCCGGCCACTCCTGGCTGCGCCGGATCGCGGCCCACTGGTGGCGTGAGCGGGCCGGCCACCGCCCCGAGATCCAGGTCGCGACCCGTCTGGCGACCACGCGCGACGAGCTCGCCGACGCGTTCGTCGAGACCCGACCGGTCACCGGCACCGAGCCCGGGCTGACCTCGCCCGCCTGGGAGCGAGTCCCCGAACACGTACGCCAGGTCCTGATCTGCCGCGGCCCGCGCTGCACCGCGAAGGGCTCGGAGGAGACCGCCAGGGCCGTGATCCTGGGCGCGATGGAGGCAGGTCTCGGGGACGACGACCTGTTGATCACCCACACCGGGTGCCAGTTCCCGTGCAACCAGGCGCCGGTGCTCAGCGTCCAGCCCGACGATGTCTGGTACGGCAACGTGGAAGCGGCCGCCGCCCGGGTGATCGTGCGTGATCACCTGGCCGGCGGCCGCCCCGTGGAGGCCTACCGCCTCCCCCGCTGCTGAACCTTCTCGTGGGCCGGTCACAGGCTCGCGGCAAGGGCCTTTCGCTCCGCGACGGCGCGCTCCGCCGCGTGCAGCCTGATCACCAGGCCGGTCAGCGCCACTCCGATCACGCCCCACATGGTGGCGAGCGTGATCAGCGAGGCCCGGCGGAAGAACCACAGCGTGTCGGCAGGGAAGTCCCCGACCTCGTTGACCGTCGTGAACAGCTCTCCGGCGACGACCATCACGACCAGGTAGGCCGCGATCGCGCCGACCACGGCGAGATAGGTGCCGAACCGCCCGCGCAGCCGCACGCCGGCGTACGTCACGACCACGGCCGCCACGACCGAGAGGGCCTGGAAGGCGAAGTAGACCGCGGTGCGGACGCCGATGGTGTCGCCGCTGCCGACCGCCGGTGGGGTCGCTGGGTACTTGAGGAAGGGCACCAGCGTGACCGCGACGAACCCGATCAGGGTGACGAGCGCCGTCGACTGTCCCGGCGTGAGCCGCCCGATCCGCCCGAGAGCGAATGCGGCGACCAGCCCGAGGATGCCCCCGAGCGCGACGCCGACAGCCAGGGTGCCGGTGAGCAGGCCCCAGGTGCTCTGGTTGGTGCGGGAGACCTCGGCGGCCTCCTCACCACCCTCGCCGCCTTCGGCGGCATGCGAGTGCGCATGCCCGTCGGCACCGGCCGACTCTTCCAGCGCGATGGCAGCACCGACCTGCGGCTCACCGACGGCGTACGCCACCAGGAAGGTGACGACGCCGGCGAGGAGTCCAGCTAGCAGGCCGCGTACGAGAAATGCACGCGGGCTCATCAGTGGCAGGGGTAGCCGAGCAGGTGACGACCGTCGTGGACCCACTCGTGGATCAGGGTGCCGGACGGGATCGAGACGGCGCCCTGGTCGGCGCTGATGAAGAAGAGCACCAGGAGACCGAGCAGACCGAAGAAGAGCGCCCAGGGGGCCAGCTCACGAAGCGGGATGGTGGGCAGATCGGCGCCGGCGACGGGCGCCACAGCGTGCTGCGACATATGTCCTCCTCAGGGATACCTGCGTCCCTGTTCGTTGGGGTTGGACGGACACTCGGGTCTGACTCCACCGCCGCGAGGCGGTGTCACAGTAGCGCGACTGTGCCGGAGTTACACCGGCTTCCTCATGTCCGTTGCGTTGCACTATAGCGGGATCTCAGCGGAGCCACTCGTTGCCGTCGAGGTTGGTGAGATCGGTGATGTCGAGCGTCGGATCGATCCCGGAATCGGGCGCGAGACCGAAGTGCTCCAGGGACCGGCGCACCCACTCGGCGGCGTCGATGTTGAGCGGTCCGGAGACCCACATCGCGTACGGCAGGTTCACGAACCGCTTCTCCTTGACCGCGGGCAGGTCGCGGGAGGCGGGGTTGGCCTCGAGGATCTTGACCTTCTCCTCGTACGACTGTCCGGGGTAGTCCACGAAGTAGATGATGTCGGGCTTGGCGGCGGCGAAGCGCTCCCAGCCGACCTCGGTCCAGGTGTCCTCGACGTCGGCGGTCGCATTGGTCACCCCGGCGGTGTCGAAGATCGCCTGCGGCCCACCGAAGGAGCCCGAGGTGAAGATCGCGTCGCTTCCGGAGTCGAAGAGGAACGCGGTCGGCGCCTCCTCCGGCTTCGGCGCGCTCTCCAGGGCCTCGCGACGCTCCTCGATGTCGGCCACGACCTTATTCGCGGTCTCCGCGTGCCCGGTCAGCTCGCCGATGTTGAGCAGGTCCGTACGCAGCGCCGTCCAGGCCGCCATGGTGCCGCGGTCGCCGTCCTCCTGCCGGCAGGTCTCGCTGAGCAGGTAGGTGTCGATGTCCTGCTCGTGCAGCGTCTCGGGCAGCAGGTTGCGCGACTCGCTGAACCCGTAGCCCCAGCCCGCGAACATCATCTGCGGCTTGACCGCCAGCACGGTCTCCAGGGTCGGCTGGTCATCGCCGACCACCCGGAGCTCGTCGACACGGTCCTGCGGGTAGGCGAGCTCGAGCAGCTGCTTGTCGCGCGCCAGCCCGGTGACGGCGACGAGCTCGTCACGCGCGCCCGCGGCGAGCGCGATCGAGATGATCCCGCCGTCGTACGCATAGAGCTCGGTGACCGGTTCGTCGACCGTCACCTTCTCGCCACAGTTCTCGACGGTGATCGCGGAGTCACCTACAGCACTTGAGCCGGTCGCCTCGGCGCCGCAGGCGGTGAGGAGCGCGGAGCCGAGCGCGAGCGCAGCGAGGCAGGCAAGGCGTGAGGTCATGCCGAGTGGTCCTTCCGGGGATGGATGAGCAGGTGGTGCTGGGCGAGGTGTGGATGAGACACCTGGACGGAGCCGACGCCGAAGTGGAGGTCGACGCTGATGGCGTCGAGGACCTCGGCGGGCGGACCATGCGCCACGACGGTCGCCGGGCCGGTGTCGGGGTCGCTGTCCCGAGGCCTGCCGAGAACCGCCAGCCGGTCGAAGGAGCGGAGTGCCAGGTCGAGGTCGTGGATCGTCGCGACCAGGGTCTCGGCCCGGTCGGCGACGGTCTCCAGCAGCCGCAGCTGCCAGGCGACGTCGAGATGGTTGGTGGGCTCGTCCAGTAGCATCACCGGGCACTCCTGGGCGAGTCCGCGAGCCATCACCGCCCGGCGCCGCTCGCCGCCGGAGAGACGGTCGCACGGGTCGTCGATCCGATCGGCCAGCCCGACCGCATCGAGCGCCGCGCGGACGATCTCGCGCTCCTGCGTTCCGCCTCGAGACCATGGCCGGGTGCGCGGCACCCGGCCGAGTGCGACCATCTCGCCGACGAGCAGCTCGGTCGAGGCGACCTCTTCCTGAGGGACGTACGCCAGCAGGCGGGCGCGCTCGCGCGAGTTGATCTGACCGGTCTCGCGGAGGACGCCGGAGGTGTCGGCGAGGTAGGTGTGGCCTGCGCTCGGCCGCAGCACTCCGGCGAGGATGCGCAGCAGCGTCGACTTCCCGACTCCGTTCACCCCGACGATCCCGAGACTGGTGCCCGCGGGCACGTCGAGGTCGATGTCGCGAAGCACCTCGCGCTCGCCCAGTCGCGCGCCGACCCCGCGTAGCCGCAGCACCGGGCCGACCTCCTGACCGCTCATCCCCCACCTCCGAACCGATACCTGCCGCGACCCAGCAGCAGGAGGAACAGCGGCGCCCCGACGACACCGGTGACCACGCCCAGCGGGATCTCCTGCGGTCGCGCCACCAGTCGCGCCAGGACGTCGACCCACAGCAGGAACAGCCCACCGCCCAGTGCCGCGACCGGGAGGACGACCCGGTGCCGCGCGCCCACGAGCAGCCGGGCCGCGTGCGGCACGATCAGCCCGACGAACCCGATCCCGCCGCTGACCGCGACCAGGACCCCGACCAGGACCGCCAACCCGACGAACAGAGCCGTACGCAGGGCCGCGACGTTCACGCCGAGGGCGGCGGCGGTCTCCGGGCCGGCGGCGAGCGCGTCCAGCCAGCGATGCAGCGCCAGCATCGCCAGGCACAGGACGAGGCTGAGGGCCGCGGGCAGCCACAGCTTCTCCCAGCTGGCGCCGCCGACGCTGCCGAGCATCCAGAACATCACCGAGTTGGCGGCGCGAGGGTCATCGCTCATGAAGACCAGGAACGAGGCGATCGCGGAGAGCCCCGAGGAGAGCACGACCCCGGAGAGCACCAGCCGGATCGGGGTGAGCCCGCCCTGTGCGGTCGCCACGAGCCAGACCAGCAGCGCCGCGCCGATCGCCCCGAGCAGGGCTCCGGTGGAGACTGCGTAGATGCCGAAGCCGGCCAGCGCCCCGGTGGTGATCGCCGCCGTCGCCCCCACCGAGGCGCCGGAGCTGATCCCGAGGAGGAACGGGTCGGCGAGCGGGTTGCGGACCAGGGTCTGCATCCCGGCCCCGGACACCGCGAGGCCCGCGCCCACGACCAGCGCCATCAGCGCCCGGGGAAGACGAAGCTCCCACACGATCACGTCCCACTGCCCCGGCGCAGCACCCTGGAGCCGGTCCCGGACCGCCGCGACGACGTCGGTGACCGGGATCCGCTCAGAGCCGAAGGCGAGGGAGACCACGACGCTGAGGACCGAGGCGATCAGCAGGCCGAGGACCAGCGGTACGAAGGGCACTCTGCGGTTCGCGCCGGCGGCGCGTTTCACGACGGCCCTCCGGCGTGCGGGTGGTGCGCATCGCGGCAGGACGCTTGCACGGCTGTCGGCCTCTCAGGTCTCCTGGAGCCTGATCGCGAGGCCCGTTGACGTACATCTGAGTCGACAGGTTTTCGGACTCGGGTTCAACCGGCGACGCTGCCTTCCCAGGAACTCACGTCCCAGTGGCGCCTAGCGTCGCCGTCGCCCTCACCGCTGCGCGCCAGTCCCGGATTCACACCGGAGTTCCCTGGCATCCATCAGGATGCGTTCGACTCGGGCGACACGCTAGCACGGTGCTCCAGACCGCGTACGCGGCGTTGCCGGCGACACGATCAGACACAAGATCTAGGAAGTTGCATTGGTGTAATTCCCGCATATAGTGGTCCTCGCAGCTGGTTCTTCCTCCTCGGCGACGGGGCGGGAGAGGCAAGAGGGAACCCGGTGTGAGCCCGGGACTGCCCCGCAGCGGTGAGTGGGAACGACCGCCGTCACGAAGCACTGGGAGCAAGCCGGCTCCTGGGAAGCGACGGCCACTAGGACCGAGCACGATCACGCCCACGAGTCCGAAGACCTGCCAGTGCCCACCTCATGGTGGGGTCCGCGACCTCGAGGGAAGGTCAGGGGATCGAGCGAGCACCACGTGACCGGGTCCGCCCGGCGCGCTGCCGCCGTCCTCCCTGCCCCGGCACGGATGCACGAGACATCCAGCGGGCCGGGGGCCCGCGTGAGAAGGGCACGGACATGATCGACACCGAGGGTCTACCGATCCGCACCGAGAAGTCGGCGTACGTCTTCGACTACCCGATGGCCGAGGACCTGGCCAAGAAGCAGCGGAGCATCTTCTGGACCGCCGAGGAGATCCCGGTCGAGAACGACAAGCAGGACTTCCTGGTCAACATGACCGACGCCGAGCAGGCCGCGGTCAAGACCACGCTGAAGCTGTTCACCATCTACGAGCTGATCCTCGGCGGCGAGGTGTGGGGCGACCGGATCTTCCACGCGTTCCCGCGTCCGGAGGTCCAGATGATGGCCAACGCCTTCTCGTTCGCCGAGCTGAACATGCACGCGCCGTTCTACGCGAAGCTCAACAAGGTCCTGATGATCGACACCGAGGAGTTCTACGACTCCTACAAGAACGACCCGGTGCTGGCCGAGCGGATCCAGTTCGTGTGGGACGCGATCGCCGACGAGGACCTGCTCTACGCGCTGAGCGTCTTCACGCTGATGGAGAACTGCGTCCTCTACTCCAACTTCGCCTTCCTCAAGCACTTCCAGTCCGGTGGGAAGAACCTGCTGCAGAACGTGATCAGCGGCATCAACTTCTCCGCCCGCGACGAGAACCTGCACGCCACCGGCGGCGCCTGGCTGTTCAACACCACCCTCGAGGAGTACGCCGCCACCGTCCCGGCCGACAAGTTCGAGGCCGAACGCGACGAGCTCTTCGCCCGGGTCCGCGGCGTCGCCGAGCACCTCTACGCCCACGAGGCCCGGATCGTGGAGATGCTCTTCGACCACGGGCCGATCGCCGGCATCGATCAGGCCGACCTGGAGACCTTCGTGAGGTCCCGCATCGACATGACCCTGGAGAACATGCGGATGGAGCCGCTGTTCAACGTCGAGGTCAACCCGATCGCCGAGTGGTTCTACAGCGGCATCAACGGCACCCAGTTCCACGACTTCTTCCAGGTCACCGGCAACGAATACAACCGCAACATCGGCGAGACGGAGTTCAGCTTCTAATGAGCAACAGCAACTGGGAGGCGCTCTCTGCCGAGCGCAAGGCCCTGCAGGCCGAGGGCATCGTGCCCGCCTTCATGACCACGGCGGGCTACGCCATGTTCAAGGCCAAGTACACCGTCGCCGAGCAGAGCGTCCGGGAGCGCTACGAGACCATCGCCAGCACCGCCGGCGACCTCGCCGACGAGATGTACCCCCGCGAGGACGGCGTCTCCTGGACGGAGCGGTTCTTCGAGGCCATCTGGAACGGCTGGCTCTCCCCGTCGACGCCGGTGCTGTCCAACCTCGGCACCGACCGGGGTCTGCCGGTCTCGTGCGAGGGGTCGTACGTCGAGGACTCGGTCTGGGGCTTCTACGAGACCCTCAAGGAGGCGGCGATCCTCTCCCAGAACGGGTTCGGGACCTCGGCGTACCTCGGCGACGTCCGGCCCCGTGGCGCGAAGTTCAGCGACAACGGCAAGGCCAACGGCGTGGTCCCGGTCTTCTGCAACTTCGTGGAGATGACCAACCAGATCAGCCAGGGCGCCACCCGCCGCGGCTCCTGGGCGGGCTACCTGCCGGTGGACCACCCGGACTTCTTCGAGCTCGCCGACCTGATCTTCCGCGAGCCCGCCAACAAGAACATCGGCTGGATCTTCAGCCAGGCGTTCATCGACCGGATGCTGGCCGGCGACAAGGACGCCCTGGAGCGCTATCAGCGGGTGCTGAAGATCCGGGTCGTGCTGGGCAAGGGCTACATCTGGAAGGTCGACACGGTCAACGCCGCGCAGACCGAGTCCTACAAGGCCAACGGGCTGGCCAACAAGGCCTCCAACCTGTGCTCGGAGATCACCCTCTTCAGCGACGAGGACCACTCCTACACCTGCGTGCTCTCCTCGCTGAACCTCTCGACCTATGACGAGTGGAAAGACCAGGACACGGCGTACGTCGCCACCGTCTTCCTCGACGCGGTCGCCGAGGCGTTCCTGCGCAAGGCCCGCACGATCCGCGGCCTGGAGCGGGCGGTGCGCTACACCGAGAAGGCCCGCAGCCTGGGCCTGGGCGTGATGGGCTACCACGACTACCTGCAGAAGCAGCGGGTGCCGTTCGAGTCGGACAAGGCGGCGGCACTCAACAAGGACATCTTCGAGCGGATCTCGTCGCACGCCGACGCCGCGTCGCGGTGGATGGGCTCGGTCGCGGGCATCCCAGAGTGGTGCGTCGGGCGGCGCAACTCCCACCTGATGGCGATCGCCCCGACGATGAGCACCGCGGTGATCGTCGGCGGCACCAGCCAGGGCATCGAGCCGTACGTCGCCAACGTCTGGAACCAGACCACCTCGGCCGGCGAGATGCCGCGGGCCAACCAGAACCTCGTCGAGGTCATGGAGGAGCGCGGCGTCTACGACCAGGCGCACATCGACGACATCGTCGACCACGGCGGCTCGGTCCAGCACGTCGACTGGCTCGACGAGCACGAGAAGGACGTCTTCAAGACCGGCTACGAGATCGACCAGGAGATCCTGCTCGCCCGCGCGTCGGACCGGCAGGTCTACATCGACCAGGCCCAGTCGCTCAACCTCTTCTTCCAGGCCGACGCGACCCCGCAGTACATCAGCAAGATCCACAAGCTGGCCCTGCTCGACCCGAACATCAAGAGCCTGTACTACCTGCGCTCGCGGGCCGGCATCCAGGCCAGCAAGCAGACCCGCACCAACTGATCCCTTCGACCTTCGACCGAGAGGCATGACCATGAACGAGACCCCGACCACCACCGACGCCATCGACGACCTGACCTGGGACGACTGGAGCGACGCCGAGGTCTGCGCCATCGAGAACGGCCCTGACTGCGCGGCCTGCGAGGGCTGAGGAGTGAGTCCAAGTGCCGAGCTTGCTCGTGTACTTGCGGCGAGCGACGAAGACCCGCCGCCGAAGGCGGCCGGGATGAGGGACGCGGCCGGGCGGCCGACGCTGACGGTCTGCCGCGGATGCTGCTGCGGGACGGAGCGGAAGTCGCCCGGGGTGGACCATGCGGCCGTGCTCACGACGCTGAACGCGGCGGCCGGGGAGTCGGCGACGGTACGTGTCGCCGACTGCCTCGGCCCCTGCGAGCGGGCCGACGTCGTGGTGGTCGGCCCCTCACCCGAGGGGCGGCGGCGCGGCGCGCGGCCGGTCTGGGTCGCCCGGGCCGGCTCGGCGAGGGTCGCCGACGCGCTGGCCCAGTGGACCCGCGCCGGCGGACCGGGCATCGCTGAGGCACCGCCCGCGGTCCTGGCCCGGGCCTTCCGTCAGGAGCGCTGAACGACCACCGCGTACGCCGCCGCGACCAGGGCCGCGCCGATGCCGACCCTGCGGGCCAGCGTGGTGGCGCTGACGACGTCGGCAGGGGTCGCGTCGCGGCCGTCGCCCATCACCGCGCGGTGCTCGACCCGGTTGCCGTAGTAGCGGTTCGTGCCGCCGAGGCGGATGTCGAGGGCGCCCGCGAAGGATGCCTCGACGACGCCGGCGTTCGGGCTCGGGTGGCGAGCGGCGTCGCGGCGCCAGGCCTCCCACGCCTGCCGGGCCCGCGTCGGTGCGGCGGCCAGCGTGAGCAGGCCGGAGAGGCGGGAGCCGGGCAGGTTGAGCAGGTCGTCGAGGCGGGCGCTGGCCCAGCCGAAGTGCTCGTAGCGAGCGTTGTGGTGCCCGACCATCGCGTCCAGGGTGTTGGCGGCGCGGTAGCCGAGCAGGCCGGGTACGCCCGCGATCGCGCCCCACACCAGCGGCGCGACCACCGCGTCGGAGGTGTTCTCGGCGACGCTCTCGACCACGGCCCGGGAGACCTCGGAGGCATCGAGCTCGTCGGTGTCGCGGCCGACGAGGTGGGTCAGCCGCTGCCGCGCGGCCGGAAGGTCGTCGCGGTCGAGATGGGCGTGGACGGCCAGCGCCTCCCGCTCCAGCGAGCGGCCCCCGAGGACCCCCCAAGTCGCGGCCGCGGTCACCAGCGTCTTCCCTGTTCGCCCTGGGGCGAGGCGCTCCGCGGCAGCACCGAGGACCACCGCTCCGCCGACCAGCGTCGCGGTGTGGAGGACGCCTCGGGCCCGGTCGTCCGCGTACCAGGCCTGCTCCACCTTCATCGCGACCGTGCCGAAGCCGGCGACCGGGTGGTATCGCCGCGGGTCCCCGAGCAGGCGGTCCAGCGCGAAGCCGGCCAGGAGCCCGATCGCCCGCGGGCTCACGAGGCTTCCCGGGTCCGGCGCAGCGCGGCCAGGAGCTGGTCGGTCAGGCCCTCGGGGCGTACCGCGATCCGCACCCAGTCCGGGCCGAGGCCCGGGAAGGTGTCGGCGCGGCGTACCGCGATGCCCTGGTCGCGCAGCGCCTCACGGACTCCGGCGCCCGGGCGGGCCAGGACGAAGGAGGCGGCCGAGGGGACGTACTCGATCTGCTGGTCCCGTAGGCCGGCCTCGAGATGGTCGCGCCAGGCGGCGATCCGCTCCGCGCGCTCACGGGCCTCGGCGCTGGCGCGCTCGGTGGCGCAGGCGAGCATCGCGGCAGCGGCCGTGGCCGCGACCGACCACGGCGTACGCACCGCCTCCAGGTCGCTGATCGCGGCGGCGTCGCCGACGACGTAGCCAGCGCGTACGCCGGGGATCGACCAGTGCTTCGTCAGGCTGCGGATGACCAGCAGGCCCTCTGCGCGCTCCGCAGTGAGGGTCTCGGGCTCGCCGGGAACCGCGTCCATGAACGCCTCGTCGACCACGACCAGCCGGCCGGGCCGGAGGAGGGCGCGGAGGGTCTCGGCCGGGTGGAGCGCGCCGGTCGGGTTGGTCGGGTTGCCGACGACGACCAGGTCCGCGTCGTCGGGCACCGCCGCCGGGTCGAGGGCGAACCCGTCCTCGGCTCGGAGGCGCACCTCGGTGACCGTGTGGCCGGCCTGCTCGAGCGCCGCGTGGGGCTCGGTGAACTGCGGGTGGACCACGACCGGCTTCCGCCATGCCCGGGTCCGGGCGACCAGCGTGAACGCCTCCGCCGCCCCCGCCGTCGGGAGCACCTCCGCCCGCTCGCGGCCGTGGTGCTTGGCCAGCGCCGCCCGCGCTGGCTCCTCGTCGGGATAGGCCGCCGACGCCAGCGACTCGTGGAGCGCCTCATCCAGCCACCCCGGCCGCGGCTCTGGGTAGACGTTCACCGCGAAGTCGAGCAGCCCCTCCCCCACCTCGACATCCCCGTGGTGCCGCAGCGGGTCAGCAACCCCGACGCCCCCGCTGGTCGAGCCGCCGCTCCCGCTGGTCGAGCCGCCGGAGCCGCTTGGCGACTGAGCGAGGCCGCCCGGCGAGCTTGCTCGTCCGGGCGCGCCGAGCGAAGGAGCCCCCGAGCGAAGCGAGGGCGGCGGAGGCGTGTCGAGACCAACACGGTCCGCTGTCGCGCTCGAGGGGACCGTGTTGGTCTCGACACGCTCGCTGGCGCTCGCGGCTCGACCGACGGTGGGTGTGGCGGCTCGACCAGCGGACCTGTGAACCGCGTCGGCGAAGCGGCGGGCCAGGTGCGGATGGCCGGCCCAGTGAACGTGGAGGTACGACGCATGCAGGGTGTCGTTGCTGAAACCGGTCGGCGTGCCGTCGACGGTCCACGCGGCCTGGGCCCCGGTGGGGGGCGAGGTGGTCGTGCGGTGGAACTCGTGGCCGGTGACCTGCTCGCCGGCACGGGTGAGGAGCGAGTCGGAGGCGGCGGTGGCTACCGGGTAGCGCAGGGTCAGGCGCTCGCTCATGGCGGCGCGGGCGGGGATGGCGCCGGCCATGGGTACGCCGTCGAGGGACTCGGCCAGGTAGAGGAGACCGGCGCACTCGGCGACTGTCGGCACTCCGGCCTCGACGGCCGCCCGCAGGTCGCGGAGGAGGCTCGTGTTGGCGGCGAGGTCGGCGGCGTACATCTCTGGGAAGCCACCTCCGAGGTAGATCCCCCGGGTGCCGGCCGGGAGCTTGGGGTCGGTCAACGGATCGAAGGCGACGACCTCGCATCCGGCAGCCGCCAGGAGCTCCTCGGTCTCGGGATAGCGGAAGGTGAAGGCGCGCCCGCCGGCAACCGCCACCACCGGACGGCCCTGGCTCCGCGTAGACGTCGCAACCGCCTCCAACGCCTCGGCCGGATCCCAGGGGTCTGCGGCGACGGCGGGCGCCGAGCGGGCGACGTCGAGGAGCGCATCGAGGTCCAGGTGGGCGGCGACCTGTTCGCCCAGCCGCTCGATCAGCGCGACCGACTCGTCACGCTCGGCGACCGGGACGAGGCCGAGGTGGCGCGACGGGGACGCGAGCGTCTCGTCGCGTGGGAGCATGCCGAGCACGGGCAGCCCGACCTGCTCCAGCGCTCGCCGGATCTCCTCGGCGTTGCGGCCCGGGGAGCAGCGGTTGAGCACGACGCCCCCGATGCGTACCGACGGGTCGAAGGCCGCCATCCCGGCGGCGATCGCGGCAGCGGAGCGGGACATCCGGGCGACGTCGAGGACCAGGACCACCGGCGAGGAGGTCAGCTCCGCGACGTGGGCGGTGGAGGCGAAGCCGTCGGTGCCGAGGCGGCCGTCGTAGAGGCCCATGACGCCCTCGATGACCGCCACGTCCGCGCCGGCGGCGCCATGGAGAAGCAGCGGCACCACCCGCGACTCCCCCACCAGGTGCGGGTCGAGGTTGCGGCCCGGACGCCCGGTGGCGAGCGCGTGGTAGCCCGGGTCGATGTAGTCCGGCCCGACCTTGTGACCGCTGACCTCGTGCCCGGCGGAACGCAGCGCCGCCATCAGCCCGGTGGCGATGGTCGTCTTCCCCGAGCCGGTCGAGGGAGCAGCGACCACCAGCCGGGGCAGGGTCACCATTCGATGCCCCGCTGGCCCTTCTGGCCTGCGTCCATCGGGTGCTTGATCTTGGTCATCTCGGTAACCAGGTCGGCGACCTCGAGCAGGGCGGGGTCGGCGTCGCGACCGGTGATCACGACGTGCTGGCGTCCCGGCCGCTCGGAGAGCACGGTGGCGACCTCGGCGGCGTCGACCCAACCCCACTTGATCGGGTAGGTGAACTCGTCGAGGACGAGCAGGTCGTACGTCTCCGCGGCCAGGCACCGCTTGATCTCGGCCCAGCCCTCGGCGGCGTCCGCGGCGTGGTCCTCGGCGTCACCCTGCTTGCGACTCCAGGACCAGCCGGAGCCCATCTTGTGCCAGTCGACCGGCCCGCCCTCGCCGGTCTCCTCGTGCAGCTTGCCGAGGCGCTCGAGCACGGTCTGCTCGCCGATGCGCCACTTGGCCGACTTCACGAACTGGAAGACCCCGATCCGCCAGCCCTGGTTCCAGCCGCGCAGCGCGAGCCCGAAGGCGGCGGTCGACTTCCCCTTGCCGGGTCCGGTGTGGACCATCACCAGCGGCCGGTTGCGGCGCTGGCGGGTGGTGAGCCCGTCGTCGGGTACGTTCAGCGGCTGTCCCTTCGGCATCAGGCAGCGCCCCTTCCCATGGTGGATCCGGTGAACCCGTGGACGGTGGAGGTCAGCGCCTCGGCGCTCACCTCGGCGACCGGCACGTGCTCGGCGCCCAGGTGTGCGGCCAGCTGGCGGGCCAGCCCGAGCCGCATCGGCCCGCTCTCGGAGTCGATGACGACGGTGGTGACGCCCAGACCGGCGACGTACGCGGCGGCCTGCTGCGAGCGCCGGACGGCGTCCTTGCCGTGGATCTTGGAGTTGGCGCGACCGTCGGTGACGACCACAAGAAGTGGCCGCAGATCCGGGTCACGCAGGTGCTCGCGCTGGAGGACGCGGGCGGCCTCGAGGAGGCCTTCGGCCAGCGGCGTACGTCCTCCGGCGGGCACCTCGTCGAGACGTGCCGCGGCGAGGTCGACCGACCCGGTCGGCGGCAGCACCAGCTCGGCGCCCTCGCCCCGGAACGTGATCATCCCGACCTTGTCGCGGCGCCGGTAGGCGTCGAGGAGCAGCGAGAGGACCGCCGCCTTGACCTGCGCCATCCGCTTGCGCGCGGCCATCGAGCCGGACGCGTCGACGCAGAAGAGCACCAGGTTTGCCTCGCGGCCCTCACGGACAGCGGTGCGGAGGTCCTCGATCCGCAGCTCGACCTTCGCCGAGGTACGGTCCCTGGCGCCCTGCTTCCCCGCGGCCGCCTTGAGCGTCTCGACGAGGTGGAGCGAGCCGCGGGTGCTGACGCTCGCGCCGATCCGACGGCCGCTGCTGCCGATCGCCTTGCTCCGGCCGCCGGTGCGGCCCGTGCCCAGGCCGGTCACGGTCAGGAGGCGGGGGCGGTACGCGGTGCCTGCGGCAGTGGTCGAGGTGTTCCCCGCGGACGGGGTGGGCAGGGCCTCATCCGTCGTCGAGGTCTCGTCCTGGGACGTCTCGACGGGCTCGGTCTCCGAGGAGTCCTCGTGGGAGCTCTCGGCCTGCCCGACCTCCGGCTCGGACTCGGGTCCGTCCTGCGGTCCGTCCTGAGGGTCGTCGTGCTCCGGCCCGCCCTCCGGCGGCTCGGGCGGCAGCTCCTCGTCGCCGAGGATGCGGTCGAGCAGGTCCTCGTCGAGCCCGGGAGCGTCGAAGGGGTTGCGTCGGCGGCGGTGCGGGAGGGCCAGCAGGGCGGCCCTGCGGATGTCTTCGCGGGTGACCTCGGAGCGACCGGCCCAGGCCGCGTGCGCGACCGCGGTGCGGGCGGTGACGATGTCGGCGCGCAGCCCGTCGACCTCGAACGCCGCACAGACCTCGGCGATCTTCAGCAGCCCGGGCGCGGTGAGCCGGACCTTCCCGACGAGGGCGCGCGCGGTGGAGACCCGTGCGGTCAGGTCGCGCTCGGCGGCCACATAGCGCTCGACGAACGCAGGAGCGTCCAGGTCGAAGGCCATCCGGCGGCGTACGACCTCGGCGCGCAGCGCCGGATCCCTGGGTGCGGCCACCTCGACGGTGAGCCCGAAGCGGTCCAGGAGCTGCGGACGCAGCTCGCCCTCCTCGGGGTTCATGGTGCCGATCAGCACGAACCGGGCGGCGTGCTCGACCGAGACGCCGTCCCGCTCGACGCTGACCCGCCCCATCGCCGCCGCGTCCAGCAGCAGGTCGACCAGGTGGTCATGGAGCAGGTTGACCTCGTCGACGTACAACAGGCCGCGGTGCGCCCGCGCCAGCAGCCCCGGCTCGAACTCGACCGCACCGCGCGACAGCGCGCTCTCCAGGTGGAGCGAGCCGACGACGCGGTCCTCAGTCGCACCGACGGGCAGCTCGACCAGCCGCACGGGCCGGCTCTCCACGACGGCGGCGGACCCGAAGGGCCCGTCCGGCGACTCCGCGGAGGGGTCGGCCGGATCGATCGAGAACCGATCCCCGGCGTAGACCGAGATCGAGGGCAGCACGGCCGCCAGACCACGTACGGCCGTCGACTTCGCGGTCCCCTTCTCGCCACGGACCAGGACCCCGCCGATCGCCGGGGAGATCGTGGTGAGCACGAGCGCGAGGCCCATGTCGTCGAGGTCATCGGCCTGGCAGCCGAGGACGGCAGAAAATGGGTAATGCACCGGCATGGAGAGGCTCCCGCTCCCTATCGCTTGGATTGGATGGACGCGGGGCCGGTCTTCGGACTTGTCGAGTCCCACGAAAGGGGCTCGTTCACCGCAGCGGGCCTGTGCCGGATTCTCACCGGCTTCCCAGATTCTCCCTTCCCACCGTCCTCACCAGCTCCTGTGACAGAGCCGATGACTGGGCAGTCGGGGCACCTCGCGCCTGAGCGGCCACTGTAGCGTCTGGCCTCATGATCGTCGTGGTGGGCATCGGTGCCGGAGGTTGGGACGAGATTCCCGTACGTCACCAGCAGCTGATCCGGGAGTCCGCCGTCCTCCTCGGCGGCAAGCGTCATCTCGACCTCGTCCCCGACGTCCCCGGCCAGCGCCGCGAGCCCTGGCCCTCGCCGCTGCGCGAGGGCCTCCCGGCGCTACTCGAGTCACTGCCCAACGATGAACCCGTCGTGGCGCTGGCCTCGGGCGACCCGCTGGTCTCCGGCATCGGGACGACCCTGATCGACGTGCTGGGCCCGGCGAACGTACGCATCGAGCCAGCCGTCTCCTCCGTCGCCCTCGCCCGTGCCCGGATGGGCTGGGCGGCCGAGTCGTGCGTGGTCGTCAGCCTCGTCGGCCGCGACGTCTCGCTGATCGCGCGCGAGCTCGCTCCCGGCCGCCGGATCCTGGCGCTCTCCTCGGACGGATCCACTCCTGGACTCGTCGCGGACCTGCTGGTCACCGCCGGTTTCGGGGCCTCGGCGATGACCATCCTGGGCGAGCTCGGAGCGGAGACCGAGAGCACCCGGACCGCGACAGCCTCGGAGTGGGATGCCGAGTCGCCGCGGCTCAACATCGTGGCGATCGAGTGCGTCGGCACACCCCTCCTCGGCTGGGCCGCCGGCCTTCCCGACGACGTCTTCGAGAACGACGGCCAGCTGACCAAGCGCGACCTGCGGGCCTCTGCTCTGGCGCGCCTCGCCCCCACTCCCGGAGCGCACCTGTGGGACGTCGGCGCCGGTGCCGGCTCGGTCGGTATCGAGTGGATGCGGGCGCACCCGTCATGCACCGCGACCGCGGTCGAGGCCTCCCCCGAGCGGGCCGCCCGGATCGCCCGCAACGCGACCCGTCTCGGCGTACCCGGCCTGGCCGTAGTCCAGGGCCGCGCCCCCGATTCGTTGCGCGATCTTCCGGCGCCCGACGCGATCTTCATTGGCGGCGGTGCGACCCGATCCGGCGTACTCGACACCTGCCTAGCCGCCCTCCGCCCCGGTGGCCGGCTCGTCGTCCATGGTGTGACGCTGGAGACCGAGCAACTGCTGGCCACGGCCTACCAGAAGCATGGCGGCGAGCTCACCCGGATCTCGGTGGAGACCTCCGCTCCGATCGGCACGTTCACGGGCTGGACCCCGGCACGGGCTGTGACGCAGTGGTCCGTGTCGGTCCGATAACTGGCGCTCGGGGTACTTCGGGCGAACGAAAATTCGTTCGCCCGCCGCGCGCCTGACCCCACACCTGCGGAAGGAAAATTCCTTCCCCGACCAAACCGGTCCGACTGGACGTCTCGGCACCGAACGAATTTTCGTTCGCCTCCAGGTCCTTCACCGAGTGGAGTCGCAGCGTGAAAGAAAAATTTCTTCCACCGATCAACCGCCCGACTGCCCGGGATCGGGACAACCCAAAATCCCCAAGCCCGTGCCCAACTCAAAACTCCGCGCCAAACCCCTGCCGCCGACCCGATAACCAGCCAAATTTCTCGGCGACGACCGGTGTCAAGGATCGCCGCAGGCGACCGGCGAAGCCGGCGGCCGAAGGCCGTCCTTTACTCCGGGCGTCGCCGAGAACACCCTCCAAGAACAGGTCGGCGGCAAACCCCAACCACAAAATACGGCACCCTCAGCGCCCCGAGAGATACCTCTCCTCATGAACCACCGACGACAGCCCCGACCGATGCCTCCACCCGAACCGCTCCAGATCCGGCACCTCAGGCACCCCCTCGACCGCACCGACGCAGAGCCAGGCCACCGGACGTACGTGTGACGGAAGCCCGACCAGCGACCGCAGGAACTCCTCACGGTAGAAGCTGACCCAGCCGACACCGAGACCCTCGGCGGTGGCGGCGAGCCAGAGGTTCTGGATCGCAAGGACGGTCGAGTAGAGCCCGGCGTCGGCGATGGCGTGCCGCCCGAGGACCTGCGACCCGCCGCGGGTCGGGTCGTAGCCGACGACGACCCCGAGACCGGACTCGCAGATGCCCTCGATCTTGATCCGAGAGAAGGTCTCGGCCCGCTCGCCGGAGAGGGAGGAGGCGAAGACGTCCCGCTCGGTGGCGACGTGCTCGCGGAAGGCCGACAGCGTCTCCGGCGAGCGCACCAGCACGAAGTCCCACGGCTGCGTCATCCCGACGCTCGGGGCGGCGTGGGCGGCCGACAGGACCCGCTCGAGCACAGCGGGATCGACCGGCTCGCCGGTGAACTCCGCACGCGTGTCCCGGCGCCGGTTGATCGCGTCGTAGAGCTCCATCAGGCACGCTCCTTCAGGTTTCGCGGGCGAGCAACGTCGTAGAGGAACGACTCGCCTCCGTCGCGGGCCAGCGCGGGCCCGGCGAGGATGACGGCTGCCTGCCTCAGACCAGCGTCCTCGACCGCGTCGGCGATCGTCGCCACCGTCCCGCGCAGCACCCGCTCCTCGGGCTGGCTGGCACGGTAGACGACCACGACCGGGCACTCCGGGCCGTAGTAGGGCAGCAGCTCGGCCATCAGCTCGCGGGTGCGCCGGATCGCCAGGTGGAGCACGATCGTGGCACCGGTCGCGGCGTACGCAGGCAGGGACTCACCCTCCGGCATGGCCGTCGACCGGGCCTGCGTCCGGGTGAGGACGACCGACTGCGCCACCAGCGGCACGGTCAGCTCCCGTCCGACGAGCGCGGCCGCCGCCGCATAGGCGGGGACCCCAGGCGTGACGTCCCAGGGGACCTCGGCGGCGTCGAGCCTCCGGGTCTGCTCCGCGACCGCCGAGTAGACCGACGGGTCGCCGGAGACGAGGCGTACGACCTGCTTGCCGCCCCGGTGAGCGGCGACGATCGCGTCGACGATCTGGTCCAGATCGAGCTTCTGGGTGTCGACCAGCTCAGCCGCGGGGCTGCAGTGCGCCAGCACCTCGGGGTCCAGGTAGGTGCCGGGGTAGAGCACCACGTCGGCGGCCTCGAGCAGCCTCGTCGCGCGTACGGTCAGCAGGTCGGCCGCGCCGGGGCCGGCGCCTACGAAGTGGACGGTCTGCGGGGCGGTCACTGCACGTACCTCGGCGTCCAGACCTGCCCGGCCGCGGTCGCCCGGGTCGAGCTCGCCCCCACGATGACCAGGCACTTCATGTCGATGGTTTCTGGGTCGAGGTCACCGAGAGTGGTCACCGTCAGCGACTCCTCGGCCCGCCCGACGTCGCGGCCGACAACGACGACGGTGTCCGGCTTGCGCTGCTCCAGGAGTACGTCGCGAGCCCGGCCGATCTGCTCGGTGCGCGAGCGCGAGGCCGGGTTGTAGATGGCCAGCACGAGGTCAGCGGCAGCGACCGCGCGCAGCCGGTCCTCGACGACGGTCCACGGCTTGAGCCGGTCCGAGAGGGACATCACCGCGAAGTCGGCCCCGACCGGGGCGCCCGCCCGCGCGGCCACCGCCTGGACGGCGCTGACCCCGGGCAGCACCCGGACGCGTACGCCGGCATAGGCCGGATCCTCGGCAGCCTCGAACACGGCGGACGCCATCCCGAAGACCCCGGCGTCACCGCCGGAGACGACGGCGACCCGCTCCCCCGCGAGCGCCAGGTCCAGGGCGTGCCGGGCCCGGTCGACCTCGACGGTGTTGCCCGACGCGTGCCGCCGCAGCCCTTCGCGTTGCGGCACCCGGTTGACGTACGGCGCGTAGCCGACGACGTGGCCGACCTCGGCCAGCGCCGAGCTCACCTCCGGCGTCAGCCACCCGTCCGGCCCGGGCCCGAGCCCGACGACCAACACCTCCCCGCTGGTCGAGTCTGTCGAGACGCCCCCGCGCATCGCCTCGACAGGCTCGACCGCGGGTAGCTCTTGCCGCAGCCGCGCGGCGGCAGGTGCGGGAGCCGTGTCTCCCGGAACCACGATGAGGGAGAAGTACGGCACGGAGGACGGGTCGACGTCGGCCACCGGCAGCCAGCGCTCCTCGGGCTGGGAGGCACGCTCGACGTACCAGGCACCTTCGAGCCGCCCGGCAGCCGCGAGCGCGGAACGAACCGCGGGAAAGGTCCGGCCGAGCTTCATGATGATCGCCGCCTCGGTGTCGGCCAGACGACGGGCGAGCTCGGGCTCGGGCAGGGTCCCCGGCAGCACCGTGAGCACGTCGGTCTGGCGCACCAGCGGCGTGGAGACAGCCGCGGTGGCCGCCGCGAAGGCGGGGACGCCCGGCACGACGGAGGTCTCGTAGACCTCCTTGAACCGGTCGTGGAGGTACATCGAGGAGCCGTAGAAGAGCGGGTCGCCCTCCGCGAGCAGGACCACGTCGCGGCCGGCGTCGAGATGAGCGGAGAGCCGGACCGCGCAGGACTCGTAGAACTCGGCCATCGCCCCGACGTAGCCGCCCGGGTGCGAGGTGGTCCCGGTGGTGACCGGGTAGCGCAGCTCCTCCTCCACCGCGCCGGCGGGGATCAGAGAGGACGCGATCCGGCGAGCATGCGACTGCTTGCGCACCCCGGCGTGATAGGCGATCACCGGAGCCGCGCCGATCAGCCGGGCGGCCTTGAGGGTGATCAGCTCGGGATCCCCGGGTCCGATGCCGACAACGGTGAACCGTCCGGGGGTGCTCATTCCTGCTCCTGGGCGAGTGCGTTGAGGGCGGAGGAGGTCATCGCGGAGCCGCCGCGACGTCCCCGGACGGTGACGTAGGGGATGTCGATCCCGTGATCGGCGGCGAACGAGGCGAGCGCCTCCTTGGACTCGGCGGCGCCGATGAAGCCCACCGGGCAGCCGACGATCGCGGCCGGCCGCGGACCGCCGTCGAGGATCATCTCGAGCAGGTGGAAGAGCGCCGTCGGGGCGTTGCCGATAGCGACCACCGCACCCTCGAGGTAGGGCTCCCACAGCGACAGCGCGGCGGCGGTGCGGGTCGTCGTCCACTCGCGGGCGAGCGCCGGGACCCGGTCGTCGCCGAGCATGCAGAGCACCTCGTTGTCGCGCGGGAGCCGGCTGCGGGTGACCCCGGTCGCGACCATCGTCGCGTCGCACAGGATCGGCGCACCGGCCTCCAGCGCACCGCGCGCGGCCTTCACCAGGCCCGGGTGGATGACCAGGTCGGAGGCGAGATCGACCTGCCCGCTGCCGTGGATCATCCGCACCGCGAGCCGCTCGGCATCGGCCGGCACCGCGGAGAGGTCGGCCTCGCGGCGGATGGTCGCGAAGGAGTCGACGTAGATCGCCGGCCCTTGGTCGATGTAGTCGTAGCGCCGGGTCGGGCGCACCTGCGGCGAAGGCACGAGTACGCCGCGCCACGGCGTCACCACCACCGCCGGCGTTCGCGCCGCAAGGGCCGAGACCGCGGCCTGGTCCAAGGCCCCGTCCGGGGCCGCGATGTGCTCGCCGCCGGGCACCGGTCCGTAGCCGAGCTCCTCGGCCGCGGCGGGCACCCGATCGTCGGCCGCGACCGGCTCGACCAGCGGGGCGTCGAGCTCGGAGACGTGCCAGGGCGCGGACGGCCCCTCGCCGCGTACGTCCAAGAAGCGTGAAGCGAGGGCGACCAGCCGAGCGGCGGCCTCGGCGAGCGGCACGACCGGCCCCCACGAGTCACCGACCCGGAGCTGTCCCTCGGCGGCGGACAGTGCCACCAGCCCGAGGTCGCACTCCCGCGAGACCAGGTCGCCGCGGCCGTCGTCGAGCACGAAGAGGAACCGCCCCGGCAGCGCGGCCAGCCGCGACGAGGCGCACAGCAGCCGGTCGAGCGATGCCGCGACGCCGCGCAGGTCGGCCCGCCCTCCGGCGAGCCCGGTCTGCGGGGAGACCATCACGTTGCGTACGAGCTCGTGGGTCTGCGCCGGCACCAGACCGGTCGCCTTCAGCGCAGTGAGCACCTCACCCGGAAGGCCGCCGTCGACACTCGGCAGGCCGCGGACCTGCAGGTTGGCGCGACCGGTGAGGTAGATCCGCCCGTCGCCGTAGGTCTCCGCCACGGAGATCAGCGAGAGCAGCGCGGCGGACGAGACGGACCCGCCGATCAGGCGCAGCCGTACCAGCAGGCCGTCCTCGGCCGCCCACGGACGACCGACTCCGGGGCACCGGTCGGTTCGGACTCGCGACATCAGGACACCTGCTCTGCGTCATGTGCCCTTGCGCGGGGCACGTGGTGACCTGGCGGCGGGCGCCGCCAGAGCCAGCAGGTCTTCGGACTCGGAATCGATCGGAGCGGAGCGCCTTCCCGGAGCCAGGCTCCAGTGGCTGTCCTCCCCGGAAGGAGGGCGTGCCCCGCCCGTCATCCTCACCGCTGCGCGTCAGTCCCGGACTTTCACCGGGTTCCCTGACCCCATCAGGCATGGAGTACGACTGGCAGGGCGAGACTACCGACTTGCGGACACGGCGCCGAATTGCTCGCTGTCCGACCGCGGTTTGTGCCAGTGTTCGCCTACTCGAAATCTCCCGAGGCCACCCCCATAGATGGAGTCTCCCGTGACAGGCTCGGCTCACCGGCAGTTGTTCGTTCTCGCGCCCATCTCGGCATTCGCGCTCGGCCTCACGGCCTGTGCCACGACCTCGGAGACGAAGGTCTCGATCGGTCTGGTGGTGCCCACCTCCGGCGTCCACAAGTCGATCGGCACCGACATGAGCCGTGGCTTCGACCTCTACCTCGACCAGCACGGCGGGAAGCTCGGCGGCCGGCTGATCGACGTCGTCGAGGCCGATGAGGGCGACCGTGTCGAGACCGGCGTCGCCGCGGTGACCAGGCTGATCCAGGACGACGAGGTCCAGGCGGTCGTCGGGGTGGTGAGCTCGGAGACGGCGCTGGCGGCCAAGGACGTGGCGATCAGCAGCGAGACGCCGCTGATCGTGACCGGCGCCGGCGCCGACGAGTTCGCCGACGGCTCCGACTACCTGTGGCGTACGTCCTCGTCCAACGCGGACCTGGGCGGCGCGCTCGGGACGGCGGTCGCCAAGGAGACCGAGCGGGGCTCGGCGTACGTCATCGCCTCCGACGACGCGACCGGTCACGAGTTCTCCGACAGCTTCATGATCGCCCTCGAGGCATCAGGTAGCAACGTGGCGGGCCAGAGCTACACGCCTGCCGGCGTGACCGAGGAGTGGTCGGGGCTCTTCGACAAGGCGAAGGACTCTGGCGCCGACGCGATCTACGCGGCCTACGCCGGCAAGGAGGCGGAGGCGTTCGTGAAGCAGTACCGCGAGTCAGGGCTGGCCAAGAGCGTCCGGCTCTACGGCCCGGGCTTCCTCACCGAGGGCGACGTGCTGTCCGAGCTGGGCAGTGCGGCCTCCGGCGTGCGCACCGCCCTGCACTACAGCGACGCGATGGACTCGCTGATGAACGACGCCTTCGTGAAGGACTACCGCGAGGCGTACGACGCCACCCCGACGGTCTACTCGGTGCAGGCCTACGACGCCGCGGCCGCCCTCGACAAGGCGCTCGACCTCTCCGACGACGTCAACCGCAACGAGATCGCCGACTCTCTCGGGTCGGTCGGCACCATCGTCAGCCCCCGTGGGAGCTGGTCCTTCGACCCCAACCACAATCCCGACCAGCCCTACTTCCTGCGGGTGGTCAAGAGCACCGCCGACGGCCCCCGCAACATGGTGCTGCAGGAGATCGCCTCAGCGGGCAGCTGATGTGACGACGGGCTGCGACCGGACCCGAACGGTCGCAGCCGGTCGGATCAGCTGCTGGCTTCGACCAGTTCGTGCTCCAGGTCCTCCTCCTTGCGCCGGAGCACGACCGACCCGCCGAGCGCGAGCAGCAGCGCGACGTACACGACGATCGCGAACGGCGACTGCACCAGCGTCAGCCAGTCACCCTGGGCGATCTGCAGGGCCGAGCGCAGCTGCCGCTCGAAGATCGGCCCCAGGATCAGGCCGACCACCATCGGCGCCACGGGATAACCGTAGCGGCGCATGAAGAAGCCGAGGATGCCGAGCACGAGGAGCACCATGACGTCCTGGGGGCTGAAGTGCACCGCGAAGGCCCCCAGGGCCGCGAACAGCAGGATGCCGGCATACAGGTAGGGACGCGGGATCTGGAGCACCTTCACCCACAGCCCGACCAGCGGCAGGTTGAGCACCAGCAACAGCACGTTGCCGATATAGAGGCTCGCCACCAGCGGCCAGACGAGGTCTCCGTGGTCCTTGAACAGCAGCGGCCCCGGCTGGATGTTGTAGTGCTGCAGCGCCACCAGGATCACCGCGGCCGTGGCCGAGGTCGGGATGCCGAGCGTCAGCAGCGGCACGAGCACGCCGGCGGCCGAGGCGTTGTTGGCCGCCTCCGGCCCGGCGACCCCCTCGATGGCACCGTGGCCGAACTCCTCCTTCGCTCTCCCGCGAGCCAGCTTGCGCTCGGCGGAGTAGGACAGGAACGTGCCGACCTCGGCACCACCGGCCGGCAGAGTGCCGATCGGGAAGCCGATCGCGGTGCCGCGCAGCCACGGCTTCCAGGAACGCCGCCAGTCCTCACGCGACATCCAGGTGCGCCACCCGCCGGTCACCGGGACGAGCTGCTGCGGTCCCCGGCGCAGCTGCGCACCGACGTACAGCGCCTCGCCGACGGCGAAGAGTGCGACCGCGACGACCACGACGTCGATGCCGTCGTTGAGCACGGGTACGCCGAAGGTGAACCGCATCTGCCCCGACATGCCGTCGACGCCCATGAGCCCGATGAACATGCCCACGCCCAGGGCGGCCAGCCCGCGCGAGACCGAGCGGCCCAGCAGTGCCCCCACCGTGGTGAAGGCGAGAACCATCAGGGCCACCTTCTCGACCGGACCGAGCTTGACGGCCAGATCCGCGGCGATCGGGGCCAGGAAGGTGAGCGCGACCGTGGCGAGCGTGCCCGCCACGAACGACCCGATGGCCGCCGTGGCCAGCGCCGCGGCGCCTCTGCCTCGTTTGGCCATCTTGTTGCCCTCGAGGGCGGTGATCATCGAGGACGCCTCGCCGGGCGTGTTGAGCAGGATCGACGTCGTGGACCCGCCGTACATGCCGCCGTAGTAGATCCCGGCGAAGGTGATCAGCGCGGCCGTCGGGTCCAAGGCGTACGTCAGCGGCAGCAGCAGGGCGACCGTCATCGACGGTCCGATGCCGGGCAGGACACCGACCGCGGTGCCGAGGATGACACCGATGAAGGCGAAGACGAGGTACTCGGGCTGCGCCGCGGTGGCGAACCCCTCCAGGAGCAGGGTGAGGTTATCCATGGAGGAACGACACCCCTTCCAGGAACGGGCCCGGCGGCAGCGAGACGCCCAGGCCGCCGGCGAAGACCAGCTGGATCGCGAACGCCATGACCAGGCCGATCAGCAGCGAGCGCCACCAGGGGCGGGCGCCCAGGATGACCGCGCACGCAGTGAACAGCGCGGCGCCGGCCAGCGGCCAGCCGACCGGGCCGATCAGGAGGGCGTGGCCCAGGACGGCCACGGCCAGCAGGACGGCGGTGCGCCAGTCGGTGGTGCCGGAGAGGTCGACGTCCTCGCCACCCTCGGGCACACCACGCTCACCACGCAGGACCCGCGCCAGGGTGATGCCACCGGTCACGACCAGCAGACCACCGACGAGGTAGGGCATCGTCCGCGGCCCGATCGCGCCGGCCGCGGTGACCGGCTCGGCGATGCTTCCCGCACGCACCAGCGCGAACACACCGAGGGCGAGGATGCCCCCGGCCATGGCCGGCTCCCCGAAGGAGAGCCGGCCAGGCTGGGTGGGGGTCTGCTCGCTCACTGGACGAGACCGATTTCCTTGAGCGTGGTCTGTGCTGAGGTGACCTCCCCGTCGACGTACGTGTCGAACTCGTCACCAGCCATGAAGGCGTCGTCCCAGTCGTTGGTCTCGAGGACCTTGCCCCAGGCGTCGGACTCGGCCGCCTCGGTGACCAGGTCGGTCAGGGCCTCCCGGTCGGCGTCGTCGAGGTCGCCGGGGGCGACGATGCCGCGCCAGTTGGTGAGCACCAGGTCGATGCCCTCGTCGGTGAGGGTCGGGACGTCGGGCAACAGGCCGGAGGGCTCCTCGCCGGAGACGGCCAACGCACGGAGCTTGCCGGCCTTGATCTGCTCGGCGTACTCACCGACACCGGAGATCCCGGCGTCGACCTTGTTGCCGAGCAGCGCGGTCACCGACTCGGCGCCGCCGTCGAAGGGCACGTAGTTGAGGCTCTTGGCGATGTCCTCGGGGGCTACGCCGACCGCCTTGAGCAGCTGGCCGGCGAGGATCTGATCCGTGCCTCCCGCGGACCCACCGGCGATCGCGACGTCCTGCCCGTTGGCCTTGATGTCGTCGACCAGGTCGTTGATGGTCTGGTACTTCGAGTCGGCCGGGACGACGACGACCTCCTGCTCCTCGGTCAGCTTCGCGATCGGGGTGGTGTCGGCGAGCTTGGTGGCCGACTTGTTGGTCTCGATCGCGCCGACCATGACCAAGCCCATCACCATCAGGGTGTTGGCGTCGGTCTCGTTGGCGAGCTGCGCCAGACCGACGGTGCCGCCAGCCCCGGGAACGTTGGACACCGAGGCGGTCTCGACGATCTTCTCGCCGGTCAGCACCTCGGAGAACGCTCGCCCGGTCTGGTCCCAGCCACCGCCCGGGTCGGCGGGGACGACGATGTTCACGCTCGTCGGCGCTGCGCCGGAGGACGAATCGGAACTGTTGACGGAGCTGCAGGCGGCGAGCGACGTGCCGGCCACAGCTGTGGCGACGGCGATCGCGGCGGTACGGATGAGGGGGTTCATGGGGGTCTCCTTCAAGAGTGACGTACGTCACTTCATGGCCGTGAAGGTAGGCGCGGCGCGGAGACCCCCGGAAGCATCCGGAGGTATTGGACCTTGTGGTCATTGTGGTCACGGGTGCGACCCGGACGGGCTAGACCTCCGTGCGAGCGCTCTGCAGCTCGGCCCGGGTCGCGGCCAGATCCTCGCGTACGGCCGTGAGGTCCTCCCGCAACGAGGTGAGGATGGCCATCATCTCGGCGTCGGACTCCTCCTCGTGCTCGGCGAGGCTCTCGACGCTCTCCATGCCGGAGACGACCACGGCGAGGAAGAGGTTGAGGACCGCGAAGGTCATCACCAGGATGAAGACCACGAAGAAGATCCAGGCGGAGGGGTCCTCGGCCATCACCTCGCGGGCGATGTCGGGCCAGGCCTCGCCGGTCATGGTCTGGAACAGCGTGAACGCGCTGGTGCCGAGGTCGCCGAAGTACTCCGGCGCGATGGAGCCGTAGAGGTTGGTCGAGATCACCACCGCGACGTACATCATCAGCACCAGCAGCGCCGCGACCGAGCCCATCCCCGGCATCGCCGCGATCAGGCCGTCGACGACGCGCCGCATGGACGGGACCGAGTTGACCAGGCGCAGCACGCGCAGGATCCGCAGCGCCCGCAGCACCGACATCGGCCCGGTCGCCGGCACCAGCGCGATCGCGACGATCACAGTGTCGAAGATGTTCCACGGGTCGAGGAAGAACTTGGGTCCGTACGCCACCAGCCGCAGCACCAGCTCGACGACGAAGACTGCGAGGAGCAGGCCGTCGAGCAGCGCCAGCTCGTGGGCGAGGTGCTCGGGGACCATCGTCTCCACACCGAGGACCACCGCGTTGAGGATGATCACCCCGATGATGACCTTCTGGAAGGTGTCGTTGTCGACCAGCGCGCGGATCCGGCCGCGCACCGAGATGTCTTCCGAACCCATGTTCGCTTCGTCCTCCTGTGACCCGTGACAGCGGCGGGGAGCCTACTGCATGGGATCTACTGGATCGCCAGGTGCAGCGCGAGCCCGAGCCCGGCGAGACCGACCAGCCAGCGCAGCGGGCTCTCGGGGGCGACCCGGACGATCGCGGGCCCCAGGAAGCCGCCGATCACGGCGCCCGATCCGAGAGCGATCGCGGCGGGCCAGTCCACGGGGGCGAAGAAGACGTACGCGATCGCGGCGGTGCCGTTGGCGACGCCGGTGGCGACGTTCTTGACCGCGTTGGTGATCGCCAGGGCCTCGGTGCGCTCGAGCACGAGGACGGCCAGCGCGATGATGCCGACGCCGGCGCCGAAGTAGCCGCCGTAGATGCCGAGCACGAACACGATGACGCCCCAGCCGAACCCGCGGGCCAAGGTACGTCGCTCCTCACCGCCTGCTGATGAGGCCGACCGTGGCGGGCGCGCGGCCGCGCGGGCAGCGGCCCAGCCTCGGATCCGGTCGCGGAGCAGCAGGAGCACCGCACCGGCGCCGACGAGCCACGGCACCACCGTCTCGAACGCCTCGGCCGGCGTGGTGAGCAGCAGCGCCGCGCCGAGCGCGCCGCCGAGGAAGGAGGCCAGGGCCAGCCAGGCGATCCTTCTGCCCTGGCCGCGCAGCTCGCGCCGCGAGCCGGCGACGGTGCCGCCGGTGACGCCGAACATGGCCACCGTGTTGGTGACGTTGGCGACGACCGGCGGCAGCCCCGCGGCCAGCAGGGAGGGGTAGCTGACCAGCGAGGCCAGACCGGCCACCGAGCCGGTCAGTCCCGCACCGATGCCGGCGAGCAGGAGCCAGGCGAGCTCGGCGCTCACCGGGTTGTCATCAGTGCGGGCATCGGGGCGGTCAACGAACCAGGCACGGGCGCTTGGGATCGAAGGTCCACCCCGACACCAGGTACTGCATGGCGACGCCGTCGTCGCGTACGCCGAGCCCGTGCTCGAGGTAGAGGTCGTGCGCGGCCGCGACCCGGTCGCGGTCGATCCGGATCCCGAGCCCCGGGGCGGTCGGGACCGCGACGGCACCGTCGCGGATCTCCAGCGGCGACTCGGTCAGCCCCTGGCCGTCCTGCCAGATCCAGTGGGTGTCCAGCGCGGTGATCTCCCCCGGTGCGGCGGCGCCGACGTGGGTGAACATGGCCAGCGAGACGTCGAAGTGGTTGTTGGAGTGGGATCCCCAGGTCAGCCCGAAGTCATGGCACATCTGGGCGACCCGGACGGAGCCGGACATGGTCCAGAAGTGCGGGTCGGCCAGCGGGATGTCGACGGCGTTGGTGCGGATCGCGTGAGACATCTGACGCCAGTCGGTGGCGATCATGTTGGTCGCGGTACGCAGCCCGGTGGCGCGCTTGAACTCGGCCATGATCTCGCGGCCCGAGTAGCCGCCCTCAGCGCCGCAGGGGTCCTCGGCGTACGCGAGCACGTCGTCCTTGCCATTGAGCAACCGGACCGCGTCAGCGAGCAGCCAGCCGCCGTTGGGGTCCAGGGTGATCCGGGCGTCGGGGAAACGCTCATGGAGAGCGGTCACCGCGGCGACCTCCTCCTCACCGGCGAGGACGCCACCCTTGAGCTTGAAGTCGGCGAAGCCGTAGCGGGCCTGGGCGGCCTCGGCGAGACGTACGACCGCCTCGGGGGTCAGCGCCACCTCTCGCCGGACGCGATCCCAGTCGTCGGCGCCGTCTGGTTCCCGGAGGTAGGGCAGGTCGGTCTTGTCGGGGTCACCGACGTAGAAGAGGTAGCCGAGCATCGGCACCGAGTCGCGCTGCTGCCCGTCGCCGAGCAGCTCGGCGACCGGCACACCCTGCTCCTGACCTGCGAGATCGAGGAGCGCGGACTCCAGCGCGGTGACGGCGTGAACCGTCGTACGCAGGTCGAAGGTCTGGGCTCCGCGGCCGCCGGCGTCGCGGTCGGCGAACCGCTCCGCGACCTGCCGCAGCAGGCTGCGGTAGCGGGTGACGGGCTGGCCGACGAGCAGCTCTGCGGCCTCTTCGATGGTGCGCCGGATCGGCTCACCGCCGGGGACCTCGCCGACACCCTCGCGTCCCTCGGAGTCGGTGAGGATCGCGATGTTGCGGGTGAAGAACGGCGCGTGCGCACCGCTGAGGTTGAGCAGCATCGAGTCGTGGCCCGCGACGGGGACGACCTCGACCTTGGCGATGGTCGTGTTGGTCATGGCAGCTGCAGCTCGCCGTCGATCCGGCGGGCGAGGTGCCACGGGTTGTCGTCGCGTACGGCCTCCGGGAGGATCGCGGCAGGTACGTCCTGGTAGGCGACCGGGCGCTGGAAGCGCTCGATCGCGAGGCTGCCGACCGAGGTGGTGCGGGAGTCGGAGGTGGCCGGGTACGGGCCGCCGTGGACCATCGCGTGGCCGACCTCGACTCCCGTGGGCCAGCCGTTGAAGAGGATCCGTCCCGCCTTGAGCTCGAGCGCGGAGACGACCTGGGCGGCCGCCTCGTTGTCGGCGTCGGTGGCATGGACCGTCGCGGTGAGCTGGCCCTCGAGGGAGTCCAGGCTGGGCAGCAGCTCCTCGACGGTGTCGTAGCGGACCACGACGCCGGAGGCGCCGAAGACCTCGTCGGTCACGCCTGCGAGACGGGCGGCCTCGACGATCTGGGGCGCGGGAGCGTCGGTGTCACCGGCGGTGCCCTCGCCGACGACGGTCACGCCGTCGGTGGCACGGAGCGCCGCGGTGCCCTTCGCGTAGGCGGCGGCGATGCCGGAGGTCAGCATGGTCGCGCCGACGGCCTCGGCCGTGGCCCGGCCGGCGGCGGCCAGGAAGGCGTCGCCCGCCTCGCTCTTCGGGAGGAAGAGCAGGCCGGGGTTGGTGCAGAACTGGCCGGAGCCGAGGGTCAGCGAGCCGACGTACGCAGTGGCGAGCGCGTCGACGTCGCCGTCGAGCGCCCCGGGAAGGACGACGACGGGGTTGATCGAGGACATCTCGGCGTAGACCGGGATCGGCTCGGGCCGGGCCGCCGCGGCAGCGACGATCGCCAGCCCGCCACCGCGGGAGCCGGTGAAGCCGACGGCCTTGATCCGCGGGTCGACGACCAGCGCCTGGCCGAGCTCGATGCCGCCCTTGAAGTCGGTGTCGAGGAGGAAAGAGAAGGTGCCGGCGTGCAGCCCGGCCTTCTCGACCGCGCGGATGATGGCCTGGGCGACCAGGTAGCCGGTGAGCGGGTGCGCCGGGTGGCCCTTGACCACGACGGGGCAGCCGGCGGCCAGCGCCGAGGCGGTGTCGCCGCCGGCGGTGGAGAAGGCGAGCGGGAAGTTGCTGGCGCCGAAGACCGCGACCGGGCCGAGCGCGATCTGGCGCTGACGGATGTCGGACCGCGGGAGCGGGGTCCGGTCCGGGAGGGCCGGGTCGATGCGTACGCCCAGGTGGTCGCCGCGGCGCACGACGCCGGCGAACATCCGGAGCTGGCCGGTGGTGCGGCCGACCTCGCCGCTGATCCGGCCCTCGGGCAGGTGCGACTCGGCGACAGCGGCCTCGACGATCTCGGCGCGGGCCGCCTCGATCTCGGCGGCGACGGCTTCGAGGAAGTCCGCCCGGGCTTCGGGGGATGTGGCGCGGTAGCCGGCGAAGGCCTCGGCCGCGGCGCTGGTGGCGGCGGTGACGTCGGGCTGCTCGGAGTCGGCTCCGGCGATGATCGAGCGGTAGCTCATGTTCCCTTCCTATCGGGTCGGTCTCTCAGGGTGCAGATCGGCCGGCGTCAGGCGATCCGGGCGATCAGCTCGCGCAGCTCGTCGATCTCGTCCTCGCGCAGGTCGGTCAGGGGCGGGCGGACCGGGCCGGCGGGCCGGCCGATCGCGGTCAGACCGCCCTTGACGATCGACACGGCGTAGCCGGCCGTGCGGTCGCGGATGTCGAGGTAGGGGATCACGAACTCGTTGAGACGACGGTAGACCTCGTCGCGGTCCTGGGCACGTACGGCGTCGTAGAACTCGACCGCCCACTTCGGCGCGAAGTTGAACAGCGCCGAGGAGTAGGTGCTCACGCCGAGCTGGAGCAGCGGCAGCGCGAACGTCTCCGCCGTCGGCAGGCCACCGATGTAGATCAGCCGGTCGCCGACCCGGGCATAGGTACGTGTCATCTGCTCGATGTTGCCGACGCCGTCCTTGAAGCCGATCAGCGTCGGGTTGCGCTCGGCGAGCTGGTCGACGGCCTCGTCGCGCAGCACTGCGTTGGCGCGGCTGTAGACGATCACACCGAGGCCGGTCGCCTCGCAGACCCGGCTGGCGTGCTCGACGAGCCCCGCCTGCCCGGCCTCGGTGAGGTACGGCGGCATCAGCAGGATCCCGTCCGCGCCCGCGGCCTCGGCCGCCTTCGCCTGCGCGACCGCGTTGGCCGTGCTGCCCGTCGCCGGCGCCAGCACCGGCACGGCACCAGCGACCTCGTCGACCGCGGCACGTACGACCTGGTCGGTCTCCTCCGCGTTCAGCGAGAAGCCCTCCCCCGTGCCGCCGGCCGCGAAGAGACCTGCAACCGGGTACTCCGCCAGCCAGCTCAGGTGCTTGCGGTAGCCCTCTTCGTCGACCTGGAGGTCCTCGGTGAAATGGGTGACCGGGAACGAGAGAAGCCCGCTCTTGAGCTGGGCGGCCAGGTCGATCGGGCTGTACTCGGTCACGAGTCACGTCCTTCAGATGTTGTGAGGGTTGCAGTGGGGAAGGTGGTGACCATCACGTTATGAACGTTCGGTGATGCCTGTCCAAGCCCGAATTTGAATCTCGTGATGCCTTGGCGGCATCGCGGCGGCTCGGGTGGTCCGAGATCGTCTTGACCGCTCGTCGCGGAGTGCTTCTTCGGGGTTGGCGTGGGCAGCCGACCCTTTCTCGAGGGTCTTCTCGCCAGACCCCGGAGTCAAGGACAGGGCGGGGACCGTTCCCCAGCTACCGATTCATCTCGATGATCGCATCGAGAACCCGGCGTACGACCGGACTGACAGACCCCCGCGCCCAGATCGCATGGAGCTCGACGGGACGCTCGGGGTCCTTGTCGAGACGGGTGTCGCCGCCGCCGTGCTCGATGGGACGGAAGACGACACCTTCTACGTGCAGCGAGCTGGCCGAGACCGGGACGAAGCCGACGCCACGCTCGGCGGAGACCAGGAGCATGGCGGTGAGGACCTGGTGCACGCGCTGTTCGATGCGGGGGTGGGCGTTGGCCAGGAAGCGTACGGAGAGCTCGTGGAAGTAGCGGGACTGCTGGGGGTGGTAGCCGATGACGGGCTGGCCCTCGAAGTCCTGCGGCGTGAGCGGTCGGTCGAGCTCGGCCAGCGGGTGACCCTGCGGGAGTACGGCCATCAGCGGCTCGCGGGAGATGACCCTCGAGGAGAGCAGCTCGGTGTCGAAGGGCGGACGGGCCAGGCCGATGTCGATCTCGCCGTGGCGGATGCCGTCGACCTGGGCCAAGGTGACTCGCTCGGAGAGCCGCACCTCGACATCCGGAAGCTCGGCGGTGAGGCGGCGGAGCAGCGGCCCCAGGATCGAGATCGCGGAGACCGCGGTGAAGCCGAGCCGGACCACGCCGGCGGCGCCGGCATCCACGCGACGGGCCAGGTCACCGGCACTCTCGACCAGGTTGAGCATCCGGTAGGCCTCGTCGAGGAAGGCCGCTCCGGCACCCGTCAGGGCGACCCGGCGGTTGTCCCGCTCGAGCAGCTGCGCACCGACGGCCTTCTCCAGCTTCTGGATCTGTCGGGACAGCGGCGGCTGCGTCATCCGCAGGCGCTCGGCAGCCCGGCCGAAGTGGAGCTCCTCGGCGACCGCCACGAAGGAGCGCACCTGGTCGAGCGTGATCATCTGGCCAGAGTAGACCACGATGCACCAGGTGGAACACTCTATGCCGAATCGGGCTTGGACCGGTATCGCTAAGACTCTTAGTGTCGGTGGTCACACGACGTCGGGCCATCCCCATGCCACAACCGAGCCCGGCCACCAGGACCTAGGAGCAACGATGCGTACGACCACCCACCTACTCGCCGCGACCGCCGGCGTCGCGGCCCTGGCCCTCTCCGCCTGCGGTGTCTCGAACACCACCGGAGGCAGCGGGGACGGTGAGGAGTATCCCGCCGGCAACGTCGAGATGTACGTCGGTGCCTCAGCCGGCGGCTCCAGCGACCTGATCAGCCGAGCGGTCTCCAAGGGCCTCTCCGACGAGCTCGGCGCCTCTTTCCCGGTGATCAACCAGGAGGGCGCCAACGGCGCGCTCGCCGCCAACAAGGTCGCCAAGGCCAAGGCCGACGGGCAGACCATCGCCATCCAGAACGCCTCGCTCTTCGCCATCACGCCGCTGGCGGTCAGCGAGGACGAGGCCACCAGCCTCGACGACTTCGACGTCGTCCAGGGCGTCTCCCGCGACGACTACGTCATGGTCACCGGCCCGAAGAGTGGCTTCAAGACGCTCGACGACATCAAGGCCGCGAAGAAGAAGGTCACCTACGGCACCACCGGCGTCGGCACCGGCGCGCAGCTCTCGTGCGGCCTGACGTACGCCTCGGCCGGCGTCGACGCCGAGGCCGTGCCGTTCGACGGCGGCGCCCCGGCGCTGACGGCGGTGCTCGGCAACCAGGTCGACACCGCCTGCATCCAGGTCGGCGAGGCGATCGAGAACATCGAGTCCGGCAAGCTGACCCCGCTGAGCGTCTTCGGTCCCGAGCGGGTCGACTACCTGCCGGACGTCCCGACCGCCAAGGAGCAGGGTCTCGACGTCGAGGTCGCGCAGTACCGCTTCATGACCGTCCCCAAGGGCACCCCGGACAACGTCAAGGACGCCATCGCCGAGGCGATGCAGGCGACGTTCAAGACCGAGGAGTACCAGGCCTTCAACGAGCAGAACAGCCTCACCCCGATGGAGATCTCCGGTGACGAGGTGGTGACCCAGCTCGAGGAGGACAAGAAGCGGTTCGCCGACCTGGTCGAGCAGTACGGTCTCAACCTCGGCGCGAGCTGACCCCGCCCCACACGACGAAGGCATGACGATGAGCGACGAACGTACCCCCTCTCCTGACCAGGACATCCTGGCCGAGATCCAGGCCGAGGTGGCCCATGAGCTGGAGGAAGAACGACCTCCGGCCGGCGGACCGGTCTACCAGGTGGTGGGTGCGCTCGTCGCTCTCGTCGTCGGCATCGGCGGCGCGGTCCTCGCCTACGGCTACGGCCTGGGCTCGCTGCGCCAGCCCGGGCCCGGCCTGTGGCCGTTCGTGGTCAGCATCGCCATCACCCTGATGGCCGTGGCCCTGCTCGTCTTCGGCCGCAGACTGACCGACAGCGAGAAGTTCACTCGCTCCAGCATCCTCCCCGCGGTCGGCCTGGTCACCTTCATCGCGCTGGCCCTGCTGATGCCCGTGATCGGCTTCGAGATCCCCTCGCTGCTGCTGTGCGTCGTCTGGCTGAGGTTCCTCGGCGGCGAGTCCTGGCGCAGCACGATCATCACCTCGGTCGCCACGGTCGCCGCCTTCTACTTCCTCTTCCTCTACGGGCTGCGCATCCCGCTGCCCCACCTGTTCTGAGCGGAGCCCCCAGTGGACGTCAACGCATTCCTCGACGGCTTCGGGCTCGTCACCGAACCGCAGAACCTGCTCTACTGCCTGATCGGCGTGCTCATCGGCATGCTGATCGGCGTACTCCCCGGCCTCGGGCCGGCGGCCACGATCGCCATCCTGCTGCCGATCACCTACAGCATCGACCCGGTCTCCGCGATCATCATGCTGGCGGGCATCTACTACGGCGCCCAGTACGGCGGCACGATCACCTCGGTGCTGCTCCGCCTGCCGGGTGAGGCCTCATCGGTCGTCACGGTCTTCGACGGCTTCGCCCTCGCCAAGCAGGGCAAGGCCGGCACCGCCCTCGGCATCGCCGCGATCGGCTCCTTCGTCGGCGCGACCGTCTCCATCCTGGGCCTGACCCTGGTGGCGCCGCTGATCGCCGGCTGGGCGCTCAACTTCGGTGACCCGGAGTACGCCGCCCTGGCCCTGCTCGGCGTCCTGCTGGTCGCCACCATCGGCAACGGCAACAAGCTCAAGGCCATGATCGCCGCCGCGTTCGGCCTCCTGCTGGCCACGATCGGCCGCGACAGCTTCAGCGGCGCCGAGCGCTTCACCTTCGGCAGCCTGCAGCTGACCGAGGGCATCGACTTCGTGGTCGTCGCGATGGGTCTCTTCGGCGTCGGCGAGATCCTCTACAACCTCGAGGAGCGGCACGGGAAGCCCCACGTCCCCGCCGCCGTGGCCAACATCTGGCCCTCCCGCAAGGACCTCAAGCAGTCCTCCGGCGCCATCGGCCGCGGCTCGCTGATCGGCTTCGTCCTGGGCGTGCTGCCCGGTGGCGGCGCGGTGATGGCTTCCCTGGCCGCGTACGCCACGGAGAAGCGGATCTCGAAGCACCCCGAGCGCTTCGGGCGCGGTGCCATCGAGGGCGTCGCTGCCCCCGAGTCCGCCAACAACGCCGCCGCGACCTCCTCGTTCATCCCGCTGCTGACACTCGGCATCCCGGCCAACGCGTCGATGGCGATGCTCTTCGGTGCCCTGCTCATCCTCGGGATCTCGCCCGGTCCGCAGCTGGTCGAGGAGCGCCCAGACCTGTTCTGGGGCGTCATCAACTCGATGTACATCGGCAACCTGATCCTGCTCGTTCTGAGCATCCCGCTGGTCGGCATCTTCGTACGCATCCTGCGGGTGCGGCCGGCGATCCTGGCCCCGATCACCGCGCTGATCACGATCCTGGGCGTCTACACGATCAACAACTCGACCTTCGATATCTTCGTGATGATCGTCTTCGGTCTGATCGGCTACCTGATGAAGAAGGTCGGCTTCGAGCCCGGCCCGATGGTGCTCGCCTTCGTCCTGGGCTCGATCGTGGAGGACGGCGTACGCCGCTCGATGCTGATCTTCGACGGCGACCCGACCGGGTTCTTCACCCGCCCGATCTCGGGCACCCTCCTGGCCGCCTTCGTCCTGGTCGCCCTCTGGCCCGCCGCCAAGGCGATCCTGGCCCGGCGCAAGACCGCCCCCGTCGCCGCGGCCCCGGCCGAGCGCGACGACGTCGACACCCCGACCCGCTGAGCCCGACCCGCTGAGAAAGGCACACCATGACCATCCTGATCGGCTACGTACCCACACCGGTAGGTGAGGCGGCACTCGAGGCCGGCCTGGCCGAGGCGGCGGCCCGCGGCGACGACGTCGTCATCGTCAACAGCCCGCGCCGCGGTGCCACCGTGGACGCCGACCTCGTCGACGAGGCCGCGGCCGCGAAGCTCGTCGCCCGCGCCGCCGAGGCGGGGGTGAACGCCCGCGTCGACCACACCACGCACGGCGCCGACGTCGTGGAGACGTTCGACGGCCTGGTCGCCTCGACCGGCGCCCGGCTGATCGTGATCGGCCTGCGCCGCCGCTCCCCGGTCGGCAAGGCGCTGCTCGGCAGCGACGCCCAGCGCATCCTGCTCGACGCCGGCGTGCCCGTCCTGGCCGTGAAGCCGACCGCATGAGCGAGCGCCAGCGAGCGACAAAAGGCCTCAGGCCGCCGCGTCCGTATTCTTCGCATTGCCCTACGGAGGTGGCGGCATGAGCGGCCCCAACGCCAGCCGCATCTCGAAGGTCGTCGTCACCCCGGTCGCGTTCGCCGACCCGCCGCTGCTCAACGTCGTCGGCGTCCACCAGCCGTGGGCGCTGCGCGCGATCGTCGAGCTCCACACCGACACCGGCCTGGTCGGCCTCGGGGAGACGTACGCAGACGAGACCCATCTCGCCCGGCTCGACGCCGTCGCCCGGGCACTCCCGGGCGCCGACCCCTACGACACCCACGGCCTGCGACGGCTCGTCGTCGACGTACTCGGCAAGGAGACCGGCGGGGCCGGTGCCTCCTTCGGCGGCATGCTCGACGTCTCCTCCGCGGTCGACACCGTCTACTCCCCCTTCGAGGTCGCCTGCCTCGACCTGGTCGCCCGCGAGGCGGGCCGTCCGGTGAGCGACCTGCTCGGCGGCGCGGTGCGCGACCGGGTGCCGTTCAGCGGCTACATGTTCTACAAGTGGGCCGGCCACCCCGGCCAGCCCGACGACGAGTGGGGCGAGGCGCTCAACCCCGAGCAGATCGTCGCGCAGGCGAAGCGGCTGGTCGAGGGCTGGGGCTTCGGCTCGCTCAAGCTTAAGGGTGGGGTGTTCCATCCCGACGAGGAGTGCGCCGCGATCGAGGCACTGCGCGACGCCTTCCCCGACCTGCCGCTGCGGCTGGACCCCAACGGCGCCTGGACGCCGGAGACCTCGGTCAAGGTCGCCGAGCGGCTCGCCGGCGTCGTGGAGTATCTCGAGGACCCCACCCCCGGGATCGACGGGATGGCGCAGGTCGCGGCCCGCACCGACGTACCGCTGGCCACCAACATGTGCGTGATCGCCTTCGAGCACCTCAAGCCCGCGATCGCGGTCGACGCGGTCCAGATCGTGCTCTCCGACCATCATCTGTGGGGAGGGCTGCGCCAGTCGGCGCTGCTGGGCGGCATCACCGACACCTTCGGGCTGGGCCTGTCTATGCACAGCAACTCCCACCTCGGCGTCTCCCTGGCTGCGATGGTCCACCTGGCAGCCGCGACCCCCAACCTGACCTACGCCTGCGACACCCACTACCCGTGGAAGACCCAGGACGTCGTACGCCCCGGAGTGCTCGACTTCAGCGACGGCGCGATCACGGTGCCGACGGGCCCGGGCCTGGGCGTGGAGCTCGATCGTGACCTGCTCGGCGAGCTTCACGAGCAGTACCTCGGCTGCGGCGTGCGCCGCCGCGAGGACACCGTCTACATGCGTTCGTTCGAGCCGGATTTCACGCCGAACACGTCGCGCTGGTGACCCTCTGAGGCAATACCGTCAGGGTATCGCCTAATGCGATAAGTGGCTTGGACACGAATCGCCAATCCTGACAGTCTCCTGTGACCGGGGCCACACGTGGGCCCGGTCACAGTACGACGAGCCAGGAGCAACCACCGGTGACACAGATCGACAGAGGCGAGACCGGAACCATACCGGTCGTCGGCTATGCCTACCCCTGGGACGTGATCGGCGATCCGACCTTCGCCGATCGCGCCCGCAGCCTCGGAGTCACGAAGGTCGCCCTCGCCGCGGCCTACCACACCACCCGCGCCGCGACCCCGCTCCACCCCGAGCACCGGATCGTCGAGGCCCGCAGCGCAGCGCTCTACCGCCCGGTGCGGGCCGGGGCATGGGCCGGCGCGCGGCTGGTGCCGCCCGCCGCAACCTGGGTCGCCGCGGACGACCCCTACGGCGAAGCCGCCACCCTCCTCGCCGAGGCTGGGTTCGAGGTCGCCGCCTGGATCGTGCTGACCCACTCCACGCTCCTCGGTGAGGCCAACCCGGACCTCGCGGTCGTCAACTGCTGGGGCGAGCCCTACCCCTACGCCCTGTGCGCCCGTCACGAGGACGTCCGCCGCTACGCGGAGACCCTGGCCGCCGAGGCCGTACGCGACACCCCGACCGCCACGGTCATCCTGGAGGCGTGCGGCCAGCTCGGCTTCGGCCACGGCGGGCACCACGAGAAGACCGACGGCGCCTACGACGCCTCCACCCAGCAGCTGCTCTCGATCTGCTGCTGCCCGGGCTGCCGCGAGGACTGGACCGTCCGCGGGCTCGACGCCGAGGCCACGGTGGCGGCCCTGCGTGCCGCGACCGGTGCCGACCCCGCCAGCGCGACGGTGGACGCGACGACCCTGGACACGATCCTCGCCTCCCGCCACGCCGCGGCCGACGAGCTCCGCCACCGGGTGATCGCGGCCGTCCGCGAGGCCGCTCCCGACGTCGTCGAGATCGCCCTGCACGCCCAGCCCGATCCCTGGGCCACTGGCGCCAGCCCGGGCCTGACCCCGACCACCGCCGATGACGTCGACCTGGTCGTCTCCTTCTGCTGGCCGACCACCGAGGCCTCGGTCGAGACCGGGCGCCGGCTCGTCCAGGCAGTCGACGGGAAGGCAGCGGCCGCTGCGTACGTCACCGTTCTCCCGCCCACCACCGAGGACGCCTTCGGTGGCCATGTGCGGGCGCTGGTCGATGCCGGGATCGACCAGATCCACCTCTACCACCTCGGTCTGGCGGGCGCGGACAGGCAGCACCTGCTCGCCGAGGCGACCAAGGTCCCCACCACCGCCGCGACGAGGACGGAATGACGCCCATGAACACCCGCAACGAGAACGGAACCCTCAAGCGCGCCTGGCGCGCCGTCGACACGGTCTTCGAGGCCTTCTGCATCCTGTGCCTGGTCGCCACGCTGCTCATCGTGCTGTGGCAGGTGTTCAGCCGCGAACTGCTGAGCAACTCCCCCAGCTGGAGCGAGGAGACGGCCCGCATCCTGCTGGTCTGGATCGGCTTCCTCGGCGCTGCGATCGGCTTCCGCGAGGGCGCCCACATCGCGGTCACCTTCCTGGTGGACAAGTTCCCGGCGACGCTCCAGTCGGTGATCGACCGGTTCGTCCAGGTGCTGCTGCTCGGGTTCGGGCTCTTCCTGGTCGTCCAGGGCACCCAGTTCGTCATCGACGCCCAGACGGCGTCCCTGGCCGGCACCGGGCTCCCCCGCAGCGTCCTCTACCTCATGATGCCGGTCGCCGGCGCCATGATCATCCTCTACACCGTCCTCCAGGCCTTCGGCATCAGTACCCAGCGGTACGCCGAGCCTGACGATGCAGCCGAGCTCGGCTGAGCCGCCGAAAGTCGAAGGACTCCCCCATGCCCATCGATCCACTTGCCATCGCCATCCTGCTGGGTGGCTTCGCCGTCCTCGTCCTGCTCCGCGTCCCGGTCGCCCTCGCTCTCGCCCTGGCCGCCATCTTCGAGGCGCTCTACATCGGCCTTCCGCTGACCACCGTGGGCCAGCGCATGGTCGCCGGTCTCGACACCTTCGCCCTGCTGGCCATCCCGTTCTTCATCCTCGGCGGCGAGATCATGGGCACGGGCGGCATCTCCCGCCGCCTGATCGCCCTGGCCGGGCTGCTCGTCGGCTGGGTCCGCGGCGGCCTCGGGATGGTCAACATCGGCGCCAGCACCTTCTTCGGTGCCCTGTCCGGCTCCTCGGTCGCGGACGTCTCCGCGATCGGGTCGGTGACGATCCCGATGATGAAGAAGCGCGGCTACGACACCGACTACGCGGTCGCCGTCACCGTCTCCGGCGCCACCCAGGCGGTCATGATCCCGCCGAGCCACAACCTGATCATCTACTCGATGGCCGCGGGTGGCGTCTCGATCGGCGCCCTGTTCACCGCAGGCGTGGTCCCGGGGCTCCTGCTCGGTGCGTCGCTGATGGTGATGGCCTACATCCTGGCGGTCAAGCGGGGCTACCCCAAAGAGGAGCTCGTCCCGCTCAAGGACGTACCGAAGATCGTCGCCGAGGGTCTGCTCAGCCTGCTGATGCCGGTGATCATCCTGGGCGGCATCCTCAGCGGCATCTTCACCGCGACCGAGTCGGCGGCGATCGCCTGCCTGTACGCCTTCATCCTGACCTTCTTCGTCTACCGCGACCTGCCGCTCAAGGCGATGATCCCGATCCTGCAGAGCGCCCTGCGCACACTCGGCGTGGTGCTGTTCATCATCGCGGCGGCGGGTGCCTTCGGCTACTTCTTGGCGTTCCTGCAGGTGCCGGCGCTGGCCACCGACGCCCTCCTCGGCATCTCCGACAACATCGTCGTGGTCCTGCTGCTGATCAACCTGCTGCTGCTCGTGCTCGGCGCGATCATGGACATGGCCCCGCTCATCGTGATCATGACGCCGATCCTGCTGCCGGTCGCCACCGGGCTCGGCATGGACCCGGTCCAGTTCGGGATCATGCTCGTCTTCAACCTCGCCATCGGCCTGATCACCCCGCCGGTCGGCAACGTCCTCTTCGTCGGCTGCGCCATCGGGCGTACGTCCATCGAGAAGGTCATCAAGACCGTCGGCCTCTTCCTCATCCCGATGGTCATCGTCCTGTTGCTGATCACCTACGTCCCGTTCTTCTCGCTCGCCCTCCCCGATGCGCTGGGCCAATAGGTCGGGCCAAGTAATTCCACCAATCGAAAGGAACCACCCGTGAACACCACATCCCCCAAGCCGGTTGCCCGGCGCTCCCTGTTCAAGGCAGGCGCCTTCGGCGCCGCAGCCGTCGCCGGCGGACTCGCGCTCAGTGCCTGTGGCGGCGGTTCTCTCGCCGGCAGCGGCGGCGGAGGCGGCGGCTCGAAGACCTTCAAGCTGGCCGAGACCCACCCCGACGACTACCCGACCACGCTGGGCGACAAGAAGTTCGCCGAGCTGGCCGAGAAGTACAGCGACGGCCGGATCAAGATCCAGGTCTACCCCAACGCCCAGCTCGGCGAGGAGTCCGACGCGATCGAGCAGGTCCAGATGGGCTCGATCGAGATGACCCGGATCAGCTCGGCCCCGATGGGCGAGTTCGTGCCCGCGATGGGGCTGTTCAGCCTGCCATACCTCTTCGACGACGCCGACCACCTGTGGCGCTTCCTCGAGAGCGAGAGCGGCAAGAACCTGCTCGGCGAGGCCGACGGCGCCGGCTTCAAGGGCCTCGGCTACTTCGACCCGGGTGCCCGCAGCTTCTACACCTCGAAGAAGGCGATCAAGGCGCCGGCGGACGTCAAGGGACTCAAGATCCGGACCCAGGAGTCGCAGGTGCAGATCGACTTCATCAAGGCTCTCGGCGGCTCCCCCACCCCGATGGACTACGGCGAGGTCTACAGCTCCCTGCAGAGCGGTCTGCTCGACGGCGCGGAGAACAACGAGCCCTCCTACTACTCCGCCTCCCACTACGAGGTGGCGAAGAACTACACCCTCGACCGGCACATGCGCGTCGCCGAGGTGCTCCTCATCAACAAGGACACCTGGGCCGGACTCGACACCAAGGACCAGGAGGCGCTCCAGAAGGCCGCCGACGAGGCCGCCCCGTTCCAGCGCGAGAAGTGGGACGCTCAGGTCGAGGCCGACCTGGAGAAGCTTCGCGGAGAGGGCGTCACGATCAACGAGATCAGCGACCTCGCCCCGTGGCGCGAGGCGACCAAGTCCGTCATCGACAAGCACGGTGCCAAGCTGGGCGAGTACATCTCCGCCGTCGAGGAGCTGCGCACCGCATGACACAGGTTGTTCTGATCACCGGAGCCAACGGCGGCGTGGGGAGGCTGATGCGCACCCGCCTGGCCCGCGAGGGCCGGGTGCTTCGCCTCCTCGACGTCGTACGTCCCGAGGACCCCGCCGAGGGCGAGGCCGTCGAGGTCATCGAGGCGTCGGTGACCGACGAGGCGGCGATGCGTGCCGCCTGCGAGGGCGTGGAGGCGATCATCCATCTCGGCGGCATCAGCGTCGAGGCCCCGTGGGACGGCATCCTCTCGGCCAACATCGACGGCACCCGGGTGGTCATGGAAGCCGCCCGGGATGCCGGGGTGGCGCGAGTGGTGCTCGCCTCGAGCAACCACGCGGCCGGCTTCTACGACCTCGACGACGCACCCGCCGAGGGGCTGGCCGCCGACGCCTTCCCGCGCCCGGACACCTACTACGGGGTCAGCAAGGTCGCGATGGAGGCGCTCGGGAGCCTCTTCCACGACCGCTACGGCATCGACGTGACCGCGCTGCGGATCGGCTCGTGCTTCGAGAAGCCGTGGGACCGCCGCTCGCTGTGGACGTGGATGTCGCCCGACGACGGCGCCCGGCTCCTCGCGGCCTGCCTGGCCACTCCCGAGCCCGGCTTCCGGGTGGTGTGGGGCGTCTCCCGCAACACCCGCAACTGGTGGTCCCTGGAGGCCGGCGAGGCGATCGGCTACCACCCGCAGGACGACTCCGAGGTCTACGCCGCCGAGCTGCTCGGTGACGCGATCGACGACGGCCCGCAGGGCCCGGAGGAGCGCCTGGCCGGAGGGAAGTTCTGCTTCACCCCGCTGGGCGAGCACCAGAAGAAATAGGCCCCCATGGGGAACGGGTGGTCCGGCTGACGCCGGGCCACCCGTTCCTCTTTTCGGGGGGTCAGGAGGCGGCGGCGCGGATCAGCGTCCCGAGGTTCTCCACGAACGTGGAGGTGTTGATCAGCTGGGGCGGCTCGGCCGGCTGGTAGGGCGGCATGGCGGGCGGGTTGTCGGCGGGGTAGGGCGAGGTGTCGAACGTGTCCCCGACGTGCTTGCTCATGTACGCCTTCCCGGCATAGGGATGCCGGGTGCCCGGGCCACGGAACGGGTTGGTGACCGCCTCGGCCGCGGAGAGCCAGTAGTCCTTCTCGCCGAGGTCCGCGATCACCTCCGCGACCTCGGTCTCCTCGGGCGCCTCGACCTCGTGGGAGGTGTCGCGGAGCAGCTCGAGCAGGCCCAGGTCGTGCAGCGAGAAGAACGGCGGCAGGTCGTACGTCGGCCCGGAAGTCAGCGGTGAGCGCGCGACCAGATCGGCGACCTCGGCATCGGGGAGCGCGCTGAGCCGGTCGTACTCGGTACGCAGGCGTGCCTCGGCCACCGACCGGCCACCGGAGTAGTGGCTGAGCGTGTCGTGGTGGTCGTAGTCGTAGTAGTAGGCGCCGTTGACGATGTTCGAGCCGAACCGGTGCACGAACAGCGCCCGGTTGGTCCCGGGCTCGACGAAGGTCGGGTGCGTCCGGCTCGCGATCAGGGGGTTCTCCGCCCGCTGCTGGGCGGTCAGCCGGCAGCTCGCCAGCCAGTCCAGCGCGGTGGGGACGCCGTCGAGGAACGTACGGTCGCCGGTGAGCTGGAAGTACGTGAACAGCTGCTCGACGTTGGTCTGGGTGGTGTGGGTCGTCAACGCGCGCGGCTCGTAGGAGCGCCCGGCGGCCACCGCACCCGCTGGACGACCGTCGCGGTCCTCTGCGAGATGCTGAAGGCCCCAGCCGGCCTGGGGCGCGGGCTGCTGCATGCGGCGTACGCACTCCATGGCCCGGCGCACGGGCTCGACGAGGTCCTCACGGCCCAGGGCGATGACGCACATCAGCAGGAGCTTGATGTTCTCGCCCAGGACGTTGTCGTTGAAGGTGACGTGCTGGGTGTAGTCGCCGTCGACCATCCCTTCACGGGCGTCGTCGGGGAGCCAGGACGGCAGCTTCCTCGGCCACGGCATCTCGGTGGTCGCCTTCGGGTCGTACGGCCACCGCTGCGGCCAGCCGCCGTCCCCTGCGCCCCCGCTGATCTGGGCGTCGGTGATGAAGCCGATGACCTTGTTGAGCGACCGTCTGAAGCCGCGGTCGCGCGGGTCGAGCAGGTGCAGCCGGAGGATCAGCTGTCCGGCCGTCGAGGTGGCCGCGTCGTCGAAGGTCGAGTTGTCGTAGAGGTGCTGGAACTCCTCCAGGCGCCAGCCGTTGATCCCGATCGACTCGTACCAGCGCCGCAGCGACTTCGCGCCCGCGAAGTCGTGGATGTAGTTCCAGCCGCCCTCGGGGCGCTGCGCACGGACGAGAGCCCGGCCGGTGCGCCGGGCGGCGTGCAGGAACCGCTTCTCCCCCGTCGCGACGTACGCATCGAGCAGGGCGTGCCCGACCGTCGGTGTGCCTGGCGGCTGGACCCAGCACATGGTGCGCCGGGCCTCCATCTCACCCCAGGTCAGCGACATGTCGGGGCGGTAGCTCCAGACGTAGGCGCCCTCGTAGGAGACCGTCTCGTCCATGTAGGTCGCCGCCCGGAGCATCGCGTCACGAACGGAGGTGGAGGTGGAGGTGGCGGCCGCGGCCGAGGTGGTGAGGCCGGCGGTGGTGACGCCGCTCGCGGCACCGAGGAGCGGCGCGGCCGTTGCTGCTTGGACGAGCCGACGCCGGGTCAGTGTCGAGCTCGGTGGGGACTTCTTCGCAGGTGAATTCATCCCTCAATCGTGACGAGGCTCACACCCGGACAGCCAATACCGATGCAGACTCACGCGATGCCCGTGGGGGCAACGTGTTTCACTGCCGCAGACGGCGGCGAGTGCTGCCCAGATGCACCCGCATCGCGGCCCTGGCGGTGTCGGCGTCACCGGCGAGGATCGCGGCCGCGATGTTGTCGTGCTCGCGCTGCACGCGCTCGACGTGGAGCGCGTCGCTGGGCGAATAGGCGTCGCCGAGCCGGGTGCGGGGCAGCATGATCATCATCGGGCCCAGCGAGTCCATCAGGTCGAGGTAGAAGCGGTTGCCGGTCGCGGCCGCGACGGCGCGATGGAAGGCGAAGTCGGCCTCCACGGCGCCGTCGGGATGCGCGGTGGCCAGCGCGGCGAGCGCCTCCTCGATGGCGCGCGAGCCCTGCTCGTCGAGGTGGGCGGCGGCCAGGGCCGCCGCCTCACACTCCACGCCGAGCCGGAAGTCGACCATGTCGAGCACGTCGTGCTGGGTGCGGATCGCGGAGGACTCCAGCGCGAACGGAGAGGGCTCCGGCACCGCCAGGACGTAGGAGCCGCGCCCCTGGAAGGTCTCGACCAGACCCTCGGCACGCAGGCGGGTGACCGCCTCGCGCGCCACGGTCCGCGACACCCCGTAGGTGGCGACGAGGTCGGACTCCGAGGGCAGCTTCGCCCCCGGAGCGAGGTCCCCGGCCAGGATCTGGTCCTTGACCCCGGACACGACACGGTCGGCGAGGCCGGCGCTTATCGTCATGCCGAGAACTTAGCGCTCTCCACGGTGAGCTTGCGCATCTGGTCGCTGAGCGTGAAGCCGAGACCCGGACGGTCCGGCACCCACATCTGGCCGTCGTGGATGTCGATGCGCTCCTCGAAGAGCGGGTTGAGCCACTCGAAGTGCTCGACCCACGGCTCGGTCGGGTAGGCCGCGGCCAGGTGCAGGTGGATCTCCATCGCGTAGTGCGGCGCGAGCGCCAGACCGGCGTGGGCGGCGAGGGTGGCGAACTTCAGGAACGGGGTGATCCCGCCGATGCGCGGCGCGTCGGGCTGCACGATGCCGCGGTAGCCGGCGTCGATCAGGGCCATGTGCTCGGGCACCGAAGTGAGCATCTCGCCGGTCGCGATCGGGGTGTCGAACGTACGCGACAGGTCGGCGTGGCCGACGGCGTCCCAGGCGTCGAGCGGCTCCTCGATCCAGATCAGGTCGAACTGCTCGAGCTCACGGCACATCCGGCGGGCGCGGGCGCGGTCCCACTGCTGGTTGGCGTCGACCATGAGCGGGGCGTCGCCGAGGTGCTCACGCATCGCGGCGACGCGGCGCAGGTCCTCGGCCCAGTCGGGCTGGCCGACCTTGATCTTGATGCCGCCGATGCCGGCCTCGAGCGACGCGGTGGCCTTCTCCTTGATCTCCTCGACGCTCGCCTGGAGGAAGCCGCCGGAGGTGTTGTAGACGCGGCAGGAGTCGCGGTGGGCGCCGAGCAGCTTGGCCAGGGGCAGGCCGGCGCGGCGCGCCTTGAGGTCGTAGAGCGCCACGTCGAGGGCGGCCACCGCCTGGGTCGCCACGCCGCTGCGACCGACCGAGGCGCCGGCCCACATCAGCGACTCGTAGATCTTGGCGATGTCGGAGGGGTCCTGGCCGATGGCGACCTGGGCGATCTCCTTGAGGTGGGCGTACTGCGCCGGGCCACCGGCCCGCTTGGAGTAGCTGAAGCCCATTCCCTCGAAGCCCTGCTCGGTGGTCACCTCGACGAAGAGCAGCACGGTCTCGGTGAGCGGCTTCTGCCGCCCGGTGAGCACCTTGGCGTCACTGACCGGGTTCTCGAGCGGGAGGACGACGTGGGAGAGGGTCAATGACGTGATGCGGTCGGCGGCCATGGCGGGATGCTCCTCGATGGGCTAAGTTGTATGACAAGTTCAGAACTTATCCGATGAGTGGTGAGGAGTCCAGAGCGTGGCCGCCGATTCTCAGGTCGTCCAGCAGTTCGTCCGGCAGGTCCCCCGATGGCGCGATCTCGCGCCCTTCCTGCGACCGCGCCCGTTCCGGTGGCGCGCAGCCGACCGCCGGCTGGCCCGCTGCCTCAGCGTCGACGACCTGGAGCGGGCCGCGCGCCGGCGGGTGCCGACGGCGGTCTGGGACTACGTCTATGGCGGCTCGGACGGTGAGCACGCGATGCGCCGGAACCGGGCGGCCTTCGACCGCGTTGAGTTGCGGCCCACGGCCTTCGGCCAGGTGGCCGAGCCGGAGGTGCGTACGTCGATCCTCGGGCGGCCGGCGGCGGCGCCTATCGTGCTGGCACCGACCGGCTACACCCGGCTCAGCCACCACACCGGCGAGCGGGCGGTCGCCGCGGCGGCGGCCGCGGCCGGGTTGCCCTACACGCTCTCGACGTACGCGACGACCTCGATCACCGACGTCGCCGACGCGGCTCCGCAGGGACGCAACTGGTTCCAGGTCTACCTGATGAAGGACCGGGCGGTGACCCTGGACCACATCACCGAGGCGGCCGCCCACGGCTATGAGGCGCTGATGCTGACCATCGACACGACCGTGACGGGGATGAAGCGCAAGGACAAGCTCAACGGGTTCGCGATCCCGCCCCAGCTGAGCCTGCGTACGTTCGCCGGCATGGCCCGTCACCCCGGCTGGGTCGCCAACATCCTGACCACCGAGCCGCTGCGGTTCGCGACGTTCCCCGAGGGGTCGCACTACGGCCGCTGGGGCATGTCCAACGAGCTGCGCGAGCAGGCGATCCGGCCCTCGGACATCGGCTGGCTCAAGGAGCACTGGGACGGCCCGGTTGTGGTCAAGGGCGTGCTCTCGGTCGCCGATGCGGTGGCTTGTGTGGACGCGGGTGCCGATGCGCTGGTGCTCTCCAACCACGGGGGCCGCCAGCTCGACCGCGCCCCGGTGCCGCTGGAGCTGCTGCCGGCGGTGGTCGACGCGGTCGGCGACCGGACCGAGGTGTACGTCGACTCCGGCGTCCGCTCCGGCGGCGACATCGCGGCGGCGCTCGGCCTCGGCGCCCGCGGCGTGGTGATCGGCCGGCCCTACCTCTACGGCCTGATGGTCGCCGGGCAGCAGGGCGTCGACGCCACCCTGACGCTGCTGGTCGAGGAGCTGCGACGGGCGATGTGCCTGCTCGGCACTCCCGACATCGCCGCGATCGGCCCCGAGCACGTACGGCTGAGGTCGGCATGAACCTCGTCCACGACCTGCGCACCGCCCTCGGCGAGAGCGCCGTACTGACCGATCCGGCCGACATGGCGGCGTACGTCACCGACTGGACCGGCAGCTTCACCGGCACCGCCATCGCGGTCGTGCGCCCGGCCTCGACCGAGCAGGTCGCGACCGCGGTCCGGCTGTGCGCGGCGGCGGGCGTCGCGGTCGTCCCGCAGGGCGGCAACACCGGCCTCGTCGGCGGCGGCGTACCGGACTCCCGCGGCGACCAGGTGGTGCTCTCGCTCGGCCGGATGCGCCGCGTCCGGGAGGTCGACCCGGTCGCCGACACCCTCACCGTCGAGGCCGGCACCCCGCTGGCCACCGTCCAGGAGGCCGCCGCGGCCGCCGGGCGGCTCTTCCCGCTCTCCCTCGGCTCGGAGGGCTCGTGCACCATCGGCGGCACGATCGCGACCAACGCCGGCGGCACCGCGGTGCTGCGCTACGGGATGATGCGCGAGCTGGTGCTCGGCCTCGAGGTCGTGCTCCCCGACGGCCGGGTCTGGGACGGGCTGCGGCCGCTTCGCAAGGACAACACCGGCTACGACCTCAAGCAGCTGTTCATCGGCTCCGAGGGCACGCTCGGCGTCGTCACCGCGGCCGTGCTGCGGCTGCTGCCGGCGACACCGCGCCGGGCGACGGCGTTCGTGGCACTCGAGTCGGTCGAGGCGGCGACGTCGCTCCTCCCCCTGCTCCGCGAGCACGGCGGCGGGCAGCTGACCACCTGGGAGCTGCTCGGACGCCAGGCCGTCGACCTGGTCCTCGCCCACCTGCCGGGCGTGCGCGACCCGTTCGCGGACCGGCACGAGTGGTACGGCCTCGTCGAGCTCGCCGGCACCTCCGCCGACGTGGACGAGCGGCTCGAGGATGCCCTCGCGGCCGCCGCCGAGCAGGGACTGCTCCTCGACGCCGTGGTCGCAGGCAGCCCCGCTCAGCGCGAGTCGCTGTGGGCCCTGCGCGAAGGCGTCTCGGAGGCTCAGAAGAGCGAGGGCGCGACCCTCAAGCACGACGTCACCCTGCCGATCACCGCCCTGTCCCGGTTCGTCGCCGAGGTCGGCCCGGCGCTGCTCGCGGCGCTGCCGGGGCTGCGGCTGGTGACGTACGGCCACATCGGGGACGGCAACCTGCACTACAACATCTCGGCGCCCGTCGGCGACGACGCGGCGCTGAAGCGGGACGCCCCCACCCTGACCCGAATCGTCTACGACGCCGTCACCGCGCTCGGCGGCAGCATCTCCGCCGAGCACGGCATCGGCACGCTCAAGCGGGATGCTGCCGCTGCGTACAAGACAGATGTCGAGGTCGACCTGATGCGCGCCGTGAAGCAGGCGATCGACCCCGACGGGGTCATGAACCCTCGGAAGGTGCTGGCCTGACGCTTCCGCTGGTCGAGCCGGGTTCGTGAGGAATGAACGAATCCGTGTCGAGACCAACACAGTTGCGTCGTTCCCAGATTTTAAAGCGCGCTATAATACGAGCATGGGATTCAGGGCACTCGCGACGATCGCACAGCACGAACCTGAAGAGGTCGTCATCGAGATTGTGCCGAGTGGCGACCTGCCCGCGTCGGCACCGGCGACCCCAGCGGCAACGATCACGTCGGCATTGCGTCCGGGTGGACCCGACCCCGACCCGTTCATCTCTCCCGAACATCGCATCACCTATCTCCTACGAGAGATCGGGTGGGCGCCGCTCGAGACCGTCGTCATCGGCTCGCCGTTCGGGGTCGTCCGCGAGACACGGTTCAGAGCGGCCGTCGTCAACCACGAAGGAGGCTCGACCGACTCGGTGCAGGTAAGGAACGACGACGGCGAGCTCCTTGCCGAGCTCGCCGTCTCGAGCACGGCCGCGGACGCTCTCGCTCTATCCGGCTGGACGGTCGTGGGCGCCTCAGGCGGAGGGTGGCCCGACGGCACGATCGCCATCGCGCCGCGCGACTGGAAGGTCGTGGTCGAACAAGCAAAGACCGATCGCGAGATCGCGCAACGCGAGGCCTCCCGACGCGACAGCTTCTGGGCAGCCTGCGTACGCGAAGCCATCCTCGACGGCCACACCGCGAAGGATCTCGCGGAGATCGCCGGTGTCTCCGTGCAGCGCATCTACCAGATTCGCGACCGGCGACGATGATCCTATTCAGCCGATCGTGCACGATCCGTGCACTGGAACACCCCATTCCGATGCACGGATCGAGCCGATGAGCGATCGGTGCACTCACCAAGGCTCGGTGAGTGCACCGATCGTTCACAAGCCCTGGGCGACCCGGTAGAACACCTGGTTCCACCGCACCTGGTCGGCGAAGCCGCGGCGGGTGGTGGACTCGTCGATGACCAGCAGCTCGGTACGGGCGATGTTGGCGAAGACCTCGAAAGCCTCGATCCCGGCGGCGGTCGACATCACCGTGTGGTGCGCGCCGCCGGCGGTCAGCCAGGCCTCGGCCGAGGTCGCGAAGTCCGGACGCGGCGTCCAGACGGCGCGCGCGACCGGCAGGTTGGGCAGCGCCTGCGTCGGGGGGACGACGTCGACCACGTTGGCGGTCAGCCGGAAGCGGTCGCGCATGTCGGCCAGGGAGACGACCACGGCACCCTCGCCGGCGTCGGCGTCGAAGACCATCCGGACCGGGTCCTCGCGGTCGCCGATCCCGAGCGGGTGGATCTCGACGCGCGGGGTGGACGTGGTCAGTGAGGGGCAGACCTCGAGCATGTGGGCGCCGAGGATGACCTCCGCGCCGGGGGTGAGGTCGTAGGTGTAGTCCTCCATCAGGGAGGCGCCACCGGGCAGCCCCTCCCCCATCACCTTCGCGGCCCGCACCAGGACCGCGGTCTTCCAGTCACCCTCGGCGCCGAAGCCGTAGCCCTTGCTCATCAGCCGCTGCACGGCGATGCCGGGGAGCTGGCGCAGGCCGCCGAGGTCCTCGAAGTTGGTGGTGAACGCCTTCGCGTCGCGCTCCACCAGGAACGCCTCCATGGCGATCTCCTGGCGGGCGGCGTAGCGCAGCGAGTCGTGGCGCTCGCCGCCCTTGCGGAGCTCGGGCACCACGTCGTAGAGGTCCTCGTACTCGGCGACGAGCACGTCCACCGCGGCCTCGTCGACGGCCTCGACGGCCGCCACCAGGTCGTTGACGCCCCAGGTGTTGACCGAGACGCCGAAGCGCAGCTCGGCCTCGGTCTTGTCGCCCTCGGTGACCGCGACGTTGCGCATGTTGTCACCGAAGCGGACCAGGTTGAGCCCGTGGGTGGCGGCCCAGCCGGCGGCGCCGCGGACCCAGGTGCCGACGCGGCGGGTGACCGCCGGGTTGGAGACATGGCCGACGACGGTGGTGCGGGCGACGCCGAGACGTGTGGCGATGTAGGCGTACTCACGGTCGCCGTGGGCGGCCTGGTTGAGGTTCATGAAGTCCATGTCGATCTCCGACCAGGGGAGCTCGACGTTGGCCTGGGTGTGCAGGTGCAGGAGCGGCTTCTGGAGGGCATCCAGGCCGGCGATCCACATCTTGGCGGGGCTGAAGGTGTGCATCCAGGTGATGACGCCGAGGACGTTGTCGTCGGAGTTGGCCTCGAGCATCGCGCGGCGGATCGACGCGGAGTCCTTCAGGACGGGCTTCCACACGACCTTCGCCGGTACGTCCGAGGAGGCGTCGAGGGCGCGGGCGACCTCCTGGGACTGCTCGGCGACCTGACGAAGGGTCTCCTCGCCGTACAGGTCCTGGCTGCCGGTGAAGAACCAGACCTCGCGGTCTGCGTAGGGCTTGCTCATGTGGGGGTTCCTCTCAGTGCAGGCAGCTCAGTGCTGGCCGTAGACGTTCTGGTAGCGGTCGTAGAGCGAGTCGATGTGGCTCTGGTCGATCGGCAGCGGCTGGCCGAGCTGGCGCGCGATGTGCACGGTGCGGGCGACCTCCTCGCACATCACCGCGGCCTTGACCGCGGAGCGGCCGTCCTTGCCGATGGTGAAGGGACCGTGGTTCCGCATCAGCACCGCAGGGCTGCGCGACTCCCGCAGCGTCTCCACGATGCCGCGCCCGATCGAGTCGTCGCCGATGATCGCGAACGGGCCGACCGGGACAGGTCCGCCGAACTCGTCGGCCATCATCGTGAGCACGCAGGGGATCTCCTCCCCGCGGGCGGCCCAGGCGGTGGCGTAGGTGGAGTGGGTGTGGACCACTCCCCCGACCTCGGGCATGTTGGCATAGACGTACGCATGGGCGGCCGTGTCCGAGGACGGCGACCGCTCGCCCTCGACGAGGTTGCCGGCCAGGTCGCACACGACCATCGCCTCGGCGGTGATGTCCTCGTAGGCGACCCCGGAGGGCTTGATGACCAGCAGGTCCTCGCCGTCCGGGTTGGGCACGCGCTCGGAGACGTTTCCGGCGGTCCACACGACCAGCTCCCAGCGGGGAAGCTCGGCGTGCAGCGCGGCGACGCGTTCCTTGGCGGCGTCGACGGCGGTGCGAAGAGCTGTGGGTACGCCGGTCATCACCGGTCTCCTTCGTTCGTTGCGAGCGAGGCCACGGCGGCGCGCTCGATGTCCAGGCCGGCCTCGTAGCGTTCGAGGTAGGTCCTGAACCCGGCCAGGTCGTCCGCGTCCGGCTCGACGACCTCGAGGTCGATGTCGCCGAAGACGCGCTCGGCGAGGTAGGCGCTCAGGCCGAGGTCGCCCTCGGCCTCAGCCGCCCGGGCGTACGCAGCCAGGACCGCGATCCCCCAGGCACCGCCCTCACCGGCGGTGCGGCCGACCGCGACCGGGGCGCCGATGGCCGCGGCGAGCAGCCGCTGCGCAACGCCCGCGGTGCGGAACAGGCCGCCATGGGCGAACATCGCGTCGATCTCGACGCCCTGGTCGGCGAGCACACGCATGCCGAGGGCGAGGGTGCCGAAGACGCCGTAGACCTGGGCGCGGGCGAACCCGGCGAGGTCGAGGCGGCTGCCGGGGGTGCGTACGAACAGCGGACGGCCCTCGTCGAGGCCGGTGATCGGCTCGCCGGCCAGATAGTTGTAGGCCAGCAGACCGCCGCCGTCGGGTGAGCCCTTCAGGGCAGCAGTGAGCAGGGCGCCGAAGACGGCGTCGGGCTCGCAGGGATGACCGAGCGCGGCGGCGAACTCACCGAACACCCCGGCCCAGGCGTTGAGCTCGCTGGCGCCGTTGTTGCAGTGCACCATCGCGACCGGGTCGCCGGCCGGGGTGGTGACGATGTCGATGGCGTGGTGGACGGTGGCCAGCGGCGCCTCGAGGACGACCATGGCGAAGATCGAGGTGCCGGCACTGACGTTCCCGGTGCGCTTGGCGACGGAGTTGGTCGCGACCATGCCGGTGCCGGCGTCGCCCTCGGGCGGACACAGCGGGATGCCCGGCTGGAGCGTGCCGGTGGGGTCGAGCAGCGCGGCGCCGTCGGGAGTGAGTCGGCCGGCGTCGGCCCCTGCCGGGAGGACCTGCGGGAGCAGCCCCTCTACCCGCAGACCGGGGCGCTTGGCGGCGGCCAGGTGGCCGAGCTGCTCGAGCATCCGCTGGTCGTAGGTCCCGGTGGCCGGGTCGATGGGGAAGACTCCGGAGGCGTCGCCGACGCCGAGCACGTGGTTGCCGGTCAGCGCCCGGTGGACGTAGCCCGCGAGCGTGGTCAGCGAGGCGATCTTGGGCAGGTGGGGCTCGTCGTCGAGGATCGCCTGATAGAGGTGGGCGACCGACCAGCGCAACGGGATGTTGGCCCCGAAGATCTCCGACAGCTCGGCGGCGGCGACAGCGGTGTTGGTGTTGCGCCAGGTGCGGAACGGCACCAGCAGCTCGCCTGCCTCGTCGAAGGCGAGGTAGCCGTGCATCATCGCCGAGACCCCGATCGACCCGAACGTGGTCGGACGGGTGCCGTAGCTGCGCTCGACCTCGTCGCCGAGGGCGGCGACGGCGCCCTGTACGCCTGCCCAGACCGCCTCGAGCGAGTAGGTCCACAGGCCGTCGACGAGCTCGTTCTCCCACAGGTGGGAGCCCGTGGCGACGGTCGTATGGTCGGGCCCGATCAAGCACGCCTTGATGTTGGTGGAGCCCAGCTCGATGCCGAGCGCGGTCTCTCCGAGGTCAGGCAGGTGCCCTGCTCGCTGCGTCATCACGGCTCCGTTTCTGCCCGACGGCTCGGGGTGGGGTTTCGAGGCGATGTGAACGCTAACATATGACGGGCAGGTTACCGCTGGGTTCCCCGTAGAGCTCTTGCCGAAGCGTCACTCCGGTCGGCCGAAGCGTCGCTCCCGTCGGCCGAGTGGGCAGCGTGGTGCCAACTCGGCCGACCTAGCTGACGTCTCGGCGAGGAGACAGCGGGGCGGCCGAGGACCGCACGACCAGCTCGGGTGCCAGCAGCGGCGGCACCTCGACGGTCCCGTCGGCGATAGCTGTGATGGCCACCTCGACCGCGAGCTCGCCCAGCGACGCGAAGTCCTGCCGGACCGTGGTCAGCGGCGGCCAGAGGTACGCAGCGTCCGGGACATCGTCGAAACCGACGACGCTCACGTCCTGCGGGACCCGGCGGCCGGCCTCGTGCAGCGCCCGGATCACGCCGAGCGCCATCGAGTCGTTGGCCGCGAAGACCGCGGTGACCGAGGGGTCCCGGGCGATCTCGGCCCCGGCCTCGTAACCGCTCTTGCTCGACCAGTCGCCGAAGATCTCGGGCCCGGGCTGGACGTCGCTGTCCCGGAGCGCGGCCAGCCACCCCTCCCGGCGCTGCCGGGCGTCGATCCAGCCGACCGGACCGGCCACGTGGGCGATGTTGCGGTGGCCGATGTCGAGCAGGTACTGCGTGGCCAGCACGGCTCCGGCGTGCTGGTCGATCCCCACCGAGCGCACCCCCGCCGGCGGGTCGCTGTGGATCATCACGACCTCGACCGTCTCCGTGAGCTGGGCGACCAGGTCCTCGAACGACTGGTGCGAGACGCCGAGGAGCACGGCCTCGACCGCGTCGTCGAGGAGCGCCTCGATCGCCCGCTCCGCCGAGGTCGCCTCCAGGTGCGGCACCGGGCTCAGGATGATGTCGTAGCCGGCCCGCTGACCGGCCTGGTGCACCGAGGCGGCCAGCGTGCCCGGCCCGTAGAGGTGCGGCTGGGTGTAGAGCAGGCCCAGCCGTCCCGACTTCCGCGTCACCAGAGCCCGCGCCGACTTGTTGCGCCGGTAGCCCAGCTCCTCGATCGCTGCCAGCACGCGGTCGCGGGTGTCGCCGCGTACGGCGTCGGAGCCGTTGACGACCCGGGACACGGTCTGGTGCGAGACCCCTGCCAGGGCCGCGACATCTGCCATGCTCGGCGCGTTCTTCGACTCCCCGTTGACCATGCGGTGATCCTAAGCGGCATCACCGCGCACAGCGGGACTGCCTCAGGTCTCCTCGAGATCGGGAAGTCCGTGACGTGCTCGGGTGAGGGCCGCCGCGAGCGGGGCACAGCGGCCGCCGGGGACCAGCGAAGCGAGCTTTTCCGGGTCGTCGGGCAGGCCCAGGTCGCGAGCCTGGTCGAGGAGCGGGCCGTCGAGGAAGGGCGACAGCTCGGGCCACACGTCCTGCACCTCACGGCAGAAGATCCGGGCGCCCACCGGGCCGATGCGGGGCGACTCGGTGAGGGCATCGATCAGTGCGTCGGCGCCGTCGGGCGAGGTCGGGCGGAGCCTTCGCAGGTCGCCGCGACAGGTCTCCAGCAGCCACTGCGCCTGCTCTTCGAGCTTGGTCGCGGTGCTCTCGTCGTAGCGGCGGTAGTGAGCCCGGCCGAGGGCATCCACCCGCTGCTGCCAGGTCGAGTCGAGCAGTCGGTGCGGCGTACGCCATCCGGCGGCAGACAGCTCCCGCGCCGCAGCGACCGCGATGTCGGTCGAGATCCGGGTCGAGGAGAGCATCGCGAGAACGAGGAGGCGATACAGCGGCGACGGCTTGTCCCGGAGCCGAATGCCGGCCTCCTCGGCGTACGTCGTGCCGCCGGCGTCCAGCAGACGCCGCACCAGGTCGCGGTCCCGTTTGCTCACCCTGTCGACGTACCCGCCGTGAGCCGGGCACATGCGCTGCCGACGCAGGCTGGGATCGGCAGACCCTGGATAGATCCTGGTGGGCGACCGAGGATGGATCCGACCCGAGATCCTCTCTCCAGGAGCAGACCGATGCCACGTCGTCCCATCGACATCACGATCCCCGACCTGTCCGGCAAGCGAGCCCTGGTCACCGGGGCAAGTGACGGCATGGGCCTGGTGATGGCCACCCGGCTGGCGGCGGCCGGGGCCGAGGTCGTGATGCCCGTACGCAACGCCCGCAAGGGCGAGAAGGCGCTGGCCACGATCCGCGGACATGTCCCGGAGGCCCAGATCTCGCTGCGCGACGTCGACCTGTCCTCGCTGTCGTCGGTGGCGGCACTCTCCGAGACGCTGCTGGGTGAGGACCAGCCGTTTCACATCATGATCAACAACGCTGGCGTGATGACGCCGCCGGAGCGGCAGACGACCGCCGACGGGTTCGAGCTGCAGTTCGGCACCAACCATCTCGGCCACTTCGCCCTCGTCGCCCGGATCCTGCCACTGCTACGAGCAGGGCAGGCCCGGGTGACGTCGCAGGTCAGCGTCGCCGCGAGGCGCGGCGCGGTCAACTGGGAGGACCCCAGCTGGGAGCAGAGCTATGAGGACATGAAGGCCTACAGCCAGTCCAAGATCGCCGTCGGTCTCTTCGGGCTCGAGCTGGACCGGCGCAGCCGGGCCAACGACTGGGGCATCACCAGCAACCTCTCCCACCCCGGGGTCGCCCCGACCAACCTGCTCGCCGCGCGACCGGAGATCGGACGTACGACCGACACCCTCTCCGTACGCATGATCCGCTGGCTCTCGGCCCGCGGGATCCTCCTGGGCACCCCCGAGACCGCTGCCCTTCCCGCGCTGCTGGCCGCCACTTCGCCCGACGCGACCGGTGGCCGGCTCTACGGCCCCAGCGGCCCCGGGCACCTCGGTGGGACCCCCGCCGAGCAGGCGCTCTACCGGCCGCTCGTCAGCGCCGAGGACGCCGCCCGGCTGTGGGAGCTCTCCGCGAGCCTCACCAGGACCGCGCTCCCGACGTCCTGACCCGGCGGCGCTGGAGCCTTATGCTGCCGTCATTCTCGGGTTCGGCCCGATGTCCATAGAACGGAGCCATGGGTGCGCGTGCTGTTGTCGACGTACGGGTCACGGGGAGACGTCGAGCCGTTGGTGGCCCTCGCGGTGCAGCTGCAGCGGCGCGGCGCGGAGGTGCGGATGTGCGCGCCGCCGGACGAGGAGTTCGTCGACCTGCTGGCGCGGGAGGGTGTGCCGCACGTGCCGTTCCTCAAGCCGTGGCGGTCCTGGGAGCGGCCGCCGACGTCCGAGGAGCGTCACCAGCGGGTGACCGACTTCATCACCGCGCAGTACGACACCGTGGCCGAGGCCGCCGCGGGCTGTGACGTGGTGGTAGCGACCGCGATGTCGCAGTTCGTCGCGCCCTCGGTCGCCGAGGCGCGGGGCATCCCCTATCACTACGTCCTCTTCTGCCCGGACGTCGTCGACGGCCTGGACGGGCGCGGCTTCAACGAGCTGTTCAAGGAGCCGATCGACGCCCACCGGGCCTCGATCGGGCTGCCGCCGGTCAGCGATGTCACCGAGTTCATGTTCACCACTCGTCCCCTCCTCGCGGCCGATCCCGTCCTCGGCCCGTGGCACGGGACCTCCAGCCTCGACGTCGTGCAGACCGGCGCCTGGATGCTCGAGGACGACCGACCACTCCCGGCCGACCTGCTCGCCTTCCTCGACGCCGGGGAGGAGCCCGTGTATGTCGGGTTCGGCAGCATGCGCACGGTCGGCGAGGAGAGCGTGCGGGTCACGGTCGAGGCCATCCGCACCCACGGCCGGCGCGTGGTCATCGGGCGCGGATGGGCCGGGCTGGACGTCATCGACGGTCGTGACGACTGCTTCGTCATCGGCGAGGTCAACCACCAGCGGCTCTTCGGCCGGGTCTGCGCCGTCGTCCATCACGGCGGCGCAGGCACCACGACGACGGCTTACCAGGCCGGTGCCTCGCAGGTGGTCGTGCCGCAGGCCGGCGACCAGACCTACTGGGCAGGGCGGGTGGCCGAGCTCGGCGCCGGGGTCGCCCACGACGGCGCCGCACCGACGGTCGAGTCGCTCACCGCCGCACTCGGCGCCGCCCTGGCGCCCGAGGTCCGCGCGCGGGCGATCGCGCTGGCTGCCGAGGCCAGGGTCGACGGAGCGGCCGTGGCCGCGGAGCTGCTGCTTAGCGGCGAGGCCTGACCCTCACCGCCCGAGTACGTGACGCAGTGCCGCCTCCAACGTGGGGTGGCGGAACTCGTGACCGGCGAGCGCGACCGGTTCGACCCGCTGGCTCGCCAACGCCATCTCCTCGGCGCCCTCCTTGCCGAGCAGGAGCCGTGGCCCGAGGACCGGCGTGGGCAGGAGCGCGGGCCGGCGGAGGACGTGCGCGAGGGTCTGGGCGTAGACCCGGCCGGTGACCGGCTCGGGGGTGACCGCGTTCACCGGACCCGCGAGCGTCTCGTCGAGGACGGCGCGGTGGTAGATGTCGACCAGGTCGTCGATGCCGATCCAGCTCAGCCACTGCTCGCCGCTGCCGAGCCGGCCACCCAGGCCGGCCGCGAACAGCGGTCGCTGGAGCCTCAGCGCTCCCCCGACGGGCGTCTGCACGATCCCGGTCCTCACCTGGACCACCCGCGGCCCGTCCACCCGGCTCGCCGCCTCCCAGTCGGCGACCACGTCGGCGAGGAAACCCGTGCCCCGCGACGAGGTCTCGGTGAGGACCTCGTCGCCGCGGTCGGCGCCGTAGATGCCGATCGCGGAGGCGCTGACGAAAGTGCGTACGCCGCTTCGTGCCGCCGCCTCGGCGAGCAGCCGGGTCGGCTCGATCCGGGAGTCGCGGATGGCCGCCTTGTGCGCCGTGGTGAAGCGGCCCGCGATGGACGCCCCGGCCAGATGGACAACCGCGTCCACGCCGTCGAGCAGGTCGGCGCCGGGTGCCGCCGGATCCCACCGGCGCTCGTCTGCCCCTTCCGGGGCGTGCCGGACCAGCCGGATCACCCGATGGCCGCCCGTGGTGAGGAACGGGACCAGAGCCCGCCCGACGGTGCCGCTCGAGCCGGTGATCGCGATGGTGAGTGCCTTGCCCTCTGCGTACGTCCGGTGGTGGACCGCGAGGTCGGCGGCCAGCTGAGCGTGGCGGTAGCCGAGCATCCGGTCCACCATCCGCCCGAGCACGTTCGTCTCGACCCTGTCGGTGACCAGCGTCGCGTCGCCGTCGGCGGCGAACTCGTGCCGGTGGGTCCAGGTCAGCGGCCGCAGCGAGGCGAGTCGATCGGTGAACAGGTGCGGAGGGTCGTAGGCGTCAGGATCGTGCCGGGCCACCCAGTCGGCGCCTCGGCCGAGCGAGATCACCGCCGTCCCGTCGGCCAGGTCGGTCGCCTCCACGCGCACCTCACCCGGCATCCACGGCGGCGTCAGCCGGTGGATCGCCCCCGGACGCCGATGCCACCCGAAGACCTCCTCCACCGGCGCCTCGACGAGCGTCGTCAGCGAGTGGACCCGGACCAGCGGGGACTTCATACCCGAAGCCTCGCGCGGATCGGCCGGACCTACAACCCGCTCAGGCGCTGATGAAGTCCGGCCGCCGGCGCTCGAGGAAGGCCGACCGGCCCTCGGCGAACTGCCGGCCCGTGAGCAGCTCGACCTGGAGGTCGGCCTCGGCCGCGAGTACGCCGTCGAGGCTCTGGTCGGGCTGGGTGAGGATGCGCCGGGTGCCGGCGACCATCGGCGCCGAGAGCTCGGCCAGACGCGAGGCCAGCTCGACCGCGTGGTCGAGGGCGGTGCCGTCGTCGACGACGGTCTCGACCGCTCCGATCCGCTCGGCCTCGGCCGCGTCGAAGGTGCGTACGGTCAGGAGCAGCTCACGCGCCCTGCCCTGCCCGACGCGCCGCGGGAGCGTGTAGGCGAGCCCGGTGTCCGGGCCGAGCCCGATCTTCCCGAAGGACGTCGAGAAGGTCGCCGAGCGGCCGGCGACCACCAGATCGCAGGCGGCGGCCAGCGCGAGACCGAGCCCGTACGCCCCGCCCTCGACCGCGGCGAGGACCGGTCGGGCGCCGGTGACCAGCTGGCGTACGACGGCGTTGACGACCTCGAGCCGCTGCCGGGCGACGTCGCGGTCCTGCGACATCGACCGGATGTCGCCGCCCGCGGAGAACACCGAGCCGGCGCCGGTCAGGACGACGGCACGCGCCTCCTGGTCGGCGGCCCGGAGCGCGGTGAGCAGGTCGAGCCGGTCGGCGAGGTCGAGCGCGTTGCGGCGCTCGGGGCGGTCGAGGGTGAGGATCCGGACGTGGCCACGGTCCTCGAACCGGACCGCGCCGGCGCGGCCGCCGCTCACCCCTGGAACTCCTTCACCATCTGCTTGGCGATGATCAGCTTCTGGATCTCGCTGGTGCCCTCGTAGAGCCGGAACAGCCGCGCGTCGCGGTAGAACCGCTCGACCGGCACCTCGCGCATGTAGCCGAGACCGCCGTGGATCTGGACCGCACGGTCGGCGATCCGGTCGACCGCCTCGGTGCAGAACAGCTTGCACATCGAGGGTGCCGTCCGGCGGTCGCTGCCGTCGTCCCAGCTGCGGGCGGCCTCGAGGACCATCGCGCGACCGGCGTACGCCTCGGTCCGGCTCTCCGCGAGCATCGCCTGGATCAGCTGGAACTCCGCCAGCTTCTGGCCGCCCTGGCCGTTGGTCGTGGCGTGGCGCAGGCTCTCCTCGATCAGCCGGTCGGCCAGGCCGACGGTCATCGCCGCGATGTGCAGCCGGCCCTTGGCCAGCGACCGCATCGCCGCGGAGAAACCCTCGCCCTCGACCTCGCCGACGAGGTTCTCGGCGGGCACCCGGACACCGTCGAAGAAGATCTCCGACGTCACGGATCCGCGCTGGCCCATCTTGTGGTCCTTCGGACCGATGGTGACGCCGGGGGTGTCGGTCGGCACCACGAAGACCGAGATGTTCTTCGCGCCCTCACCGAGGTCACCGGTGCGCGCGAAGACCATGAGCAGGTCGGCCCAGATCGCGTTGGTGATGAAGCGCTTCTGCCCGTTGATGACGTACTCCTCGCCCTCGCGGACCGCGCGCGTGCGCAGGCCGCTCGGGTCGGAGCCGGCCTCGGGCTCGGTGAGCGCGAACGAGGCCACCAGGTCGCCGCTCGCCAGCCCGGGCAGGTACTGCTGCTTCTGCCGCTCGGTGCCGCAGTTGACCAGCACCTGACCGGCGATGCCGTTGTTGGTGCCGAACATCGAGCGGAACGACGGCGTCGTCCAGCCGAGCTCCATCGCCAGCCGGACCTCCTCGGACATGGTGAAGCCGAGACCGCCGTACTCCTCGGGGATGGCGTAGCCGAACAGCCCCATGGCCGCGGCCTGCTGCCGGAGACGGTCGGGGATCTGGTCGGTCTCCTCGATCTCGTCCTCGGCCGTGACGACCTCCTTGCGGACGAACGCGCGGACGGCGTCGAGGATCGACGTGAACTCGTCGGGCTCCATGGGTGCTCCTTCGTGCGGGAGGGTCAAGGCGTGGTCAAGGCGTGGGAACGGGTACGTCGGTGGGCCGGCCGACCACGCCACCGGCGGCCAGCCTGTCAATCGCGCCGGCGGCGAGGCCGAGCTCCGCGAGCACGGCATCGGTGTGGGCGCCGAGCTCCGGGATCGCGCCCATCGGCAGCTCGACGTCGCGGAACGTCATCGGCGGCAGTACGCCGCGAACCGGCCCGGCAGGAGTGGCGACCTCGCGCCACCGGTCGCGACCGGCGAGCTGCGGGTGCTCGACCAGGCCGGACATGTCGTTGATCTGGGCCGCCGGGACGCCGGCGGCGGCGAGCCGGGCGTCGAGGTCGGCGGTGGCGAAGCCGCGGGTGTGCTCGGCGACGACCGCGTCGCACTCCTCGCGGTGGGCGACCCGCAGCGGGTTGGTGGCCAGCCGGGGATGGTCGACCAGATCGGGCCGCTCGAAGACGTCGGTCACCAGTGCCCGCCAGCCGCGGTCGTTCTGCACTCCGATCAGGATCTCCCCGTCGGCGGTCGGGTAGGCGTCGTAGGGCGCGATCGAGGCATGGCTGAGCCCCATCCGCGGCACCTGGCGGCCGCCATACATCTGCATGTACATCGGGTGCCCGAGCCACTCGACGGTCGCGTCGAACATCGACACGTCGACGATGCCGCCCTTGCCGGTGCGCTCGCGCCGGAACAGTGCCGCGACGATCGCCTGGCTCGTGTAGAGGCCCGCGGCGATGTCGGAGCTGGGGACGCCGGTCTTGGTCGCCGTCTCCGGGGTGCCGGTGACCGAGATCAGCCCGGACTCCGCCTGGATCAGCATGTCGTACGCCTTGCGGTCGCGCAGCGGGCCGCCGGTGCCGTAGCCGGAGATGCCGGCGACGACGAGCCTCGGGTGCCGTTCGGCGAGCTCCTCCGCGCCGAGGCCGAGCCGCTCGGCAGCTCCGGGCGCGGCGTTCTGCAGGAAGACGTCGGCGCGGGCGACCAACTGTCGCGCGAGCTCGGCGCCGTCGGGCGACTTGAGGTCGAGCGCCACCGACTCCTTGCCGCGGTTGAGCCAGACGAAATGGGAGGCGAGGCCGTGCACCGCATGGTCGTAGTTGCGGGCGAAGTCACCCTCGCCCACCCGCTCCAGCTTGATCACGCGGGCGCCGAGGTCCGCGAGGTGACGGGTGGCGAGCGGGGCCGCGACGGCCTGCTCGAGGGCGACCACGGTGATGCCCTCCAGCGGCAGCAGGTCGATGCCCATGTCGGTGGTCATGCAGAAAGCATCCCGCGACTTCTTATGCGCGTCCAATACCTAATCCTTGGAGGATTGTTCCCACTGATGCAAGAGTTGTCCCTATGGACCTGCACCATCTCGAGGCCTTCCTGGCCGTCGCCGAGGAGCTCCACTTCGGCCGGGCGGCCGAGCGGCTGCACATCGCCCAGCCGCCGCTGAGCCGCACCATCAAGCAGCTCGAGCGCGACCTCGGCGCCCAGCTGTTCGACCGCACCACCCGGAGCGTACGGCTGACGTCGGCCGGTGAGGCACTGGTCCGTCCCGCCCAGGAGGTGCTCGAGGGCCTGCGCACCGCGCGCCGGGCGGTCCGCTCGGCCGGCCGCGGCGAGACCGGCCGGGTCCGGATCGGATTCGCCGGTCCTTCCTCCCACGTGCTCGTCGGCCAGCTCGGCCGGATCGTCCGCGAGCAGCATCCCGGGATCGAGCTGATGCTGCAGAGCACGACGTACAACTACGAGGCGCTGCGCTCGCTGCAGGACGGCGAGCTCGACCTGGCCATCGCTCGATGGCGGATCGAGCCGCAGGGCCTCGCGCACCGCGTGATCGCGGTCGAGCACTACGTGCTCGCCGTGCCGGCCGGTCACCGGCTCGCCGGCCGCGGGGAGGTCAGCATGGCGGAGTGCCGGGACGAGCCGTTCGTGGCGCTGCCGGCCGACCCCGGCTCCAGCGTGCGCGACGCCTTCATCGAGACGGCGTCCCAGGCAGGGTTCGTGCCCAACATCGTGCAGACCGCACCCGACAGCTGGACCGCGGTCGCGCTGGTCGCGGCCGGTGTCGGCATCACGTTCACGCTCGACACCGCGATCGCCAACGTCGTGCAGACCGGCATCGAGGTGGTCCGGATCAGCGAGTGCGACCGCCCCACATTCCAGCAGCTCGCCTGGCGGCAGGAGGACCGGAGCCCGGCGCTGCACGCGGTGCTGCGTGCCTCGGAGGAGGCGCTGCCAACACCGGAGCTGCCGTCGACTCCGCCCGCCTGAGACCGGTCAGCGGTCGGTCGCCACCTTCACCAGACCGACCTGCGACGCGGTGGCGACATGGCGACCGGTCTCGTCGAACAGCTCACCGACGCCGTGGGCACGTCCGTGGGCGACCGACTCCACGCGGCAGTCGAACTGGTGCCAGTCGGTCAGGTCGGACGCGGCGTGGAACGTCAGCGCGTGGGTCAGGCTGAGGATCCGGGCGCCGGGCTTGTGCCGGGCCGACCCGAGCGCCAGGAACGACGCCTCGAGGATGCTCATGTCGCTCACGTAGGCGACCAGCGCGGCCCGCAGGACCGGGTCGTCCGGCAGCGGGCCGGTCGCCCGGAAGAAGCTGCTCTGCCGGTCGCCGGGCTCGGCGACGGTGAAGTACGGCGGGGCCACCGCGTGCCGGAAGTGGACCGGTCGGTGCAGCCGCCACCAGGGCGGGATCCGCTCGTCCGAGCCGAACCGATCGGCCAGGTCCGGCAGCGTCTCGGGGTCGGGCGCGGGCCGCGGCCGGAGCGAGCTGTGCGACGGCAGGTCGGTACGTACGGTCGCCCATCGGGTGACCGCTCCGAAGAGCTCCTCCCCCGCGTCGTCGAGCAGCCGGCTGCGCCGGGTCGCCAGCGAGGGCGCGTCGGAGACGACCGTGACCTCCCAGTGCAGCGGCCGGTCCGTCGGCACTCCGCCGACGAAGTCGGCCTGCAGGCTAATGATCCGCTGGTCGGCCCCGACCCCACGGCCGGCGGCGACCAGCGCCTGAGCCAGGAGAAGGCCACCGAAGAGCCTGCCGGCGGGGTGCTGCTGCGGTTGTCCGATCCAGTGACTGACCCGGCCGGTCGGCTCGTCGACGCAGCTCAGGTCGAGGAGGTCGAGCAGCTCGTCGAGGGTCACGGCAGCACGGGTGTCAGCGGCAGGAGAGGCAGGGTCCACCCGGCTCATTGTGCCGTCGTTTGTCATCACATTCGATATCTGTCTCGAACTATTCATACGTATCCGTCAACAATGAGCGGCGGAAGAAGTATTGGAGTTCGGCACGCGGCTGGCGTCAGGCTGGGACCACTGACCAACCCCTGCCCGCCCCCGAGGAGCACCCATGGCCGCGCCCGACAAGGTCACCGATCTCAGCTCGGCGGTGGCCGCTCACGTACAGGACGGCATGACGGTCGCGCTCGAGGGCTTCGGCCACCTGATCCCGTTCGCCGCGGGCCACGAGATCATCCGCCAGGGCCGTCGGGACCTGACGTTCTGCCGGATGACTCCCGACCTGCTAGCCGACCAGATGATCGCCGCCGGCTGCGTCTCGAAGCTCGTGGCCTCCTTCTTCGCCAGCGGCTCGGCCGGCTCCCTGCACGAGGTCCGGCGCCGGGTGGAGAACGCCGACCCGCAACCGCTCGAGGTGGAGGAGTACAGCCACTACGGCATGGTCTGCCGCTACCAGGCGGGCGCCGCCGGGCTGCCGTTCTTCCCGCTCCGCTCGTACGCCGGCAGCGACCTCCCGAAGCTCAACCCGCTGATCCGCAAGGTCTCCGATCCCTACGGCGGACCAGACATCTACGTCGTGCCGCCGCTGCGCCCGGACGTGACCATCGTCCACGCCCAGCGTGCCGACCGCTCCGGCAACGTCCAGATGTGGGGCATCGTCGGAGCCCAGCAGGAAGCGGCGTACGCAGCCGAGACCGTGATCGCGACCGTCGAGGAGATCGTCGAGGAGGACGTGGTCCGCTCGGATCCGAACCGCACCGTGCTGCCGTCCCACGCGGTCACCGCCGTGGTGGAGGTTCCCGGCGGCGCGCACCCGTCCTACACGCAGGGCCACTACGACCGCGACAACGCCTTCTACCGCGAGTGGACGCCGATCAGCCGCGACCGCGAGGCGGTGCTCGGCTGGCTCGAGGAGTGGGTGCACCAGGTGCCCGACCGCGCTGCGTACCTCGACAAGCTCGGAGCGGAGCGCTGGGACGGGCTCGGTGTCGCTCCTCGGCCTTCGCAGCCCGTCGACTTCGGCCGCCGCCGGGTGGCCGCCAAGGAGGTGGCCTCGTGAACGCCCCGCTCTCGTACGTGGCTCCGTCCAGCACCGAGTTCCTCGCCGCGGTCGCCGCCCGCCAGCTCGTCGGCAAGCACCGGGTCTTCGCGGGCGTCGGGCTGCCGACGCTCGCCGTCGACCTGGCGCGCCGCACCGTGAACCCCGACGTCGAGCTGGTCTACGAGTCCGGCATCTGCGGCGCACAGCCGGAGGGCCTGGCGGAGGGCATCGCCGACTCGGTGCTGGTCTCCGGGGCCGCCGCGGTGCTGAGCATGCCCGCACTCTTCGGCTACGTCCTGCAGCGCGGCCATGTCGACGTCGGCTTCCTCGGCGCCGCCCAGATCGACCGCTGGGGCAGCCTCAACACCAGCTTCATCGGCGACTGGGACAAGCCCGCCGTCCGCCTCCCCGGTGCCGGCGGCGCCGCCGAGATCATGCCGAACGCGGGCGAGTGCATCGTCGTGCTGCGCCGCCACGACCCCGGCGCCCTTCCGGCGCAGCTCGACTTCTGCACCTCGCCCAGCCCGGTGCGCGCGTACGAGGAGGACCCCCGGATGGTGCCTCGCGGCCACGGGGTCTCCACCGTGATCACCCCGATGGCGGTGCTGCGCCGCCCCGACAAGCTCGGCGAGCTCGAGATCAGCGAGGTCCACCCCGGCCTCACCGTCGACGACGTCCGCGCCGCCACCGGGTGGGACATCCGCGTCGCCGATGACGTACGCGAGACCGGCCGGCCGACCGTCGAGGAGGTCCGGCTGCTCCGCGACGAGATCGACACGGTGCGGCTCTACCTCCGATGAGCCCCTCCACCATCACGTTGGAACCGCGCCGGTCGGCGTACGTCGCCCTGCTGGCGTGCTCCACGCTCGGCACCCTGTCGAGCACGATCATCAGCGCCCCGATCAACGTGATCGCCCACGCGATCGGGGCCTCGCCGCGCGGGATCGTCTTCGCGGTCAGCGCGTTCACGCTGGCGATGGTCGTCTTCGCACCGATCTCGGGCTGGATGTGCCAGCGGTTCGGCTCTCGGCGGGTGCTCGCGGGGTCGCTGCTGCTGATGGTGGCCGCACAGGCGGGCGCGGCCTTCAGCCAGGGGCTCGGGTTCCTGGTCGTGATGCGTGCCCTGCAGGGGATTGCGTGCTCCGCGGTGCCGCCCGCGATCCAGCAGGTGCTCGGCCGGCACTGGGCCGGCAACCGGGCCCGGGTGATGGCCGCCTGGGCAGCCGCGATCGGCGTCGGTCAGGCGCTCGGGCCGCCCCTCGGCGGACTGGTCGCCGACACGCTCGGCTGGCGGTGGGTGTTCATCACCCACGCCACGCTCAGCGCCGTGCTGCTGGTGCTGTGCCTGACCGTGGTGCCCGACGTGCCCGCGTCGTACGCTCCGCTCCACGTCAGCGGGATGGCGACGCTCCTGGTCGGGATCGGCGCGCTCGTGGGCGCCGTCAGCTGGCTCGGACAGCACGGCGAGGTCGCGGTGGCCGCGGGGATGGCGGCCGTGGGCGTGCTCGCCCTGGCCGTGCACAGCCAGCTCGGGCGCACCAGCGCCGGACCGTTCGTCCCGCCCGGCCTCCTCACCGAGCGGAGGTTCGTCGCGAGCACGATGGCCGCCGGCACGGTGATGGGCTGCCTCGGTGTCGCGATCGTCGCCACTCCCCTGCACCTGGGCCGCGACCTCGGCCTGGGCCCGGGACACATCGGCATCACCATGCTCGCGCTGGCCCTGGCGATGACGCTCGCGGCGCCGCTCTCCTCCCGGGTCACCGAACGGTTCACCGCCCGGCGCACGCTGCGCGGCGGGCTGGTGCTCCTCGCGCTCGGCCTGCTCGCGCTCCCCCTGGCCGCGACCGCCTCCGGGTCCGGGTCCGGCACGATCGTCACGTTCACCGTGGCCGCGCTCGTGCTGACCGGCGCGGCGATCGGTGTCGTCCAGGCGACCTCCGCGCTCGGTCTGATGACCTCGCCGGCCGCCGCCGACGGTGTCGCGCTCGGCCTCCACAACATGCTCCGCTTCACCGGCCTCGCCGTCGGCTACTCCTGGGTCGCGATCGCCTACCCGACCGGAAACCTCTCCCTCGTCTACGGCGTCCCGGTCGCCGCGGTCGCCCTGACCTGGGCGATGGCCGGCCCCTCGGCCCCGTCCTCCGAGCCCTCCGCAGAAAGGGTGTTCCATGACCACCGCTGATCCCACGCCTGACCCCATTTCCGGACCACTCGCGGGCCTGAGGGTGGTCGAGGTGTCCAGCTTTGTCGCCACTCCGCTGTGCGGCACCACCCTGGCGCAGCTCGGCGCGGAGGTGATCCGCGTCGAGCCGCTCGAAGGCGGCCCGGACCGAACTCGCTGGCCGCTCAGCGACGGCGGCGCCAGCCTCTACTGGAACGGGCTCAACCCCGGCAAGAAGGCCATCGCAGTCGACTGCACCCACCCGGAGGGGCGGCAGCTGGTCGCGGACCTGGTCGTCTCGGGCGGTCCGTCCGGCGGCATCGTGGTCACCAACACCGAACGCTGGTCGGAGCTCGGGTACGCCGCGCTGCGCGCCCGCCGCGACGACGTCATCCATGTGCTCCTCACCGGGCGCCACGACGGCGGGACCGCCGTCGACTACACCGTGCAGGCCGGCACCGGCTTCCCGCTCGTGACCGGCCCGGAGGAGCATGCGGCACCGGTCAACGGTGTGGTGCCGGCGTGGGACCTCGCGGCCGGCCTCCACCTCGCGACCGGCCTGCTCGCCGCCGAGCGACGACGCGCGGTCACCGGCGAGGGCGCCGAGGTGCGCGTCGCACTGGAGGACGTCGCCCTCGCTGCCGCCGGCAACCTCGGCTATCTCGCTGAGGCGCAGCTGCGGCCGGCGGGCGAGCGCGGCTCGATCGGCAACCACGTGTACGGCACCTTCGGTCGCGACTTCACCACCGCGGACGGCGACCGCTTCATGCTGGTGGCACTCACCCCACGACAGTGGTCGGACCTGCTGGGCATCACCGGCCTCGCCGAGGCGGTGGCCGCGCTGGCCCGCGCGCTCGATGCCGACTTCTCCGACGAGGGCGCGCGGTTCCGGCACCGCACCGTGCTCGGCGGCCTCATCGCCGCCTGGTTCGAGCAGCACGACACGGCGTACGTCACCAGGGCGCTGTCGAAGACCCGGATCCTGTGGTCGCCCTACCGCAGCTTCCGCGACCTCGCCGCCGACGACGCCCGGCTGCTGCGCGAGCATCCGCTGTTCTCGACCGTCAGCCAGCCCGGTGTCGGCGAGCTGCTCGCTCCCGGCGCGCCGATCACCGTCGACGGCCACCGGAGCGCTCCCCGGCCCGCCCCCGCCGTCGGGCAGGACACCGGCGAGGTGCTCGCCGGCGCCCTCGGCCTGGCCACGGAGCGGCTCGACGACCTGCTGAGCCGCGGCGTCATCGGCACCCGGGAGGTGGTGTCGCGATGAGCACCGCCGAGATCGCCGGGGCGGCACGCACCTGGCTGTTCGTCCCCGGGGACCGGCCGGAGCGGTTCGCCAAGGCTGCCGCCGCCGGCCCCGACGTCGTGGTCGTCGACCTCGAGGACGCCGTCGCCCCGGCGCACAAGGACGCGGCCCGTACCCACGTCACCGACTGGCTCCCCCGAGCAGGTGTCACCGTCGCCGTGCGGATCAACGCCGCCGGCACCACCTGGCACGACGCCGACGTCGCCGCGCTCGCCGCCCTCGGCGGGCCGTCGCTGGTGGTGCTCCCGAAGGCCGACAGCCCCGAGACCGTGGCGGCCGTCCTGGCCACGCTCCCCGACGGCTCCGCCGTCGTCGCCCTGGTCGAGACCGCGCTCGGCGTCGCGCGGGCCATCGACCTGGCCCGCTCCCCCGGAGTCGTACGCCTCGCCTTCGGCAGCTTCGACCTGGCCGCCGAGCTCGGCGTCGATCCCGACCACGCACCCGCCCTCGCGCCCGCGCGCGGCCACCTGGTGCTCGCCTCGGCGGTCGGCGGCCTGGCCGGCCCGATCGACGGCGTCACCGGCGACGTACGCGACCACGAGCGGCTGACCGCTGACGCCACCGCGGCCGCCGCCCTCGGGTTCACCGGCAAGCTCTGCATCCACCCCGGCCAGGTGGCCCCCGCCGCCGCGGCCCTGGCACCCACACCCGACGAGTTCGCCTGGGCCGAGCGCGTCCTGGCCGCCGCGACCGAGGACGGCGTCGCCCTCGTCGACGGCCGGATGGTCGACGCCCCCGTCGTCGCCCGCGCCCGCCGCATCGTCTCCCTCAACCGACCCACCCCAGGAGCAGCCAGATGAACAGCCTGACCCCCGACGAGCAGGACATGGTCCGGCTCGTCGCCGACTTCGTCGACGAGCGCGTACGCCCCCGGGTGCGCGAGTTCGAGGCCGACGACATCTACCCCGAGGAGCTCATCGAGGAGATGAAGAAGCTCGGCTTCTTCGGCCTCCTGGTGCCCGCCGAGCACGGCGGCGTCGACGTGAGCACGGCCTGCTTCGCGCGGGTGACCGAGGAGCTCGCCCGCGGCTGGATGAGCCTGGCCGGCGCGATCGGGGGACACTCGGTGATCAGCTATCTGGTCCGTCACTTCGGGACCCCGGGGCAGCAGGAGTCCTACCTGCCCCGGATGGCCGACGGTAGCCTGCGCGCCACGATGGCGCTGACCGAGCCGTCCGGCGGCAGCGACCTGCAGGGGATGCGTACGTTCGCCGACGCCGACGGCGACGAACTGGTCATCACCGGCTCGAAGACCTGGATCTCCAACGCCCAGCACGCCGGCCTGATCGGGCTGCTCTGCGTCACCGACCGCTCCGCCTCGCCCGCACACCAGGGCATGAGCGTGGTGCTGGTCGAACCCGGCGACGGGCTCACCGTCTCGGGCAAGATCCCCAAGCTCGGCTACCGCGGCATCGAGGCCTGCGAGCTCACCTTCGACCACATGCGGGTGCCGGCGACCGCGGTGCTCGGCGGCACGCCTGACCTCGGCTGGGGCCACATGATGCGCGGCCTCGAGGTCGGCCGGATCCAGGTCGCCGCCCGCGCCGTCGGCGTCGGCCAGGCCGCGCTCGACGACGCTCTCTCCTACGCCCAGACCCGGGAGAGCTTCGGGAAGCCGATCTGGAAGCACCAGTCGGTTGGCAACCTGCTCGCCGAGATGGGCACCAAGATGCGCGCCGCCCGGCTGATGACGCTCGACGCGGCCGAGCGGCTCGACGCCGGCGACCGCGCCGACATGGAGGCCGGGATGGCCAAGCTCTTCGCCTCGGAGGCGGCCATGCAGGTCGCCCTCGACGCGGTGCGGGTGCACGGCGGCTACGGCTACTCCAAGGAGTACGACGTGGAGCGCTACTTCCGCGACGCCCCGCTGATGATCGTCGGCGAGGGCACCAACGAGATCCAGCGCAACGTGATCGCCGCCCAGCTGGTGGCGCGCGACCAGAAGGGAAAGAACTGACATGGCACTTCTCGAGAACCGGACCGCGGTCATCACCGGAGGTGCGCAGGGCATCGGCCTCGCCGTCGCCGAGCGCTTCGTGGCGGAAGGAGCGCGGGTGGTGCTCGCCGATCTCGACGGCGCCGCCGCCGAGGCTGCGGCCAAGGAGCTGGGCCCGGACGTGGCCACCGGCATCGCCTGCGACGTGGTGAGCGCCGAGGACGTCGAGCGCGCGCTGGAGACCGCGGTCGCGACGTACGGCTCACTCGACATCGTCGTCAACAACGCCGGCATCACCCGCGACGCGACGATGCGGAAGATGACCGAGGACCAGTTCGACCAGGTGATCGCCGTGCACCTCAAGGGCTGCTGGCACGGCACCCGGCTCGCCGCCGCCCGGATGCGCGAGCAGAAGTCCGGCGCGATCGTGAACATCTCCTCGATCTCCGGCAAGGTCGGGATGGTCGGGCAGACCAACTACTCGGCCGCGAAGGCCGGCATCGTCGGCCTCACCAAGGCCGCGGCCAAGGAGATGGCCCACCACGGGGTCCGGGTCAACGCGATCCAGCCCGGGCTGATTCGCTCCGCCATGACCGAGGCGATGCCGCAGCGGATCTGGGACGAGAAGATGGCCGAGATCCCGATGGGCCGCGCCGGTGAGCCGGCCGAGATCGCCAACGTCGCGCTCTTCTACGCCTCCTCGCTCTCCTCGTACATGACCGGAACGGTCGCCGAGGTGACCGGCGGAAGGTTCATGTGACCTGGCGGCCGCGGGGGGTGACCTCGGTCGAGACCCTCGACGCGGGGCCGGTCGCCGCTCTCGGCGCTCTCCTCGACAGTGGCGCTCCGGTGCCTGCCGCCGGGGACGTACTCCCGCCGTTGTGGCACTGGGTGGCGCTGCCGCGCTGGCCGGCGTCGTCGGGCATCGGCGTCGACGGTCATCCGCGCCGCGGCGACTTCCTGCCCTCGATCGACCTGCCTCGGCGGATGTTCGCCGGCGGCGAGGTGACGTTCCACGGCGACCTCCGGGTCGGCACCGAGGTCGTCCGCGAGTCCGAGGTGGTCTCGGTCGAGGAGAAGTCGGGCCGCAGCGGGCGGCTGGCGATCGTCACGGTGGTCACCCGGCTGGTCGACGCCGGCCGGGACGACCTGCTCGTGGACGAGCGGCAGGACCTGATCTACCGCGATGCCGCGCCATCGCCGACGTCGTTCCCGGACCCCGAGCCCGCCTCGGCGATCGCACCGGCCGGGCCGCCGCTGGTGGCCGAGGACGGTGGCTGGCGGTTCGTCACCGACCCGACCCTGCTCATGCGGTTCAGCGCGGCGACCGCCAACCCGCACCGGATCCACTACGACTGGCCCTACGCCACCCGGGTCGAGGGCTATCCCGGGCTGGTCGTGCAAGGCCCACTCTCGACCCTGGTGCTAGCCGAGGCCCTGCGTCTGGTCCACCCCGACCGCGTCGTACGCCGTCTGAAGCACCGCAACACCGCACCGCTGTTCTGCGGAGACCCTGCCCACGTGGCCGTCGACCGCCCCGCTCCCGACACCGCCCCAGACACTGCCGAGATGGCGCTGCGGCGCCCCGACGGCACCGCGCTGGCCGGCCTGACGGCCGAGCTGGCCACCCTCACCTCTGAAAGGCACCAACCATGAGTGACACCGCCCTCGACGTGGTCATCTGCGAACCCGTCCGCACCCCGATCGGCCGCTACGGCGGCGTCTTCAAGGACCTGAGCCCGGTCGACCTCGGCGTCACCGCACTGCAGGGGCTGCTCGCCCGCACCGGCATCGACCCGGAGCGGATCGACGACGTCATCCTCGGCCACTGCTACCCCAATGCCGAGGCACCGGCGATCGGCCGGGTGGTCGGACTCGACGCCGGGCTCCCGGTCACCGTCGGCGGTCAGCAGGTCGACCGTCGCTGCGGCTCCGGGCTGCAGGCCGTCGCCAACGCGGTGATGCAGGTGGCCTCCGGCGCCAGCGAGATCGTGGTGGCCGGCGGCGCGGAGTCGATGAGCAACGTCGCCTTCTACTCCCTCGACATGCGCTGGGGCGGCGCGCGCACCGGCGTACAGATCCACGACGGCCTCACCCGCGGCCGGCAGACCCCCGGCGGCCGGTTCCACCCGGTGCCCGGCGGCATGCTCGAGACCGCCGAGAACCTGCGCCGGGAGTACGCCATCGGCCGCGAGGAGCAGGACCGGCTCGCCGTCAGCTCCCACCAGCGCGCCGTCGCCGCCCAGCAGAGCGGTGTCTTCGCCGAGGAGATCGTGCCGGTCACCGTGCCGTCCCGGAAGGGCGACGTCGTGGTCGACACCGACGAGCACCCCCGCGCGGACACCACGCTCGAGTCGCTCGCGAAGCTGCGGCCGATCCTCGGCTCCTCAGACTCCGAGGCGACCGTCACCGCCGGCAACGCCAGCGGCCAGAACGATGCCGCCGCGATGTGCCTGGTCACCACCGCCGACCTCGCCGAGCGACTCGGTCTGCGGCCGCTGGTCCGGCTCGTGTCCTGGGCCGCCGCCGGCGTACGTCCTGACGTGATGGGCATCGGCCCAGTCCCCGCCACGGAGGCGGCCCTCGCCAAGGCCGGTCTGACCCTGGCCGACATCGACGTCATCGAGCTCAACGAGGCGTTCGCCGCTCAGGCGCTGGCGGTGATGCGCGAGTGGAAGTTCACCGACGAGGACCTCGAACGCACCAACGTCCACGGCTCCGGCATCTCCCTCGGCCACCCCGTCGGCGCCACCGGCGTACGGATGCTCGGCACGCTCGCCCGCGAGCTGCACCGCCGCGAGGCCCGCTACGGCCTCGAGACCATGTGCATCGGCGGCGGCCAGGGCCTCGCCGCCGTCTTCGAGCGGGTGGTCTGATGCGTACGTTCACCTCGATCGCGGCGATCGAGGCCGCTGCCGGCGACGATCTCGGCACCACGGACTGGGTGCAGATCACCCAGGAGGGCGTCGACCGCTTCGCCGAACTCAGCGGCGACCAGCAGTGGATCCACGTCGACGTCGAGCGCGCCACCGCCTCCTCCTTCGGCGGCACCATCGCGCACGGCTACCTCACGCTGTCGATGCTGCCCGCCTTCGCCGCCGAGCTCTACACCATCGATACCGGGTCCGCCCGGCTCAACTACGGTCTCGAGAAGGTGCGGTTCCCAGCGCCGGTCAAGGTCGGCACGAAGATCCGGGCCACACCCCGGATCAAGGAGGTCCGGGCGGTCCCGGCCGGGACCCAGGTGCTGGTCGCCTGGACCGTCGAGGCCGAGGGCGCCGAGCGACCGGTCTGCGTCGCGGAGAGCATCACGCTGGTCCTTCCCTGACGCCTCCCGAGTGCCGCCGATCCTCCCTGCGGACGATCGGCGGCCTCGGCATGCCCGGAGCATTATTAGGCTCATGGGTGATATCAATGCCATCTAGATTTGGTGTTGGACGTGCAATGGCGCGGGTTCCTAGTGTGAACGCGGTCACACAGCATTCCGGTGCGTGACGACACACAACCCCCGGAGGAGCAAGTCCCATGACCCAGTCAACGCGCGTCCCCGACGAACGGATGGCCCGCAAGGCGGGCATCGCCGCGTTCGTCGGCACCACCATCGAGTGGTACGACTTCTACATCTACGGCACCGCGTCCGCTCTGGTCTTCGGGCCACTGTTCTTCAGCAACGCCGAGCCCGCGGTCGCGACCCTGCTCTCCTTCGCGACGTTCGCCGTCGGGTTCCTGACCCGGCCGCTCGGCGGTGTGGTCTTCGGGCACCTCGGTGACCGGATCGGCCGCAAGCGCTCCTTGATCCTGACGCTGCTGCTGATGGGCGTCACCACGGTCGGCGTCGGCCTGCTGCCGACGCACGCGGCCATCGGCGCCGCCGCACCGGTGCTGCTGATCATCCTCCGGCTGCTGCAGGGCCTCGCCGTGGGCGGCGAGTGGGGCGGCGCGGTGCTGATCGCGACCGAGCACACCCGTCCCGACCGCGGCTTCCTGTTCGGTGCCTTCGCCCAGCAGGGCTCCCCCGCCGGCCGGATCCTGGCGACCCTGAGCTTCCTCGCCGTGACCGGTCTGCTCCCCGACGACGCGCTTCTCGAGTGGGCCTGGCGACTGCCGTTCCTGGCGTCGGCCGCGCTGGTCGTGGTCGGGCTCGTGATCAGGCTCAGCCTCGAGGAGTCGCCGGCGATGAAGGACCTCCAGGAGCGCGACGAGGTCGTCCGGGTCCCGGTGATCGAGCTGTTCCGCAGCAACTCCCGCGAGCTGACCCTCGGAGTCTTCGGCATCCTGTGCGTCTTCGTGGTCGTCTACGCCCGCGACACCTTCGCGCTCTCCTGGGCCACGACCCACCTCGGCTTCGAGAAGGACTCCTTCCTCACCATCATCCTGATCGCCAGCGTCGTGCAGTTCTTCGTGCAGCCGTTCGGCGCCGTGCTGGCCACCCGCTGGAACCCGCGCACCCTGGTCACGGTCCTGCTCGCCCTCGAGATTCCCGCGCTTGCGCTGATGTTCGTGCTGATGGGCACCGGGAACTGGACCCTGGCGATGATCGGCGCGGTGATGGCCACCATCCCCGACGTGATGTTCTACGCGGTCATGGCGGGCATGCTCGCCCAGGCCTTCCCTGCCCGGGTCCGCTACACCGGCATCTCGGTGACGTACGGCCTCTCCGGTGCGCTGTGCGGGACCACGCCGATGATCCTGCAGTGGCTCCTCGACACCTCCGGCAGCATCGTGGTGCCCGTCGCCTTCGGCGTCGTGACCACCGTGATCTCCCTGGTGTGCTCCCGCGCGCTGCTCGGCCGGAGCGCCGCCGCGATGGAGAACGCTGACGGACCCGAGACGGTGACCGCGGCACGCTGAGCCGCGGTCACCACCGGATCGTCACCTGGCGGCGCCCAGTGAGCTTCGAGCGAGCTGGGCGACGCGCTGGTTGCTGATCCCGGTCTCCGCCGCGATCCGCCCGAACGACCAGCCGCGGCGCCGCAGCAGCCGTACGGCCCGGGCACTCTCGTCATGCAGATCCTCGAGGTGCCTGTCGACCTGGCAGCGCTGGTTCTCCAGGTCACGGAGCGTCGCGGCCGGGTCGTCCGGCAGGTCGGCAATGGCCCGGCGGGTCGGCGATCCGCCCGGTGCCAGCGCATCGGGCGGGTTGAACGCCCACAGCGTGTAGTCGTCGGCCCACCGGATGAGCCGGGCCATGCGGCTCTCGCGGTGGATGTTCGGGACGTCGACGGCCATCTCCGGCTCCTTCTCGTGGTTCGGGCACAGGTGGGGGAAGGTCCTCGGTATCCATGATCCGGGGCCGGGATGACCGAGTCGTTGAGGTCCGGTAACGGGCAGGTAAGGGCAGCGGAGCGAGATCGGTCGCGGGCCTACCCGGACGAGCACCGCGGCGGCAGCAAGGTAAAGAGCACATACCCGATCTTCGGCATGCGCTGGTACCCCAAGCGGGATAACGATCGAATAACGCGGAAAAGCATCGAACCCCCAGCCGGCGCCCGTCCCCGTTGCAGACACCAACCGTCCAGGCCGCAGCCACACGCGCCGACGGAGCCCGCCTCTGGGGAGCGAGCCCGCCCTCTCCTGTAGACAGCGACCGCGAAGTCTCCTGAAAGGGGACACGCCATGCGCTCGATACCGAGCCCACTCATGCCTCGCGCACGCAAGCCGAGGTTCTTCAAGAGATTGGCGGCGCTGTGCGCCACCGCTCTCGTCGCCACCGCACTCGTCGCCTCCGGCGCCTCGGCGTCCCACCCCGAAGCCAGCCTCGCGGGCAGCAACTTCGAGATCGACGTCGACGCCAACCTCAAGGTCGACGACCCGGCCCCGTCGCTCGACTGGGCCAGCGTCACCGAGATCCGGGCCACCGACAAGGTCAACGGCACCGGCGACAACTCCTACGCCGGCGGCGTCAAGGAGGACACCTCCTGTCCCGGTGAGGTGACCGACTCGATCCCGCCGAACAAGAGCGACCTGCTGAGCTTCCACGTCTACCGCGAAGCCGGCACCGGAAGCCACCCCGGGTTCCTGAACCTCGCCTGGAGCCGGGTGAGCGAGCCGAGCGGCACCACGCTGATGGACTTCGAGTTCAACCAGTCGAGCACCAAGTGCGCCTCCGGACCCAATGTCGTCCGCACCGCCGGCGACCTGCTCATCGAGTACGCCATCGACCAGGGCGGCTCCCGTGCGGACATCTCCGCGCGCCGCTGGACCGGCACCGCGTGGGGTCCCTCTACCGACCTGGACGTCCCCTCCGCCACCTGCGGCGGCGCTCCGTGCGCGGCAGGCACCATCAACTCCTCGGCCATCCCCGCTGCAGAATCCGACGGCCTGATCAGCACCGGCTCGAAGCAGGCTCGGACCTTCGGTGAGGCGCAGCTCGACCTGCGGCTGCTGTTCCAGCCCAACAAGTGCGCGTCGTTCGGCAGCGCGATGCTGAAGAGCCGGTCCTCGGACTCCTTCACCTCTCAGCTGAAGGACTTCGTGGCCCCTGTCGGGATCAACCTGCAGAACTGCGGCCAGGTGATCATCCGCAAGCAGACGCTCCCGGACGAGGACCCCAACGCCACCAACTTCGGCTACACCAAGGCGTTCGGCACCGACCCCGCCTCCGTGAACACGTTCACGCTCCAGGATGACGGCGTGAAGAACTACGGCAAGACCGTGCTCTTCGGCACCGGCTACACCGTCGTCGAGGACGTGATCCCATCCGACTGGGCCTTCGTCAGCGTCAACTGTGATGCCAGCACCGGGGTGAGTCCCAGCATCAACGGGGCCACCGTGACGTTCGCGATCAACGACGCCGACGACGTACTCGACTGCACCTACACCAACCAGCTCCAGCTCGGGGCGTTGAAGATCGTGAAGAACAGCACCAAGGGTGGCGCAGTCACCAACGCCGGAGCGGTCTTCTCGTACGACGGCACCAGCGTGACCGACAACGGCGCCGGCGATCAGGATGCCGATGTCGGTGAGGTCTGCGTCTCCGGGCTCTCGCTCGGCGACTACGACGTGACGGAGACGTCGCCGCCTCCCGGGTACGCCGACGCCCCCGGCGACGCACAGAGCGTCACCGTGGTCAGCGGAACGAACTGCACCGACAACCAGCCGACAGGTGCGGCGGTCGCGACGTTCACCAACGCGCCACTCGCCGACATCCAGGTCAACTTCCGTGACGGCGGCTCTGGCGAGACCAGCCTGACGTCGATGACCTGCGAGAACACCGGCGTCGCGCCGGACACCGGCACCGCCACCGGTTGGGACGACACGATCACCCATGAGGGCATCGCGATCGACCCGTCACCACGGACGGTCACCTGCACCATCGTGATCGACCCCTGATCCCCCACCTCCACCCCAACCGAAGGGCCGCCCGGTTCACCGGGCGGCCCCTTCGGGCACCCTCGCCGGCACAGCGGCAACACGCTTGAAACCCATGGCGACTAGCGTGCAATCATGACGCGGGTGATCGAGCAGCAGTCGCGGGTGATCCACGGTTACAAGCGCGCGTTCCGCACCGGCGGTGACGGCTCCGCGATCATGTTCATCCACGGGATCGGCGACAGCTCGCGGACCTGGGACGACGTCCTGCCCATGTTCGCCGACAACCATCTGGTCATCGCTCCCGATCTGCTCGGTCACGGCGACTCCGACAAGCCACGCGCCGACTACTCGATCGGCGGGTTCGCCAACGGCATGCGCGACCTCCTGTCCGTGCTGGACGTGGAGCGAGTCACCCTCGTCGGCCACTCGCTCGGCGGCGGCATCGCGATGCAGCTCGCCTACCAGTACCCACAGCTGGTCGAGCGGATCGTGCTGGTCTCCAACGGCGGCTCCGGGCGCGGCGTCTCGACCTGGCTGCGACTCGCGACCCTGCCGATGGCACCAGAGCTGCTCAAGCTGTTGCGGCTGCCGATCTCGCGGACCGGGATGTCCGTCTCCCTGGGCCTGCTGCGCCGCATCGATCACGATCTCGGCGTCGACGTCCTGGACCTGGCCCGGATCGTCGACGCACTGCCCGACACCCACTCCCGCCAGGCGTTCGCCCGGACCCTACGCTCCGTCGTCGACTGGCGCGGCCAGGTCGTCACGATGCTCGATCGCTGCTACCTGGCCGAGAACATCCCGCTGCTGATGATCTGGGGCGACCGCGACGGCGTCATCCCCTACCGCCACGCCGCGCAGGCGCAGGCGGCGATGCCGCAGGCCACGCTCGAGGTGTTCGAGGGTGCCGGCCACTTCCCGTTCCGCTCCGACCCCGGCCGCTTCGTGATGGCCGTCGAGCAGTTCATCCGGAGCACCGCGCCGGCGACGTGGGACCAGCAGGGCTGGCAGACGCGGCTGCGCAACGGCGCCGGGCCGGGACCCGCCGCCCCGGCAGCACCTGTGCGCGACGAGCAGAACCAGCCATAGCCCGCCGACCCGTCTTCATACGTGGACGGGCATCTGACGTGCGCACTACTCTGCGGACATGAACGACGTTGCCGCGCCCAACGCCACCACCGGAGGGGTGCGCGAGGTGAAGTCCGCCGCCCGCACAGTGGAGATCCTCGAGTTCCTCGCCGCGCGCCAGAACCGCCCGGTGCGGCTGCGCGAGCTGAGCGAGGCGCTCGGGGTCCCTCGCAGCAGCCTGCACGCCCTGCTCCGTACGCTCGCCAAGCACGGCTGGGTACGCAGCGACCCGACCGGCACGCTCTACGGCATCGGCATCCGTGCCCTGCTGGCCGGCACCAGCTACCTCGACACCGACCCCTACCTGCCCCAGGTGACCCCGTTCCTCGTCGAGCTCCGCGAGCAGCTCGACGAGACCTTCCACTTCGGGCGTCTGGACGGCACCGATGTGGTCTACCTCGCCACCCGCGAGTCGTCGCAGTACCTCCGCCCCTACAGCCGGGTCGGCCGCAGGCTGCCCGCCTACTCCACCTCGCTGGGCAAGGCGGTCCTGGCCGCGCAGCCCGAGGACGAGGTCGCCGACCACCTGCCGGCCGAGCTCGCACCGCTCACACCGCACACGTTCACCGACCGTGGCGCACTGGCCGCCGAGCTCGATGCGACCCGCCGACGCGGCTACGCTATCGACAACGAGGAGAACACCCTCGGACTGCGCTGCATCGCCGTCGCCCTGGACTATGACGAGCCGGTCTCCGACGCGATCAGCGCTTCCATCCCGATCGCCCGGCTCACCCCCGAGCGGGAGGCGGAGGTCATCGCCGCCCTGCGCCAGGCCGCGGACCGGATCGTCCGCGTGGTCGGCCCGATCCGCAACTCCCTCACCTGGACCTGACCTTCATATGGAACGCTTGTCCACAGATGTAGACGCATGACACAATCGCGGACGTGTCCTCTCCCGCCACGCCGCTGAACGTGCTGGTGACCGAGCCGATCATGGCCCGCTTCACCGATGTCCTGACCCGCGAGGACGCCTCGCCGCACGAGTGGACGTTCGCCTGGGGAGACGACCCCCGGCTCGCCGAGGCCGCCGCGACGGCCGAGGTGCTGGTCTGCTCCTCGACGACGCCGGAGCTGCTGGCCGCGATGCCCCGGCTCCGGCTGGTGCACGTGACCGGTGCCGGCGTGGACAGGATCCCGCTCGAGGCGCTGCCAAGTGACGTACGTCTGGCCAACACCTACCACCACGGCCGCTCCATCGCCGAGCACGTGATGATGGTGTCGATGATGCTGCTGCGCGGCGTCCTGCGGTCCGAGGCCGACATGCGCCGCGGCGTGTGGAGCAACGCGATCGTGTCCGGCGACTACCCCTTCGGCGGCGTACTGACCGGCCGCACCCTGGGCATCGTCGGCTTCGGCGAGATCGGCTCCAGCGTCGCCCGGCTCGGCGCCGCGATGGGGATGAAGGTCCGGGCCGTACGCCGCAACCCCGACGCCCCGCTGCCCGAAGGCGTCGAGCTGGATTGGGTCGGGCCCGACTCGGCCCTGCACGAGCTGCTGGCCGCCTCCGACGTGGTCGTCGTGACCGTGCCGCTGAGCGATGCGACCCGTGGGCTCATCGACGCCGCCGCCCTCGCCGCGATGCGGCCCAGCGCCGTGCTGATCAACGTCGCCCGCGGCGCCGTGGCCGACGAGCAGGCGCTCCATGACGCGCTCACCGCCGGCACGATCGCTGGGGCCGGTATCGACGTGTGGTGGCGCAACCCGCGCGACCCCGACGCTCCCCCGCCCTCGCACCTCGACTTCACGAAGCTGCCCAACGTCGTGCTGACCCCGCACCAGTCGGGGCACACCGCCGAGGTGTTCGCCGGCCGTGCGCAGGACATCACCGACAACGTCGACGCGCTCGCCGACGGCCGGCCGCTGCGCAACCCGGTGACGAGGAGCTAGCCGAGGAGCTGGTCGACCACCAGCACCACCGCGCCGAAGATCGACACCGCGATCGCCGTACGCCGCAGACGTACCGGCGACATCACCCGGTTGAGCAGCAGCGACAGCCCCCATCCGACGAACGGAGCCGGCACGAGCGCCGCGGTGACCAGCAGGGTGCGCTGGTCGACGGACCCGGTGGTGGCCAGGGCGAGGAACGACAGCACCGAGCCGACCAGGAAGAACGAGCTCATCGAGCTGCGCAGCACCGCACCGTGCTTCTGCTGCCAGACCAACGCCATCGGCGGGCCGCCGATCGAGGTGGCGGTGCCGAGCAGCCCCGAGGCCGCACCCGCGGTGACGAGGTTGCGGCGCACCGGCCGCGGCTGCCAGCCCAGCGAGTTGAGCGCGACACCGACCAGCACGACGGCGGCCAGCAGCAGGGCGAGACCCCGCTCGGGCAGCGCCGCCACGAGCAGCGCTCCCGCGATCGTCCCGGGCACCCGGCCGAACAGCGCCCACCCGGTGCCGCCGAGGTCGATGTGCTGCCGTTCGGTGACCACCACCATGACCGTGACCACGAAGGCGAGCATCACCAGCGTGCCGGGCAGCAGCCCCGGATCGACCAGCGCTACGACGGGGGCGGCGAGCATGCCCATGCCGAAGCCGATCGAGGCCTGGAGCGCCGATGCCAGGACGACGGCGACCGCGACGAGCGCGAAGGACCCGATCGAGAGCCCCATCAGCCCGCCTGCGCCGCGGCCAGCTCCTGCTCCTCCGCCCCCAGTGGATGGAAGCACTCCGCCGTGTGACCGCCGTCGACCGGGTCGATGGCGAGCGGCGGAAGCGCGGTGGCGCACTCGTCGGTCGCCTTCCAGCATCGGGTCCGGAACCGGCAGCCGGACGGCGGGTTGAGCGGCGAGGGGATCTCGCCGGACAGGATGATCTGCTCGCGCCGGCGCTCGTGGTCGAGCGAGGGCGCCGCCGACAGGAGCGCCCCGGTGTAGGGATGCTGAGGCCGCTCGAAGGTCGACTCGGTCTCGCCCTGCTCGACGATCCGGCCGAGATACATCACCACGACGCGGTCGGCGACGTGCCGCACCACCGACAGGTCGTGCGAGATGAACAGGTACGCCACCCCGAGCTCTTGCTGCAGGTCGTTGAGCAGGTTCAGCACCTGTGCCTGCACCGACAGGTCGAGCGCGGAGACCGGCTCGTCGCAGACGATCACGTCGGGGTTGAGCGCCAGCGCGCGGGCGATCCCGAGACGCTGCCGCTGGCCACCGGAGAACTCCTGCGGATACTTCCCGGCGTCGCCCGGCCGCAGCCCGACGAGGTCCAGCAGCTCCCGCACCCGGGCAGCGCGTTCACGCGAGGTCTTGTGGAGGCCGGTGTGCGTACGCCATGGCTCGCTCACGATGTCGCCGGCCGACATCCTGGCGTTGAGCGAGGCGAACGGGTCCTGGAACACCATCTGCACCCGGCGCCGGAACGCCAGCAGGTCGGCTCCCTTGGTCGTCGTCGGGTCGACCCCGTCGAAGCGTACGGAGCCGCCGTCGGGGGTCTCCAGCATGAGCAGCGTGCGGGCCAGCGTGGACTTGCCGCAGCCGGACTCCCCCACCAGGCCGAGCGTCTCGCCCCGGTGCAGGTCGAGGCTGACGCCGTCGAGCGCTCGCAGCTCCTTGCGCTTGCCGGCGTGGCGTACCGGGAAGATCTTGGTGAGGTCGCGGACCTCGAGAAGCGGTGCTTCACTCATCGGTTCACCTCGTCGGGGAAGTGGCAGGCGGACAGGTGGCCGGGGGCGACCTCACGGGCCGCGGGCCGCTCGTCGCGGCAGCGGTCGCGCGCGATCGGGCAGCGGTCCTGGTAGACGCAGCCGGCCGGGATCGCGGCCAGCTCGGGCGGCGAGCCGCCGATCGACTTGAGCTCGGCACCGCGCTCGGCGTGCACGGGCACCGACTCCAGCAGGCCCGCCGTATAGGGGTGCTTCGGGGAGCCGAAGACCTCCTCGACCAGGCCCTGCTCGACCACGTTGCCGGCGTACATCACCACGACCCGGTCGGCCTGCTCGAAGACCAGGGCGAGGTCGTGGGTGATCAGCACGACCGCCATGTCGCGCTCCTCGCGCAGGTCCTTGAGCAGGCTCATGATCTGGGCCTGGACCGTGACGTCGAGCGCGGTGGTCGGCTCGTCGGCGAGCAGCACGGCCGGCGACAGTGCGACGCCGATCGCGATCAGCAGTCGCTGCCGCATGCCGCCCGAGAACTGGTGCGGGTAGGAGTCGATCCGGGTCTCCGGCTCGGGGATGCCGACCCGGCGCATCAGCTCGATGGCCTCCTTGCGGGCGGCCTTCTTGGACATACCTCGGTGGATGCGGAACGGCTCGGCCAGCTGCGTACCCACGGTGTAGACGGGGTTGAGCGCGGTGAGGGCGTCCTGGAAGACGATCGCCAGCTCCTTGCCGGCGATGTCGCGCCGGCGCCTCGCCGAGGCGGTCCGCAGGTCGGTGGTGCCACCGTCACCGGTGATGCGGACGGCACCCTCGGTGACGTCGGCGACCGGTTCCAGCAGACCGACGACCGCGGTGGCGGTCATCGACTTGCCGCAGCCCGACTCCCCGAGCAGCGCGAGGGTCTCGCCCCGGCGCGCCTGGAAGGTCACCTTGTCGACGGCTCGGACGACACCATGGGGCGTACGGATGTCGACGCTCATGCCGTCGACGTCGAGGGCGACGGCCTTCTCGGTCAGAGCGCTGTTCACTGGGCGTCCTCCGTAGCGGTCTGAGTGACGGTCGGGGTGGCGCGGCGCCGCTGCCGGCGCGGGACGGTGAGCCGCCACCGCTGAGCGGGATCGGTGGCCAGCCGCACCCAGGCGGCGAGCACGGCGGCGGACACCGTCGCGATCACGATGGCCAGGCCGGGGAAGAACGAGAGCCACCATGCGGTCTGCAGGTAGTTCTGCCCCTGGGCGACCATCAGGCCCCAGCTGACGTCGGGCGCCTGGATGCCGATGCCGAGGAAGCTCAGTGACGACTCGGCGAGCATGACGTAGCAGAAGTCGAGCGTGGCGACCGTCAGCAGCGTCGGCAGCACGATCGGGACGACGTGACGGCGGATGATGCTGAAGCTCCCCGCCCCGAACGTACGAGCCGCGTCGACGAAGACCCGGCTCTGCAGCTCGGCCGACTCCGCCCGCGCGGTGCGCAGGTAGATCGGGATGCGGGTGATCGCCAGCACGATGACGATGTTGCGCGGGCTCGGCGAGTAGACGTAGAGCACGACGACCGCCATCAGCAGCGACGGGAAGCTCAGGATGACGTCGGCGATCCGCATCACGAGCGTCTCGCGCCAGCCGCGGTGGTAGCCGGCCCACATGCCGACCACCGAGCCGATGACCAGCGAGATCAGCACCGCCGGGATGGCGACGCCGAGGGTCGTCCGGGTCGCGACGATGATCCGGGCCAGGATGCTGCGGCCGAGCGAGTCCGTCCCCAGTACGTAGAGCCAGCCGTCGAGCTCGAGCGGTGCCTTGTTGCCTCGGGTCAGGTCCTGGGCGTTGGCCTCGCTGCCGAGCAGGACCGGCCCGAAGACCGCCACGAGCAGGATGAAGCAGAGGATCACGGCGGCCACGGTCGCGACCTTGTCGCGCAGCAGCATCCGCCAGTAGCTCACCTTGCCGGAGCGGCTGGGGGCGTCGACCGGCGGGGCGTCGACGGGATCGATGGAGATGCTCATCGGTTCTCCTCTCTCACACCATCGCCTTGTCGCGCACACGGGCGTCGAGCAGGGCGTAGCAGATGTCGATGGCGATGTTGAGCAGGAAGATCGTCACCGCGGTGAGCAGCACGGCCGCCTGCAGGATGGCGAAATCGCGGCCGGTGATCGAGTCGATCATCAGCTTGCCGATGCCGGGCCAGCCGAAGATCGACTCCACGACCACGGCACCGTTGACCAGCCCCACCGCCAGGTCGCCGGCCACGGTCAGCGCCGGGGCGGCGGCGTTGCGCAGGGCGTGGTGCGCGACGACCCGACGGCTGTCGGCACCCTTGCTGCGTGCCAGCCGGACGTACGGCGCAGAGAGGGCCGCCACCATCGCGCCCCGCACCACCTGGGTGAGCACGCCGACAGGGCGCAGCAGCAGGGTCGCGATCGGCAGGACCCACGAGAGCAGCCCGGCGTCGACACCCGAGGTCGGCAGCACACCGAGCATCACCGCGAAGACCCAGACACCCATGATGGCGAGCCAGAAGTCGGGGACGCTCGCGGCGGTCATCGAGAGGAACGACGCGAACCGGTCGGCCAGCGAGTTCGGACGGTACGCCGCCCACGAGCCGATCACGACCGCGAGGAGGACCGCGATCAGCATCGTGGTGATCGCCAGCTGGAGCGTCGCGGGGAAGGCCCGCAACGCCATCGCGGCCGCGGACTCACCCGTGCTCAGCGAGGTGCCGAAGTCGAGGCGGAGGATGCCCTGGAGGTAGTCGATCAGCTGCTGCCAGACCGGCAGGTCGAGGCCGTTGACTTCTCGGAAGGTCTCCTTCTGGGCCTCGGTGGCGTTCTCCGGCAGGTACAGGCTGGCCGGGTCACCGGTGAGGCGGGCCAGGAAGAACACCCCGAGTAGCACCACGACGAGCGGCAGCAGCGAGGTGAGGGCTCGCTTGCGGAGGAACGTCACCATCGATGACCTCCTGGGTGAGTCGCGGCCGGGATCACTTGGCCGGCTTCATCTCGGTCACGCGCATCTCGTCGCCGGTCGCCGAGTTGGGCTCGTACTCGACGTTGTCCGACTCGCCGATGATCCCGGTCATATGCGCGATGTAGGCGAACTGCGAGACCTTCTCGGGCTCGTCGGCGAAGATGCCGGCGAACGCGGCCTGACGGTCATCGCCCTCGGCCTTGTCGGCGGCCCCGATCTGGGCGTCGAACTCCGGCGTACCGAACGTCGACTGGGCGCCGTCGCTGAGCATGTACTGGTCGACGGAGAACTGGGCGTCACCGGCCTGGTTGCCGTGCTGGACGAGGATGATGTACGGCCCGGTGTTCTTCGGGAACGGGCGGGACTGGTACTCGACCGACGCGGCGGTGTCCATCATCTCGATGGAGACGTTGAGACCGATGTCCTCGAGCGCCTTCTGCACGACCTCGACGGTCTCGCCGACCTTGGGGAAGAGGCCGTTGCGGGAGATCAGCCGGATCTTGGTGTCGGTCGGCACGCCGTCGGCCTTCGCCTCGGCGATGAGCGACTTGGCCTTCTCCGGGTCGTACGGCCACGCCTCGAGGTCGGGGTTGTGGCCCACGACGCCCTCGGGCACCAGCTGGGAGGCGACGTCGGCGTAGCCCTCGAAGAGGCTGTCGACGATGGACTCGCGGTCGATCGCGTAGTTGATCGCCTGGCGCACCCGGATGTCGTCGAGCGGAGCGTACGTCCCGGTCGACCGCAGCGCGGTCGTCTCGTTGTTCGGGTAGCGCACCGCGGCGTCGCCGGAGAGGTCCTCGGGCGCGAGGCCGGTGGCGATGTCCGCCTCGTTGTTGGTGATCATGGCGGCGCGTACGCTGCCCTCCTCACGCCACTGGTACTCCGCCTTCTTGAAGGCGGGGGCGTCGCCCCAGTAGGCGTCGTTGACGGCGAGGGTCAGCTTGGTGCCGTTCTGCCAGTCCTCGATCTTGTAGGGGCCGGTGCCGATCGGCTCGCGCACCTTGGCGGTGTCGCTCGTCTTCGCGGGCACGACCTCGATGAAGGAGAGGCGGAGCGGAAGGATCGGGTCGGCCTCGGTGGTGGTCACCTCGAGGTGGGTGGCGTCGACGGCCTTGACCTGGAGGTCGTCGTCACCGAAGACGTACCCCTCGACGTTGCAGCCGAAGGTGCCGTTGACCGCACGGTCGATGGAGTGCGCGGCGGCCTCGGCGTCGAAGGCGGAGCCGTCGGAGAACTTCACGCCCTCACGCAGCGTGAAGGTCCACTTGGTCGGCTCGGTCTGCTCCCACTCGGTGGCGAGCAGCGGCTGGAGCTCACCGGAGGCGGGGTCGCGCTCGACCAGCGGCTCGGTGATGTTGGAGCGCACCACGACGCCCGTAGAGGTCAGGTTGGCATCGCAGGGCTCGAGGGTCGGCGGCTCCTGCGGGAGCACGATCCGGACCGTGTCACCAGTGGCGCCGGCACTGTCGGAGTTGGCGACGCCGCACGCCGAGAGGGTGAGCGAGGCAGCCATGAGCGAGGCGCTTGCGAGACCGAAGCGGGACCGCAGCGAGGGACGAAAGTTCATGCGACTGTTCCTCCAGTCGATCGGCGACATCTACATATGTGGACGTCGTTGTCATTCGTGGATGAACCGTACGAGCGAGTTTTGTGTGACGTCAAGCACGTCAGGCAATGCCCATAGGGCATCGAGCGATGCTGTCACGATGTTGGACGCGTATCGCTTCCGCTACCTAGCCTCGGGATCTCCGACGTCGTCCGACCCCCTTGAGGAGACCCCATGGGCCGCTACTCCCCCACCGAGCTCCGTGACGCCCTCGGCGCCGGCCTGCTGTCGTTCCCGGTGACGCACGCGACCGCCGACTACGCCTTCGACGAGGACGGCTACCGCGCGCACCTGCAGCATCTCGACGGGTTCGACGTCGCCGGCCTCTTCGCCGCCGGCGGCACCGGCGAGTTCTTCTCGCTGACCCACGACGAGGTGTCCCGGGTCCTGCGGGCCACCGTCGAGGAGGTCGGCGACGGCACCCCGGTGATGGGCGCGGCCGGCTACGGCACCTCCCAGGCCGTCGCGATGGCGCAGCGCGCCGAGGCGGACGGCGCCGACGGCATCCTGCTGCTGCCGCCCTACCTCACCGAGCTGCCCGGGCGCGGCCTGTACGAGCACGTCGCCCGCGTCTGCTCGGCCACCTCGCTCGGCGTGATCGTCTACCACCGCGCCAACGCCCGCCACGACGCCGACACGATCGTCCGGCTGGCTGAGGAGTTCCCGAATCTCATCGGGTTCAAGGACGGCATCTGCGACATCGACCTGCTCGCCACGCTCAACGCCCGCCTCGGCGATCGGCTGCTCTACGTCGGCGGGCTGCCGACCGCCGAGACGTACGCCCTGCCGTATCTGGAGCTCGGCGTCAGCACCTACTCCTCGGCGATCTTCAACTTCGCACCGCAGTGGGCGGTCGAGTTCTACACCGCAGTACGCAACCACGACCGCGAGGACGTGCTCGCCCGGCTCCGCGACTTCGTCGTCCCCTACATCGCGATCCGCGACCGTGGGGCCGGCTACGGCGTCTCGATCGTCAAGGCCGGGCTCACCGCGGCCGGCCGTCCGGCCGGTCCCGTACGTCCCCCGCTGACCGACCTCACCGAGCACGAGCTGGCGGAGCTGACCGCCCTCGTCAAGACCGTCATCTGACGGCCATCCGACCGACAGGAGAAACCGTGACCCGCCGCATCCTCCAGGTAGGACCGCTCAAGCCGTCGCTGGCCGCCACCCTCACCGACCGCTACGACGCCCTGGTGCTGCCCGACGACGAGAGCCGCGCCGCGTTCCTCGCCGAGCACGGGGCCTCGATCGGCGCCGTGGTGACCACCGGACGCACCGGCGTACCGGCCGAGCTGATGGCCCAGCTGCCCGAGCTCGGCGCCGTCGTCAACTTCGGGGTCGGCTACGACACCACCGACGTCGAGGCCGCGGCCGCGCGTGGGGTGCTGGTCTCCAACACCCCCGACGTACTGACCGACTGCGTGGCCGACACCGCGATCGGCCTGGCCATCGACACCCTGCGCGGACTCAGCGCCGCCGACCGGTTCGTACGCCGGGGCGAGTGGCCGGAAGCCGGCAACTTTCCCTTGACCCGCAAGGTCTCGGGCAAGCGGGTCGGGATCCTGGGTCTGGGCCGGATCGGCCAGGCCATCGCAACCCGGTTCGAGGCGTTCGGCTGCCCGATCTCCTACCACTCCCGCAGCGAGGTCCCCGGCTCCCCCTACACCTACGCCGCCTCCCCCGCACAGCTCGCCGCCGACGTCGACATCCTGGTCCTCGCCACCTCCGGCGGCAGCGGTACGCAGCACCTCGTCGACCGCAAGGTGCTCGAGGCGCTCGGCCCCGAGGGCTATCTCATCAACATCGCGCGTGGCTCCGTGGTCGACCAGGACGCGCTGGTCGAGCTGCTCCTCGAGGACGGCATCGCCGGCGCCGGCCTCGACGTCTACACCGAGGAGCCCGCGGTCCCCGCGGCGCTGACGGACCTCGACAACGTGGTGCTCCTCCCCCACCTGGCCAGCGGCACCGTCGAGACCCGTGCCGCCATGGAGCAGCTGACCCTCGACAACCTCGACCGCTGGCTCGCCGACGGCACCGTCCTCACTCCGGTGCCGGAGGTGACGCCTCGGGGCGCAGCGCGATCTCGGTGATGCGGTTGCCGTTCCGGGCGGTCACCTCCAGGGTGCCGTCCCGGAGCGCCAGCACCTCCCCGACCTGCGGGATGTGCCCCAACCGCGAAATGAGATAGCCCGCGACGGTCTCGTAGGCGCCGTCCTCGAGCTCGATGCCGGTGGTGTCCGCGAAGTCCTCGATCGTCATCGCGCCGTCGATCCGGGACAGGTCACCGTGGTCGCGGATGCGGGCCTCGCCGTGGTCGTACTCGTCGCGGATGTCGCCGATCATCTCCTCGACGAGGTCCTCGAGGGTCACGATGCCGTCGGTGCCGCCGTACTCGTCCACGACCATCGCCAGGTGGGTGCCGCCCTCGCGCATCGTGGCGACCGACGGGATCACCCGCTTGCTCCCGGGCAGCGAGAGCACCGGGCGGCAGATGTCCCGGATCGTGCGCTCGTCCGTCGCGACGACACCGAGCAGATCGCGCACGTGCAGGAAACCGAGGATGTCGTCGAAGCCCTCTCCGGTCACCGGGTAGCGGGAGTAGGGCAGGTCACGCACGGTCTCGGCGGCCGCGGGAAGCGGCATCGAGGCGGGCATGAAGGTGACGTCGCCGCGCGGACGCATCACCTCCCTCAACGTCGTCTCGGTGGTGGCGAACACGTCACGCAGGATCCGGCGCTCGTCCTCCTCGAGGTCCCGGTTGGTGGAGACCATCTCGCGCAGCTCCTCCTCCGAGACCTGCTCGGCCGAGGCCTTGGGGTCACCGCCGAGCAGCCGTACGACGGCGTCGGTGGAGACCGAGAGCAGCCAGATCACCGGCCGCATCACGCTGGCGAACCTGTCCAGCACGGGCGCGACGGCCAGCGAGATGCCGGCGGCCTTCTGCAGCGCCAGTCGCTTGGGCACCAGCTCGCCCAGCACCAGGGAGAGATAGGCGATGAACAGGGTCAGCACGATCAGCGCCGTGGTCTCGGCCAGCGCCTCGGTCAGGCCGAGCCGCTCGAGGTAGGGCGCGACGTCGGGAGCGATCGCCGAGCCGCCGTAGGCCGCGGAGAGGAAGCCCGCGACGGTCACGCCGATCTGCACCGCGGCGAGGAAGCGGTTGGGGTCGCGGGCCACCGCCGCCACCCGTGCGCCACGTGGGCCCTTGCGCTCGATGGCGGCGAGCTGGCTCTCTCGCAGCGACACCAGCGCCAGCTCGGTCGCGGCGAAGACGCCGCCGACCAGCACGAACACCAGCACCAGCCCGAGGCTGAGGAACGTCTGGCTGTCCATCAGGCCCGCTCACCGTCCGATCGGAACCTGGGTGAGCGGTTGGAACTTCGAGGCCTCTTCACACAGATGAATCTACAGGCGCGTCGCTCCCTCGGTGGTTGCGAAGTGCCCGCTTGTCGAGCTTGCCCACCGTGTTCTTGGGCAGAGCATCCAGCACATGGATCGCGGTCGGTCGCTTGTAGCCGCTGAGCTGCTCCCGGCACCTCGCCATCAGGGCCTTGACGTCGACCGTCGCGCCGGGGCGGGCCTGGACGAAGGCGACGACGACCTCGCCCCACTTCTCGTCGGGCAGTCCGATGACCGCGACCTCGAGGACGGTCGGGTCGCCGGCGAGGACGTCCTCGATCTCCTTCGGGTAGATGTTCTCGCCACCTCGGATGATCATCTCCTTCGACCGGCCGACGATGGTGAGGTAGCCGTCCTCGTCGACGTGGCCGAGGTCGCCGGTGGAGAGCCAGCCATCGCTGATCACGGCGGCGGTGTCGTCCGGACGGCCCAGGTATCCGCGCATGACGTTGGCCCCGCGGACGCTGACCTCGCCGTTCTCGCCCGGCGGCACCGGCTTGCCGTCGGTGCCGAGGATGCGCAGCTCCTGACCGGGGAACGGGAGCCCGACGGTTCCCGCCTTGCGCGGGCCTCCGACCGGGTTGATGGTCGAGCCGCAGGTGGCCTCGGAGAGTCCGTAGCCCTCGATCAGCGGGAAGCCGAAGCGGTCCTCGAACCGGGCGAGCAGGTCGGCCGACGCCGGGGCAGCACCGCAGACCGCGAACCTGACCGAGCTCGTGTCGGGACGTACGTCATCGGGAAGCGCGGCGAGCATGCTGCAGATCGTGGGGACCGCGGAGAAGAACGTCGGGCGGTCCTTCTCGAGCGTGTCGAAGAACGTGTGCGGATTGAAGCGGTCCGCGATGACCACGCTGGCACCGACGAGGAGCGGGGTGAGGATGCTGACGACGATGCCGTTGACATGGAAGAGCGGCAAGATCAGCAGGCAGCGGTCCTCGGGACCGACCTCGAGCGCGTCGCGCCCCATGGCGGTCATGGCCTCGAGATTGGCGTGGTCGAGCATCACCCCCTTGGGTACGCCGGTGGTGCCCGAGGTGTAGATGAGCAGCGCCAGGAGCGCACTGTCCACGACCGGCGCGGGCTCGTCCTGCCCCGGCTCCCGGCGTAGGTCGGAGACCGAGAGGGCGGGTACGTCACCGATCGGGCGAGCGCCGTCTTCGATGACGTGCAGCTTCGCGCCGGAGTCGTCGAGCTGTCGAGCGACCTCGGCGTCGGTCAGGGCCGGGTTGACCGGTGTGATGGTCGCTCCGAGTCGCCATGCGGCGAAGAGCAGCACGACGAACTCGACGCGGTTGGTGAGCTTGAGTGCGACGACATCCCCGACGCCGACGCCGAGCTCGGCGAGATGCGCTGCGCCGGCACGGACGAGGTCGAGGAGCTCGGCGTTGGTGAGCCGCTGGGACGAGTCGGCGAGGGCCGGACCGGACGGGTCGTCGGTGGCGCGCCGGTCGATGATGGTGGAGAACGTCATGGTTCAGGCCTTCAGGTGACGGGTGAGGAACTCGGTCTGGTCGGCGACGACGGTCTCGAACGCGTCGCCGAGGTAGATGTCGAAGTGGCCGGCGTCGTACCGCTTGATCTCGCCGCGAGGCGCCGTGCGCGCGTAGGCGAGCGTCTCCTCGGGCGGCGTGACGGAGTCGTGGTCGCAGATGCAGAAGAGGATCGGCATCCGTACGTCCTTGGCGACCTTGCCCGGACGGTGCCGGGTGATGGTGGGGGCGACGCGGGCGGTGACCTCGTTGGTGAAGCCGGCGCCCTCCGGGACGAGGGCGAGGTAGCCGGGCAGGGCGTCCGGAGCGGTCATCAGGGCCTTCTCCCCAGGCGCCCCAGCGAGCGTGATGAGCACCGGGTCCCGCCGCAGAGTCGCAGCGACGAGGTCGCGGGCGACGGTGGGCAGCAGTCGCATCGTGCCGACCGGGCCGAGGGCCCGAGCCGATGCCAGGCCGTCGGTGAACGGGCACTGGGATACCGCCGCGCGCAGCTCGGGGTGGCGGGAGGCGACGACGATGGCGTGACCGCCACCGAACGAGCTTCCCCAGACCGCGACGCGAGTGCCGTCGACGTCGGGTCGCGCCTTGACGTGGGCGATGGCGGCATCCCAGTCGGCCAGCTGCCGCTTGATCGACAGCAGCTGCCGGGGCTGGCCGGTGGAGTCGCCGAAGTGGCGATAGGTGAAGGCCAGCGCCGCGATCCCGGCCTGGGCGAATCGCTCGGCAAATGCGTCCAGACGCATCTCCCGGGTGGCGCCCAGGCCGTGTCCGAGGATCACCACGGGAGGGTTGGTGACGCCGTCGGGGAGGAAGAGCCAGGCGGCGCAGGTGTCCCCGGCCGATTCGAAGCCGACGTCGTGGCGGGTGACGGTATGGCCGCTCATCGCCGGGCCCCCTTGTCCGCGGCACCGGCACCACGGGTGTTGCCCGCCTGGAGCACTTCCTCGAAGACTCCAGGCTGGTACAGCGGCAGCTCGCCGCTCGCCTCCGTGTTGGCCATGTAGTCGAGCATCAGCTCCTGGCCGATGTCCGAGAGCGCGGTGGCGAGGAACTCGGAGCGCTCGATGTGCAGCCCCACCTCCAGGCTCACCGAGCCGCCGAAGTAGACCGATCGCTTGATCGCCGCCCGCGACGTCTTCGGTCGCGAACCCAGGCGCTCGGCCAGCTCGATCGCTCGGTCGAGCAGCCGATCGGACGCCACCACGTCGTCGACCGCACCGATCTCCAGCGCTTGCGCAGGTGTGAACGGCTCACCGGACAGGATCGCCAGCAGCGCCTTGTGGTTGCCCACCAGGCGCGGAAGCCGCTGGCTGCCACCGCCGCCGGGCATGATCCCGAGCAGGACCTCCGGCTGACCGATGACGTACTCGCCGTCGGCCATCACCCGCAGGTCGTTTGCCCAGCTGAACTCGGCTCCGAGGCCGAGCGCCGACCCGTTCAGGGCCGCGACGAAGACGACGCCGCTGCGGTTCATCTTCAGGAACGTCTGGTGCACCCGCTCCAGCTGGACCGCCGGCCACAGCGGTGTCCTGCCGAGCGCTGCCTTCAGGCCGCCGGCCCGATTCACCCCGCGTGCCGTGTGGGCGAGGGCGGAGGCGCCCCGGACGCCGACCGAGGGGACGGTGGCGCCGCCCTCCTGCAGCCAGCGCACCTCGGCGTGCGAGACGAAGCGGTCCGGGTGGGTGCCGGTGAACACGACGGCCTGGATCGCCGGATCGCCGTCCGCGCGGTCGACGAGCGCGTCGAGCTGCTCGGCGATGTCGTTGCCGAACAGCCCCAGCGGGCCGCCGTCGACGCGGGCGACCAGCACCGCGCCGCGGTCCTCGATCTCGAGGTTGCCTCGTACTTCTTCTGTCATGACCGGTCTCCGTTGAGTGCGGTGAGGGCGTTTCGTGCGACCCTTGTCCTCACGACGATAACGAAGTTATCCTGATGTCACAACCCCGAGGAGCCGCCGTGAACAGCACCACCCATCCCCCGCTGGACCATGACTGGGTCGTCGTCGGGTCGGGCTTCGGCGGTAGCGTCGCCGCCCTGCGACTGGCCGAGAAGGGCCACCGGGTCGCGGTCCTCGAGCGCGGCCGCGCGTACGCCGACGAGGAGCTGCCCGCGTCGGCATCCGACAGCCGCCGTTTCGTCTGGGCACCGTCGGTCGGGCTGCGCGGGATCATGCGCAACGTGCTCTTCCGCCACGTGTTCAGCTCCACCCAGACCGGAGTCGGCGGCGGGAGCCTCGTCTACGGCGGCGTCCTGTTCCGCCCGCACAAGGACTTCTTCGCCGACCCGCAATGGCCGCGGCCGGCCCGCTGGGAGGAGGTCCTCGAGCGTCACTACGCCACGGCGGAGCGGATGCTCGGCGCGAGCACGACGCCGTGGGAGTCGGTGACGAGCGGACTGACCCGCGAGGTCGCCGACCGGTTCGGCGGCAGCTTCTCCGCGGCGCCGGTCGGGGTCTTCTTCGGCGAGCCCGGCGTCACGGTGCCGGATCCCTACTTCGGCGGCGAGGGCCCGGACCGCACCGGCTGCACCCGCTGCGGGCAGTGCATGACCGGGTGCCGGGTCGGTGCCGCCAACCGGCTCACCAAGAACTACCTCTGGTTCGCCGAGAAGCACGGCGCCCAGGTCGTCGCGGAGCGCGAGGTGGTCGACGTGACTCCGCTCGGGGCGGCCGACGGGAGCGACGGCTACCGGATCACCACCCGCGTGTCCGGGGTCCGGGGCGGCCGCCGCGAGAGCATCACCACGCGCGGCGTCGTGTTCGCCGCCGGCGCGGTCGGCACCAACGCCCTCCTCGCGGACTGCAAGCACCGCGGGTCACTGCCCGCGGTCAGCGACCGACTGGGCCACCTCGCGCGTACGAACAGCGAGGCAGTGCTCTCCGTCCTGCTTCCCGAGGACGTCGGCACCTGGCGCGACGTCACTGCGAGCAGCCGGGTGGTCCTCGACGGCGACACCCAGATCGAGTTCCTCACCTATGGACCGCGAGGCGACTTCATGCGCCTGATGTTCACGGTCCTGGTGGGCGAGGGCCGGGGTGTACGCCGCCTGTCTGCCTGGCTCCGCACTGTGATCCGCCACCCACGCCGTTGGTTCTCGACGATGCGATCGGGCTGGTCCGCGCGCACGCTGATGATGCTGGTCATGCAGCCGCGAGACAACGCGATCCGGTTCACCGCGAGGAAACGACTCCTGGGGCGGGGATATCAGCTCACCACCGAGCGTGACCGCGAACGGCCCGCGCCGACGTACATCGACGCAGGCCACCAGGTCGCCAACTGGCTGGCGGACCGCACCGGAGGCGTCGCGCAGAGCAGCGTCTTCGAGGTCTTCGGCAACCGGCCGATGACCGCCCACGTACTCGGTGGAGCCGTGGTCGGCACGAGCCCGGCCACCGGAGTCGTCGATGCCGAGCTGCAGGTGTTCGGCTACCGGAACATGGTCGTCTGCGACGCCGCCGCCCTGCCCGCCAACCCCGGTGTCAACCCGGCGCTGACGATCACGGCGCTGGCCGAGCACGCCATGTCGCACATCCCCGACGCCGGTTTGGGACGATGACGGCCATGTCGAGAGATTCCACGGTGACGGACGGCCCCTCCAACGGGATCCCGGAACGACTCATCGCCGCCGCCGTCACGATGCTCGCCGAGGAAGGACCTTCCGCCATCAAGGCCAGGACGGTCGCCGCGAAGGCCGGCATGTCGAGCATGGTCGTCTACAACTACTTCGGCGGCGTCCCGGAGCTGCTCGGTGCGGTGGTGGACCACGGCTTCGACCAGCTGGGCGAGGCGTTCGCCCAGGTGGGCGCCAGTGAGGACGCCATCGCCGACCTCTTCACGATGGCGCTGACCACGCTCTCCTACGCACAGGCGAACCCGCACCTGTACGACGCCATGTTCGGCCTCTCCACCCGGGCGACCTACCGGCCCACCCCGACCAAGGGCGAACGGCGAGCCGGCCACTCCCCCGCGTTCAACGCCGCCTACGCCCACGTGGTCGAGGCGGCCACGCGGCTGAGCACCACCGGCGACCTCACCATCGACAACCCGAGAGCGGCCGCCGGGGCCATGTGGAGCTACGTCCACGGCTACATCACCCTCGACCTGGCCAACCACTTCGTCGAGTTCGCCGACCCGGTCCGAGAGGTGCTGGTCTCGATGGGGGTCACGTTCTGCGTCGGCCTCGGAGCCGATCCCGCCTCCGCCCTCGCCTCGCACGAGACCGCACTCCGGCGAGCCTGGCACCCGGGCCCCTGACCCTCCTTCAGTCTCCGTTGAGCGCTTCGTCCAGTGCCGTGATCTGGGCCTTGACGAAAGCTCGGGAGACGGGAGCCTTCGCTTCGGTGAAGTCGAAGTTGTGGTACCCACCCGGGACCACATGCAGGGCGCAGTCGACGCCGGCCTCCTGCAGGCGCCGGGCGTAGGCGACATCCTCGTCGTGGAAGAGATCGTTGGTGCCGACGCCGATCCATGCGGGCGGCAGCCCGGAGAGGTCTTCGTAGCGGGACGGCGCGGCCAGTGGGGAGACCTCGCCGCCCGATGCGCCGAGGTAGGCACTCCAGCCGAACCGGTTGCTGGCCGGGCTCCAGATGCGTAGGCGGCGCGGGTCGATGTCGGTGCGGGTCGTCGTCCTGTCGTCCAGCATCGGGTAGGACATCAACTGCAGGACCGGACGGATCTCGCCACGCTCCTGCGCCAGCAGCGCCAGTGCGGCGGTCAGGCCGCCGCCGGCGCTCTGCCCGCCGATGGCGATGCGTGCTGGGTCGATGTCGGGCTGGCTCGCGAGCCATTGCAGCGCGGTGTAGCAGTCCTCCAGCGGCGTCGGGAACGGGTGCTCGGGAGCGAGCCGGTATTCCACCGAGACGACCACGACACCCAGTTCGTCGGCGACCCGGCGGCAGAACGCGCGGTCCTGCCCCGCGTCGCCGAGCACCATTCCGCCGCCATGGATCCACAGCAGCGCCGGGGTGCGGGGCCGAGCCGTTGCCGGCCGGAAGACGTGCACGGACACGTTGTCGTCCACGGCGACGACCTGCGCGTCGGGCCGCCGGGTACGCGCGGAGAGCTTGGTGAGGCGACGGAGCGTCGGCAGCGTACGAGCCGTGATGATCGTGCGCGGAAGGAACCGCGCGATCCGCAGCTGCGGATGAAAGGTCTGCTCGCGGGTCATCGGCCGACCTCGGCGTCCACCAGGGACAACGCATTGCGGAGGCCCTGCTCGAGAAGGTCGTCGGAGAGCTGCCGGTCGGCCAGCGCGCGAGAGAGCTGGAGCGTCCCGGCCATCAGGCCGAGGAGACTGAGCGCCTTCACGCGGGCCGAGGGCGAATCGTCGGATGCCATCCGCGCCGCGAGGCCGTCGATGACGACCAGCACGCCTTCGGTGTACGCCTGCCTGGTCGCCTCCTCACTGCGCGCGATCTCGTCGAGGAGGGCGGCGTTGGGGCAGCCGTCGACCGGGTTGTCCCGATGCTCGGCCGACAGATACCAGCGCACGATCTGCTCCAGGCCGGCCCGGCCCGGTTCCGCCCGCTCGACGATGTTGGCGTGCAGCGTGTGCAGCTGGTCGGTGATCGCCTCCGCGACGAGGTTGTCCTTGGACTCGAAGTGTCGGTAGAAGGCGCCGTTGGTCAGGCCCGCGTCCTTCATCAGCGTCGCGACCCCGGAGCCGTCGATGCCATCACGCTTGAGACGTCGACCTGCGGTCGAGATGATCCGCTGCCGGGTCTCCTGCTTGTGTTCTTCCGTGTAGCGCACCATCGTCTCAGCTCGGCATCCGGTTGAACTTGCGGATGACGCGGTCGAAGCTGCGCGCCGGAGCGATGCGATGCACCGCGTTGATGGTCCGGGCGGTCGAGCCGGCCGTACGTCGCAGCTTCGGGTTGCGGTCGGTGGCTGCCCCGACGATCACCTTGGCGACGACCGCGGGGTCGTCGCCGTTGCTGAGGTTCTTCGTGATCAGCTCGTCGTAGTTGCGCCGTCCGGCCGCGTAGAGCGGCATGGGGGTGTCGGCCTCGACGCTGTGGCCGGCGAACGGGGTGTTGATCGGGCCGGGCTCGACGAGCAGGACCCGGACGCCGTACTCGCGCACCTCGTGGTCCAGCGACTGGGAGTAGCCCTCGACCGCGTGCTTGGTCGCCACGTAGACGGTCATGAACGGGCTGGGGACGAATCCGCTGAGGGAGGAGACGTTGATGACGCGCCCGCTGCGCTGAGCGCGCATGTGCGGAAGGACCGCCTTGGTCATCCGCATGACGCCGTAGACGTTGATGTCGAAGATGTCCTGCGTCTGGCGGATCGAGAACTCCTCGCCCGCCCCGGTCGACCCGACGCCGGCGTTGTTGACGAGGACGTCGATACGCCCGAACCGGTCGATGACCTGCTCGACCGCCGAGGCGACCGAGTCATCGCTGGTCACGTCGAGGTCGAGGTACGTCACCCCCGTGGGCGCGGTGAGTCGCGCGGTGTTGCGGCTGGTGCCGATCACCTGGAAGCCCGCCGCGACCAGGGCGATCGCGGTGGCCTTGCCGATGCCTGAGGAGGCGCCCGTCACGAGGGCGATCTGCGGAGTCGTTGTCATCATGAGTTCCTGACGTTTAGGAGTACGTTCATACGACAATAGCACATGGGATGATGATCGTATTCCCAAACGGCCAGGGCCCATCCGGCAAAGGCGCATGGCCGAGGCCGCGACACCCGCGGCGAGCCCAGCGACTAGCTGCCCGCGCGCCGCGCCTCGGGCAGCTGCGGGTAGGGCGGCTGGTCGATGCCCAGCGTCCCGGTGCAGGCCAGTGGCCGGGCCTGCAGGAAAACGCCGACGCGATGGGTCTTCTGCTTCAGCGCATGGCTCATGGCGCTGGCATGGCCGCCCTTCTTGTAGGCGAAGTCCCGGGCCAGGGCGTAGGTCTTCCAGAGGCTGATCGAGGTGTGCTCGTACGGCAGCTGCGCCGAGATGTCGATGCTGCCGCGGTGCCCGGGGTGGTGGGCGGCGCGGCTCGCCGCGTGCAGGTTGTTGCGCATGAACTCGACGAGCCGGCCATGCCGGAGGATGCCGTGGACGACCGCGACCATGGGCTCGCCGTCCGCGAGCGGCTCCGCCCCTTCGGCGCTGGGCTTCCAGCCGTGCCAGTGGTCGCGCTCGGACTCGGAGTCGATCCTCACCCGCACGATCTCGCTGTCGAGGCTGAACCGTCCGGGCCCGTCGATGGCTCGGCGCAGCGGACCGGCGAAGGCGGCCTCGGCCGCCTCCGCCGACTCCCACGCGGCGACGAGCGCACAGCCGCCCGGCAGGAGATTCGGCGCGAGGGAGTGGGTGCCGTTGTTGGCGTAGTTCACCGTGACCCCACGCAGGCCGTCGATGCCGGTGTCGATCGTGCGCCTGAGGTCGCGCCGCCATCTGATCCGCCCGCCGGGCGGCCGCAGGAAGGCATCGACGGTCAGGAAGTCCGGCCGGCTCATCACTGCCCGCTCAGGCCGCGGACTCGGTCTTCGAGCCGAGGAAGTCCAGGACCTCGGGGACGAACTCGTGGTGGTACTGGAACACACCGCCGTGGCCGGAGGCCGGGTAGATCCGCAGGCGGGAGTCGGGCAGCCTGGCCGCCATGTCCTTGGAGTGCTCGCTGGCGACCATCAGGTCCTTGTCACCGTTGGCAACGAAGACCGGGATCTTGATCTGCTCCAGGTCGTCGGCGGGATGCATCCCCGCGCTGGTGATCGCGCGCAGCTGAGCGAGGCCCGCCTGCGCGGAGATCGGCTTGTCCCGACCGGCCGTACGCTCCGCGAGCCGCTCGAAGTAGGCGTTGGCCGCCTTCTTGCCCTCCGGGGTGCGCTGGAAGAACAGGAAGTGGCGCGGGTCCTTCCGGGCCAGGAACGCCTTGGTGTAGGCACCACCGACGATGAACGGCATCTTCCAGATGCCGCCGCCACCGCGCGGGCCGCTGCCGGCGACCACCATGCGGCGTACGAGATCGGGGGCCTGGAGGGCGACCATCTGGGCGACGGCGCCGCCGAGCGAGAAGCCGATCAGGTCGACCTCCTCGTGGCCGAGCGCACGGATGAAGGCGATGGCGTCGGCACCCATCTCCTCGATGTCGTTCGGCACCCTGCCGCCGGTCGCACCGACGCCGCGGTTGTCGAAGGCGACCACGTGGTGCTGCGCGGCGACCCCGTCGAGGACGCGCGGGTCCCAGTCGTCGAGGACGGCGGTGAAGTGATGCAGGAACACCACCGGTACGCCGCCGGGCCTGCCGAGCTCGCGATAGGCGAACGAGGTGCCGCCGACGTCGATCGTCTTGTTCGGGGTGGTCTTCCAGGTGGTGGTCATGACTTGTTCCTTTGTGAGAGTGCCGCCGGGACGGCGGCGGGAGGCGTGGAAAGACGGGCGTCGAGACGGGCGAGGACATCGAGGATGCGGCGGTCGCGGGCGAAGCGGGAGTCGAGCACGGGGCCCAGGAAGCCGCGCCAGGAGGAGACCGGACGCCACAGGTTCGGCAGGATGACGCGGGCTGCGCGCGCCTCGAGCCCTTCGGCGATGCCGGCCGCGGCCTGCGCCGGGGTGATCCGCTTCAGCATCGCCTTGGGCAGCGCGCCGAGCAGCTCCATGACGACCGGGTCCTCGTCGACGCCACGGGCGATCATGTCGGTCTGGACGAGCGAGAAGTAGGCCGTGAGGACCGAGACACCGTGGTCGGCGAGCTCGACGCGGAGTCCGCGCCCGAGCTGCTCGACGGCTGCCTTGCTCATGGCGTACGGAATCGTGCCCATGCCGTTGAGGAAGGCGAACACGGAGCTGATCAGGACGATCTGGCCCCGCTGTGCGATCACCTGGGGTAGCGCGGCCGAGACCGTGTTCGCGACACCGGTCACGTTGACCGCGAGGGTGGCCTCGATGTCCGCTGTGGGCGTGTTGCGCAGTGTGGCCGCCTTGGCCAGCAGACCGGCGTTGGCAATCACGACGTCGAGCCGGCCGTACCGGTCGACGGTCTGGGTGACCGCAGCCTCGAGCGAGGCGGGGTCGCGGACGTCGGCCACGCAGCCGAAGGAGTCGGACGCATGCAGCCCGCCGGCCCGCTCGGGCGTCGTCGGGTCGATGTCGGCGACCGCCACGCGGGCTCCCCGGTCGAGCAGGGTGCCGACCGTGGCGGCCCCGATCCCGCCGTTGCCACCGGTGACCAGGACGACCTTGCCGGCGAGGTCGTACGCGAGGCGGCTCATTTCAGGCCCCGGCGCGGCGCGAACGACACCCGGCCGTTGCGGCGCACCATGGCCACCGCGGTGCGCAGCACACCACGGTCGAGATCCGGCTCCTGCCCGCGGGCCAGCCGGTGCATCTGGTCGGTGTTCCAGGCGAGGTTGAGGACTCCGTCGAGAGTCTTCAGATCCGCGAACCGGCCGAGCAGGCCACGCATGCCGGCCTCGATCTCGTGGGTGCTCAGCTCCGCTGCATGCCCCCGGAGGATCGCATCGGCGGAGTCGGTGGTCGTCACCGTCGGGCGGCCGATGCCGACGAGGTCGCAGTCCCCGGCGGTTAGCGCGTCCTGCATGCCGGAGCGCGAACGGAAACCGCCGGTCACCGCCAGCGGCACGTCTCCGGCCGCCTTGCGGACGGACCGGGCGTAGTCGAGGAAGTAGGCCTCACGCGCCCGGGTCGAGGAGGCGGCCGTGCCAGACATGGCCGGTGACTCGTAGTTGCCGCCGCTGACCTCGATCAGATCCACGTCCTCCACTGCGAGGGCCTCCACGACGGCGCGCGAGTCCTCCTCGGTGAACCCGCCACGCTGGAAGTCGGCGGAGTTGAGCTTGACCGACACCGCGAACCCGGGACCCACCCGGCCGCGTACGCGGCGTACGACCTCGATCAGGAAGCGCATGCGCCGCTCGGCGTCGCCGCCCCATTCGTCCTCGCGCAGGTTGGTCAGCGGGGAGAGGAACTGGGTGGCGAGGTAGCCGTGCGCCGCGTGGAGCTGTACGCCGTCGAAGCCGGCCTCCTCACAGACCTTCGCCGCGACAGCGAAGCGCTCGATGATCTCCTCGATCTCCGCACCGGTGAGCTCGCGCGGAACGGTCGCACCGGGAAGCGCGAGCGGCACCGGACTCGGCGCGACCGGCTGGTGGCCGATATCCATCAGATTGGACTGCCGGCCCGGATGGTTGAGCTGGGCGAAGATCGCGGCGCCGCCGTCGTGCGCCGCCTTGGTCCACGCGGTCAGCTGCGGGAGGGCACGGTCGTCCTCGATCACGATGTTGCCCGGCTCCCCCAGGTGCCGGCGGTCGACCATGACGTTGCCGGTGATCAGCAGGCCGTAGCCGCCCTGCGCCCAGCGGCGGTAGAGCGTGACGATGCGCTCGTCGGGCGAGTTGTCCGCATCGCCCAGAGCCTCGCTCAGCGCCGCCTTGGCGATGCGATTGGGCAGGCGTACGCCGGACGGAAGGTCGAGCGGATCAGCAAGCGAGGCCATGGATGCTCCAGTTCGTGGATTGCAGTACGTTCGTAATAGTATGGTCATAATGCTAAGGTATTGACAACCCCTGGAAGGAGATTCACCTCATGGCGAGATACAGCCCGGAGCACAAGGAAGCGACGCGGCGCCGGATGATCGAGACCGCCGGCCGCCGGTTGAAGAGCGACGGCATCGACGGCTCGGGCATCGCGACGCTGGTCGCCGACGCCGGACTGACCAACGGAGCGTTCTACGGTCACTTCGCATCGAAGGAGGACCTGGTCGCCTCGGTCGTGACCCAGCAGCTCGCGGACCAGGTCGCCGTCGTCGACGCGCTGCCCGCAGGCCTCGCATCCGTCGAGGCCTTCCTCCGCGAGTACCTCTCCGCCGAGCACCGCGACGATCCCGCCGAAGGCTGTCCGTCGGCAGCCCTCCTGGACGAGATCGGTCGCTGCGACGCGACGACCCGAGACGCCTACACCGACGGCGCCCGCTCGATGATCGAGGCGATCTCACGCCACCTCGACGAGGGTGACGCCCAGCAGACCGACGAGCGTTCGATCGGCATCTTCACGCTCCTGGTCGGGTCCCTGCAGCTGGCTCGCGCCGTCACCGACGCCGAGCTCTCCGACCGCATCCTCGCCGCGGCCTACACCCAAGCCATGACCATCGCGGGAGCCCGTCCGGGCCCCGCGGGAACACCCACCCAGGAGTCACCATGAAGGCCTTCGTCGTTACCCACTACGGCCCGGACGGGCTCGAGGCGGCCGTTGTCCCGGCGCCGACGGTAGGGCCTCGCGACGTCCTGGTCGACGTCCGCGCCGCGAGCATCAACCCGCTCGACAAGATGGTCCGCAACGGGGAGTTCAAGCAGCTGCTGAACTACAAGCCGCCCTTCACCCTCGGCCACGACGTCTCCGGCGTGATCACCGAGGTCGGGCCGGAGGTCCGTGACTTCAAGGTCGGCGACGAGATCTACGCCCGGCCGCGCGACCTGCGCATCGGCACCTTCGCCGAGCAGATCGCCATCGACGCCGACGACATCTCCCTCAAGCCGAGGTCCTTGTCGTTCGAGGAGGCCGCGGCAGTACCCCTGGTCGCCCTCGCCGCATGGCAGGCCCTGGTCGGCCTGGCCAGCGTCAAGCCCGGCCAGAAGGTCCTGGTCCACGCCGGAGGCGGTGGCCTCGGCTCCACCGTCATTCAGGTCGCCAAGCACCTCGGTGCCTACGTCGCGACCACCGCCCACACCCGAGACGTCGAAAGGGTCCGGGCGCTCGGTGCCGACGAGGTCATCGACTACACCAGCACCGACTTCGCCGAGGTCCTGTCCGGCTACGACGTCGTGCTCGACTCCCTCGGGACCGCCAGCCTCGAGAAGTCGCTGACCGTCCTGAAGCCGGGCGGTCTGGCGATCAGCGTGGTCGGTCCACCCGACCCGCACATGGCGGACCAGCTGGCCAAGCCGCTCCTCAAGCCCGTCATGGCCCTGTTGAGCCGCAAGATCCGGTCCCGCGCCAAGAAGCTCGGCGTGCGCTACTCGTTCCTCTTCATGGAGGCGAACGGCACCCAGCTCACGACCCTCGCCGCGCTCTACGACGACGGCATCCTCCGGCCGGTCCTCGACCGCACCTTTCCCTTCGCCGACACGATCGAAGCGATGGCGTACGTCGAGCAGGGCAAGGCCAACGGCAAGATCGTGGTGACCCGATGAGCATCCCCGGCAACGAGCCCGTCATCACCTCCTACGAGCAGGCCCCGACCCGCTCCGTCACCGTCGGCGACGTGACGTACGCCTACCGCGAGCTCGGCCCGAAGGGCGGCGTACCCGTCATCTTCTTCGTCCATCTCGCGGCGACCCTGGACAACTGGGACCCCCGCATCGTCGACCCCATCGCCGAGAAGCGACACGTCATCACCTTCGACCAGCGCGGCGTCGGCGCCTCGACCGGAGAGGTGCCCGACACCATCGAGGAAGCCGCCGATCACGCCTACGAGTTCATCGCGGCGCTCGGCTTCGAGGAGATCGACATCTTCTCCTTCTCGATGGGCGGCATGATCGCCCAGGACCTGATCCTCGAGCACCCCGGCCTGGTCCGAAGGCTCGTGCTGACCGGGACCGGGCCCCGGGGCGGCAAGGACATCGAGAAGGTCGCCGGAGTCACCTACCGGGACATCCTCCGGGCGACGCTGACCAGGTCGGACCCCAAGGAGTTCCTCTTCTTCAACCGCGACGCCACCGGAAAATCGGCCGCGAAGGCGTTCGTCAAGCGGCTCCAGGAACGCACCATCGACCGCGACCGGCCGGCCACCATCAAGGCGTTGCGCACCCAGCTGAAGGCGATCCAGAAGTACGGTCGCTCCGCCCCGTCAGATCTCTCGGCGCTCACCATGCCGACGCTGATCGCCAACGGCGACCACGACCGGATGGTGCCCACGGCTCTCTCCGAAGACCTCCATCGCCGCATCAAGGGCAGCCAGCTGATCATCTACCCCAACTCCGGTCACGGCGGGATCTTCCAGTTCTACGAGAAGTTCGCCCCGGTCGCCGCCGACTTCCTCACCGACTGACCTACACGCCGGTGCGGGTCCAAGGGCATGCCCTTGGACCCGCACGGATGAGTCACCTCAGAGTTGGCTGATCACCGCCCTGGCGTCCCGCTGCAGGGCGGCACGAGCTTCGGCATCGGCGACGTTGAGCGAGCTGGCCGCCAGGTCGGCGTACTCCCCCAGCTGCGACCGCGCGGAGGCGAGGCGCCCGGCGTCGACATGCTTGGCCGCCTGCCTGAGCCGCTTCTCGAGGACGCTCTCCCCCGCGGGCGTGATCTCACCGGAGCGGGCGAGCCGCTCGGTCAGGGCGGTGAGCTCGGCCAACGAGGTGGTGGTCGTGAACGTCACCGTTCTCGTCGTCGCGTGTCCCGCCTTGTCGGTCGCGGTGATCGCGAGGGTGTGTGACCCGAGCGAGAGTCGCCACAGGGCAAGTACGTCGCCTGTGACTGCGGCACCGTCCAGGGTCGCGGTCACGGACCCGACACCGGAGGTGGCGTCGGTGGCCGACCATGACGCATTCCCGGAGTTGCCGACCGTGGCGCCGTCGGTGACACCGTCGACCGCGACCTGCGGAGCGGTCTTGTCGATCCGCACTACGACCTGTCCTACCTCGGAGACGTTGCCGCCGTTGTCGGTCGCGCGGTAGTGCACGGTCGTGACGCCCTCCGCGGACACAGTGAGCGGGTTGTTCGCGTTCTCCCAGGTCTGGCCACCGTTGGTCGAGCGCTGCCGTGAGGCGACGGTGCCGTTGTCGGTCGCGGCGACCGCCACCGACACGTTCCCCGTCCACCAGCCGTTCTGCCCGGTCGGCTGCGCCGGGTTGAGCGTCGCGGAGACCGTGGGAGCCGTGACGTCGGCGAAGCCGTCGCCGACGAACCTGATCCGATCCAAGGTGACGCCGCCAGTGGAGGTCACGAACAGCTCGCCGCTGCCCGACGGCGCTCCGGTCAGGTCAGACGTCGTCTCGGACCAGTCCTCGCCGGCGACGTCGAAGGAGGCGAATGGCGTCGCATTGGCCGACCCCCATCGCAGCTCCACGGTGCCGGTGCCGCTGGCGCGCAGCTTGGCCGAGGTGATGCCGGCGAGGTTGACGGGCTTCCAGGAGAGCCAGTCGCCCGCATCGAGCGAGGTGACCTTCCGCAGGCCGCTGGCAGTGTCGTCCGGAGCGATGGCGACGCCCTCGGAGGCGTCGGCCCACTCGGCCTCCTGCGACTTCGGGTTGAGGATCATCGACACCTCGGACCGGGCCGCCGGGACACCGTTGGCGCCGTTGTCGGTGTAGCCGATGACGACGACTCCGTAGATGTTCTCCGTCTCGCCGTGCTCGGTGGCGTCGGCGGGCGTCGGGATCGCGAATCGGCACCCGGTCCCCTGGCTGAGCGGGTGGGCGTGGACGTCGTGGCCGAGGCCGAACGTCCAGGTCACCCGTGAGCACACCGTCGCGTTGCCGTCCTCGGCATCGTCGGTCTTCACATCGAACGGCACCGCCTGACCCCAGTCGAAGAAGCCTCCCTCGGCCGGCGTGGCCACCTCGATCGTCGGCGCTACGTTGCCCACGCTGATCGAGGTCGAGGTGATGCCGCGACGCCCCTCGGCGTCGGTGACCCGGAGCCGGGCGGTGTAGCGGCCGAGCTCGGCGTACGTGTGCGTCGTGGTCGCCCCGGTGGCGTCGAAGGTGCCGTTGCCGTCCAGGTCCCACTCGTAGGTGAGCGCGCCGCCTTCAGGGTCGACCGAGCCCGAGCCGTCGAAGTCGACGGTCAGCGGTGCCGAGCTGCTGGAGATGGGGTCGGCGACGATGTCGGCTCGCGGTGCCTTGTTGCCGACGCTGTAGTCGATCCGATAGAGCCCGGCGTCCGGGTTGGCGCGGAAGAAGCCATCACCGTAGTCGAGGACGTACAGCGATCCGTCCGGCCCGAACTCGATGTCGATCGGGCTGTCGGTGATCGGCTGCCGGTTCGTCTCGAGATCGGTGTTGGGCAGGAACTGCTCGATGTGCGAGACCGGGCCACTGGGCCAGTCGACGGTGAACGCCGCCAGGTAGTCCTGGGAGAACTCGGCGAAGAACGCCTTGCCGTCCCAGTACTCGGGGAACTTCGTCGGCGAGGGGTTCTCCGCGTCGTAGTGGTACACCGGACCGCCCATGGGTCCCTGGCCGCCCGCCGGACCGAAGTCGGTCAGCTCCGGCCACGGCTGGTGGGTGTTGTTGTCGCCGTAGTAGAGGGTCGCAGCCGTGGCCGGCGGGACCGTCGAGAGTCCCGTGTTCCATCGCGAGTTGTTCTCCGCACCAGCGGCGCAGTCGAAGAACTCCCCCGGCGTCGCCGTCTCGAAGTCCCACTCGTTGTAGTTGAAGTGGTCGCCGGTGCAGTAGGGCCAGCCGCCGTTGATCGGCTCGTCGATCGCGGTCGTCTCCCACTCGACGTACCCCATCGGGCCACGCTCCGGGTTCGGCGCCCCGGCGTCCGGGCCGTAGTCGCCCCAGCTCACCGAGCCCGTGGCGGCGTCGACATCGATCCGGAACGGGTTGCGCAGACCCATCGCGAAGATCTCCGGTCTCGTCTTCTCCGTGCCGGGGGCGAAGAGGTTGCCCTCGGGGATGGTGTAGGAGCCGTCCTCCTGGACCGCGACCCGCAGGATCTTGCCGCGCAGGTCGTTCGTGTTGCCCGCGCCGCGGCGGGAGTCGAAGCCGGGGTTGAACCCTGGGGCGTCGTTGTTGGGCGCGAACCCGTTCGCGCCCGGCGTACCTGCCGGGGTGTTGTCACCCGTGGCCAGGTAGAGGTTGCCCTGGTCGTCGAAGTCGACGTCGCCGGCGACGTGGCAGCACTGACCGCGCTGCACCTCGACCTTGAGGATCACCTGCTCGGTCGCAAGGTCCAGCTTGTCGGCGGCCTCGTCCCACTTCACGCGGGTGAGCTGGTTGTAGCCCTTCCACTGGTCCCAGTAGGCCTCGGTCTGACCGGCGGGCAGCGTGTTCGGTGCCGAGCCGGACGGAGTGGTCGTCGGGTACGGGCCGGTCATGGTGCGCGGCGCGTAGTAGAGGTAGACCCAGCCCGACTCCTCGAAGTCGGGCGCGAGGGTGACCGTCTGCAGGCCGTCCTCAGAGTTGTTGTACGTCGCGATCGTGTTGACCACGCGGGTCGTACCGGCGTCGGGGTCGACGAGCCGGATGTCGCCGTTGCGCGCGGTGGTGAGCACGCGCCGGTCCGGCAGGACGGCCATGTCGATCGGCTCACCGGTGTCCTTGGTGAGAGTGACCTTCTCGTAGTTGGACCAGTCCAGGGCGAGACCGGCCCCGGGCTCGGTGCCGTGGTCGACGCCGTCGTGGGCGGCAGCGGGCGTCGCGAGTGCGACCCCGGAGGCGAGAGCGAGCGCGAGCCCGGAGGTCACCGCGAGGAGTGATCGCCGGGCACGACGGCGGGGTACCCCACCGGCTGAGCTGGGTATGGGCATGACGGTTCCTTGGAGAGCGAGGGCGGGCGAAGCCGGAACGGCGTGCGAGCACGCCGGTGGCCGGAGCGCGACCCGGTGAGGGCGCGCTCCGGCTGTTCGCGAAGGGAGAGGTGGCGGCCGGTCAGCCGCGGAGCTCGTCCATGTTCTGGTAGCTCAGCTTGGCGAAGGCCAGGGACTGGCCTGGGTTCATCGCACCGCCGGGCGCGGTGTCCTGCTCCCACATCGGGTTGTGGTAGCCGCGCGCCGGCATGTCGCCGAAGAAGGCCTGGTAGTCGATGTCGCCCTCCCCGAACGGCGCCATCACATAGCCGTTGGCCTGCGTCTCGTCCTTCTTGCCGTCCTTGGCGTGGAACAGCGGGAAGCGCATCGGCGCGGACTTGACGACCTCGAGCGGGTCGAAGCGGTCCTCGACGAGACTGCCGTCGGCAGCGGTGTAGGTGTGGTGCTTGTACTGGGCGACGTGCGCCCAGTAGATGTCCATCTCCAGCGAGACGTAGCCGGGGTCCGTGTTCGCCAAGAACCACTCCAGCCGGCGCACCCCGGACGACCGGGTCGGGCGGCCCAGCGCGTCGGTGGGTCCGCTGTCCAAGAGGAAGCTGTACGCGATGTCGTGGTTGTGCGTGTAGAGCTTGAGCCCGTGTCCGGCTGCTCGCTCGCCGAGGATGTTCCAGCGATCGGCTGCGGCCTGCCAGTCGGCCAGGTAGGCCGACCCGGTGGGATCGCTTCCGGTCCCGATGTGCCTCATCCCCAAGATGTTCGCGATCTCGCACGCCGCGTCGAACGAGGCCAGCGACGCATCGGTGATCGTGGAAGGGACCGACCCGTGGTTCCCCTCGGCCTCGAGGCCGTTGTCATCGAGCCACATCCGCAACTGGTGTGCGCCATCGATGTTGTTGACGTTGCCGCCGGGAGCGTTGGCGTTCTGGTTGTAGCCTGCGAACTCGATCTGCCGGTAGCCGATCTTCGACAGCTCCTCGAAGACCGCCTTGAACCCCGAGGCGTACGGGCTGGTGGCCGGGTCGCGGCTGATCGCGTCGCGCACCGTGTAGAGGATGATGCCGCGCCGCGGCCGCGGGATCAGCAGCGCGTCGGCTGCTGCGGATCCAGCGAGAGGGACACCGCCGAGGGCGATTCCCGCCGCGGCCATGCCTGTCGTGGCCGCCAGCAGCTGCCGACGGTTGAGCCCGAGCTTGCGTGCGATAGCCGGAACCTCGTGGTTCGCGGCAGGGGTGGGACGGTTGCGCATCAGTGCTCCTTCGGGAGGGTGAAGCCAAGTGAGCCGCAACTGTGACCTGCGTCACGTTGTGCGATCGTCAACTTACGGTTTCAGCCAAGCACCAGTCAATAGTCCAAATTCACCATGCGAAAGTATGCAAGTTTCTTTCGAAAGTCCCTTAGGGTCTATCGGGATGCCCGGCGCACGAGGCGCGGGGCGAGGCACTGCACGGACCGCGATCTCGCGGCGCCGAGCCAGAGTCCGGCGCCGTAGGCGAGGTCATCGAGGCGGCGACCTAGGAGGGTCGTGGGCCGGACGTCGGTCTCATGGAAGGCGACGGCGGTGTCGACGACGAGCGCGACGAGCACCATCCGGCGTGCGGTGCGACTGAACAGACAGGCGACCAGCGTGAGCGGCCACCAGTGACGCAGCAGGAGCGCTGACTCCTGGCGCAGCGACCAGCCGAGTCCTCTCACGGCGAGGCGGGAGGCGAGGCCACGGCGGCCGGGTACGTCGGGAAGGGCATCCGAGACGACGCGGCTGCCCCAGACCAGCGAGGCGAGCGCCGCGGGCGCCGACCACCAGCGGCCGGCGAGGATCGCGGCTCCGGCGGCGGCCATGGCCGGGGAGAGTACGGCCGGGGCGATCGCGTCCCCGTGGCGGCGCCCGAGCTCGGCACCCCCGGTGCCGTAGACGAGCTTGCGGCCGAGCCAGCCGCGTACGGTGCCGCGGACCTCGTGCAGAGCCTCGAGATCCGGCGCGTAGCGGACCCCGTGCCCGGCCTCGACCAGGCGCCAGACCAGGTCGACGTCCTCGCCCACGCGCAGGTCGCCGGCGAACCCACCGACCTCTCGCAGGGTCGAGGTGCGGGCGACCAGGCAGGCCGACGGGAGCCAGCCGACGGCCGCGCCGGGGCGCACCGAGCAGGCTCTGGTGCCCAGGGAGAGCGAGGAGGCGGCCATGTCGTGGCGTTCGAACCACGCCGGCCGAGCCTTGTCGCTGTGCCCTCGCACCAGCGGCCCCACCAGCGCGACCCGAGGGTCCGCGAGATGACCGGCCAGCTGCGCGAGCATGTCCGGGGCGGCGGTGACGTCGGAGTCGACGAAGGCGACGTAGGTCGTGTCGACCTGGGCGAGTCCGGCGTTGCGGGCGCCGGCGGGTCCCAGGTTGTCGGTCAGCGCGAGGAGGGTGGTGCCGTGGCGACGTACGACCTCCGCGACGGCGTCCGGGTCGCGGGAGGCGTCATCGACGACGATGACGCCGAGCCCGCTCAGCGCGGCCAGAGAGCGGTCGAGGAGCTCGGGCCGGTCGTGGGCCGGGACGATGACCGTGAGCTCGGCCGGGTCGACGGGCGCCAGGCCCGCGGGATCGGCGAGGTTGCCGTCGAGCAGGTGGCGAGCGACGAGTTCGGAGGTGGCATCGTGGACCTGCACCTGCCTGCCGGCCACCCGGTCGGCAGCCGCGGACGCCAAGCGCATGGACCGCAACGGGGAGCCTCCTACCAGCGACAACCCACCGTCCGCCGTCGGCAGGAGACGTACGTCATCGCGCACCCGCACCGTGAACCCATGCGGCAGCGTCATCCGTTGTGTCATCCGCTGAAGCCTCCGTCAGCGGCGACGACCGAGCCGTTGAGCACCGCCCCGGCAGGCGAGCAGGCGTGTACGACGGTGGCGGCGACCTCGTCGGGCGTGAGCGGGCGGCGCAGGAGCTGGTGTGCGGCGAGGTCGTCCGGGCCGACCCCGTAGAGGTCCGCGGTCGCGGCGAGCATCGCGGTGTCGGTGGAGCCCGGTGAGACGGCGCAGGCGGTCACGCCCGTGCCGGCCAGGTCGGCGGCCAGGCCTCGCACCAGACCGACCACGGCATGCTTCGCGGCGTTGTAGGCGGCGAGGTGGAACAGCCCGCGCGAGCCCGCGGCGGAGGCGAGCGCGACGAACCGGCAGCCGCTGGGATCGGGCCCGGCGAGCATCGCCGGGACGGCGGCCGCCGCGGTGTTCCAGACCCCGGCGACGTCGATCTGCCACTGCAGGGCGAGCGAGGTGTCTTCCCACAGCGGGCGTCCGCCGGCGATCACCGCCGCACCTGCGACGGCGATGTCGAGCCGACCCCACCTCTGTTGCGCGGCATCGACCGCGGCGGTCAGCGCCGCTGGGTCCCGTACGTCACCGACGACCGGTTCGACCCAGCCGGTCGGCAGCGAGGCGACCAGGGTGTCCAGGTCGGCCTTCGTGGCCTGGGGATAGCCGGCCGGAGAGTCCTCGCCCGCGCACCAGTCGAGCGCGACGACGCGTACGCCCTCGGCCACCAGACCGCGCACGGTCGCCGCGCCGATCCCGCGCGCGGCGCCGGTCACCAGCGCCACCCGTCCCGCCTCGACACTCATCGTGCCGCCGCTCCCATCCGGAGACGGTCATAGGCACCGACGACCATCGCCTCGAGGATGCGCTTGCCGTGCTCGGCGCTCGCTCCGGTCGGGTCGCCGAGAATGCCGTTGGCTGAGACCGCTTCGACGCCGCCTGCCCGCATCGCCGGCAGCAGCTCGGCGATCGGGCGGGTGTTGCCGGGGACGGCCTGCCGCAGACGTACCCGTTCGGGGGCCAGGTGCAGCATGAGCGAGGTCTCGGTGTGGCCGGCGTGCGGATCCGCGTCCGGGACCTGGCAGGGCACCCAGGAGACCTCCCTCCCCTCGGCGCGAAGGACGGTGACGGCGGCCGTGACCGCGTCCAGGTTGCCGCCGTGACCGTTGACCAGGACGACCCGGGAGGCCCAGGTGGTCAGCGAGCGGCCGAGCTCGACGAGGACCGAGGTCAGCACCGCGGTCCCGATCGAGATGGTCCCGGGAAACGACTGGTGTTCCCCGCTGGCACCGATCGGCACCGCCGGGGCGGCGGACGCGCCGATGAGCGGGGCGAGCTCGTCGGCCACCGCGGTCGCGATCACCGTGTCGACGTCGAGGGGCAGATGTGGGCCGTGCTGCTCGGTGGACCCCACCGGCACCAGGACCGCGCCGCCCGGCACGATCTCCGGCCAGGGACGGTCGACCAGGCTCACGGCCGGTCCAGTGGGCGGCCCAGGGCGAGCTCGAAGCCGTCGGGGATCACCAGGTCCTCCGGGGTGAGGTCGTGGATGGAGGCCTTGCCCATGCCGAGGACCGCGGAGTCGAGGCCGTTGCGGAGGATGTCGAGGACGTTCTCGACGCCGGCCTGACCGTTGGCACCCAGGCCCCACAGGTAGGCGCGCCCGACCATCACCGCACGTGCACCCAGGGCGAGCGCCTTGGCGACGTCGGAGCCGCGGCGTACGCCGCCGTCGAGGAGCACCTCGATCTGGTCGCCCACCGCGGTGGCGATCGGGGGCAGTACCCGAATGGTGGCCGGGGTGCCGTCGAGGTTGTTGCCGCCGTGGTTGGAGACCGAGATCGCGTCCACACCCGCGTCGACCGAGCGCAGCGCGTCGTCGACCCGGCACACGCCCTTGAGCATGAACGGCTTGCCTCCGCTCAGCTCCTTCCAGGTGCTCACCATCCAGGCGACGTCGTCCCACGACGGCGGCGGCGTGGTCATCCACTCGTAGTAGGCACCGAAGAACGTGGGCGGCTCCCCCAGGCTGCCGTCGTCGGCGATCGGTGCCAGGTTGGGGGCGGTCAGGTCGGGAATGCCGCCGCTGCGGGCGTACGCCGCCAGCCATCTCCCCCGGCTCATCACCTGGGGCGCGAACCTGAGCATCGCGGAGAGGTCGACCTTCTCGGGGATCTCGGGGCTGCCCCAGTCACGGCCCATGGAGAAGGACCAGTCGAGGGTGGCGATCAGCGCCTTCGCCCCGGCCGCGTGGGCCCGGCGCATCCGGCGGATCATCACGTCGCGGTCGCCGGTCCAGTACATCTGGAAGAACGTCGCCGCGTTGGCCGCCACGACCTCCTCGACCGACTTCGAGGCGAAGTTGGACAGCCCCATCACCGTGCCCCGGGCCGCCACCGCCCGCGCGACCGCGACCTCACCGTCGGGATGGACTGCCTGTACGCCGGTGGGCGAGATGATCACCGGGAACCCGATCTCCTGGCCCAGCACCGAGGTCGCCAGCTCGCGCTTGTCATGGTGGCCGGCCACATGCGGCGCCAGCCCGAGATCGGCGAACGCCTGCTGGTTGTCCGCGATCGTCTGGCCGCGCTCCGAACCGGCCAGCAGAGCTGCGTACACGGGCTTCGGCAGCCGCTTGCGGGCACGCTCCTGCGCCACCGCGACGGACTCGAACCACGGGTTCTGCTTCCAGGGGTTCTTCCAGGCCATGTCTCTTCTCGCTTCTGTTCTCAAAGGTCAGTTGCGTGCGAAGCCGGCCAGCGGCGACTCGGCGCACGCACTCACCGGCGGGCTCACGGGTGGGGCCAGATCCGAGTTCGGACGCCGTCGGGAGAGCGTCAGCAGCACCGGCGCGTTGCGGCTCGGGGTGCTGCGGGAGTGGTCCTGACCGACCGCGGGAATGGTCCGGGCACCGGCCAGCGCAGTCTCGCCGTACCCCTGGACGCACTCCGGGTCCGGCCCATCCAGCGGCAGGCCGGTGAAGAACTTCGCAGCCATGCAGCCGCCGCGGCAGGAGTCGTAGTGGGCGCAGCCCGAGCAGGCCCCACCGGTCTGCGGCTCACGCAGCTCCTGGAAGAGCGCCGAGGTCTTCCACACCTTGTCGAAGCCGCCGTCGGTGAGCAGGTTGCCGGCCAGGAACTGGTCGTGGATCGCGAACGGACAGGCGTAGACATCCCCGACAGGGTCGATCAGGCACACCACCCGGCCGGCGCCGCACAGGTTGAGCCCCGGCAACGCACCGCTGCCGTCCTCGGGCCCGAAGGCGGCCAGATGGAAGAACGAGTCGCCGGTCAACACGTCCTCGCCGTTGGCGACAAGCCACTCATAGAGCTCCCGCTGCTGCTCAGGCAGCGGGTGGAGCTCGTCCCACACATCGGCGCCGCGGCCCGAAGGACGCAGCCGGGTCAGCCGCAGCGTCGCCCCGAACCGGTCGGCGATCGCCTTGAACTCGTCGAGCTGCCCGATGTTCTCCCGGGTGCAGACCACGCTGAGCTTGGCGTCGCGGAACCCCGCCTCGTGCAGGTTGCGCAGCGCGGTGATCGCAGTGTCGTAGGACCCCGTCCCCCGCACCCGGTCGTTGACCTCGGCCGTTGCCCCGTCGAGCGAGATCTGGACATCCACGTAGTCGCTCGCGGCCAGCCACCGCGCCCGCTCCGGCGTGAGCCGAACGCCGTTGGTCGAGAACTTCACCCCGACATCGTGGGCGACGGCGTACTCGACCAGGTGCCAGAAGTCGGGACGTACGGTCGGCTCGCCACCGCCGATGTTCACGTAGAAGACCTGCATCCGCTGCAGCTCGTCGATCACCGACTCGCACTGCTCGGTAGTCAGCTCACGCGGGTCGCGCCGGCCGCTGCTCGACAGGCAGTGCGCGCACTCCAGATTGCACGCATACGTCAGCTCCCAGGTCAGGCAGATCGGCGCATCCAGGCCGAGCTCGAAGTGCTCCACCAGCTTCATCACAGGCTCCTCACGTCACGGGACGGATCATGTCGGTCCGGGCCAGGCCGGAGAGCGCAGCGACGTACGCAGCGTGCTGGCCCTCCGGCACCCCCGATGCCACGAGCGCACCGCGCACGTCCGGGTGCGACCCCAGGGCACGTACGACCGCCACCAGCTCGGGACGCTTGAGGAAGGTCAGCTTCCGGTTCCCGAAGTGGTAGGCCAGCGCCCCGAAGGGTTCGGGCCGCAGCTCGACCGACGGCGACAGCGCCCACGCGCTCTCCAGCGTGACGAGCATCAGTAGACGCCGCACATGCCGTCGATCGAGACCTCCTCGATCAGCGACTCCTCGGTCAGGGCCTCGTCCACGACCTGGGTGTTCTCTTCAGGGTTCATGACAGCTCTCCTTCATCTCGGGTGACGCACAACACATTAATGACACTCAAGGTCAAAAAGATAGAGGTTGTCTCGAACCTGGAACTCTTTTGCCGTCGGCGCGCCTGAGGCGGCTGATAGATTCCGACGAATGCCGACCAGCCCCGCTCCCGCGACGCGGCGCAGCTCGCTCCGCGGACGCCCCGCCGCGACCACGCACGCGGAGATCGAGCAGGCCGCCTTCCGGCTCTTCGTGTCCAGGGGCTTCGAGGCCACCACCCTCGACGACATCGGCGAGGCGATCGGGGTCGGCAGGCGCACGATTACCCGCTACTACCCCTCCAAGAACGACATCCCCTGGGGTCAGTTCGACCGCACCCTCGACGGCTTCCGCGAGATCCTGCACGCCATGCCCGCCGACCTCCCGCTGCACGAGGCGATCCACCGCGGCGTACTCGCCTTCAACGACTTCCCCACCGACGCCAGCCCCAGCCACCGCGACCGGATGCGCCTGATCTTGACCACCCCGGCGCTACAGGCCCACTCGGTGCTCCGCTACGCCAGTTGGCGCGAGGTCATCGCCGAGTACGTCGCCGAGCGCACCGATGGGCGCCCCGACGACCTCCTCCCCCAGACCATCGGCCAGGTCTCCCTCGCCCTCGCCCTGACCTCCTACCAGGCATGGCTCGCCGACGAGGACGCCTCGCTCCCCGACCTGCTCGACGCGACGATGGCCCATCTGCGGGCCTACGTCACGACGTGACGTCGGCACAGCGCAGCATCAAGCCCTCTTCGACCTAGTCCGCGAAGACGTACGGCTTCGGGGCCGGCTCGCGTTGCACCCTGGGGTGGAGCGCGAGCTCCCGGGCGATCGTCGCGTCCAGAGCGGCCAGGTCCGTGGCGAAGGTGACCGGATCGACCCCCGCCATGAACGTCCTGCGGCACGTCGAGGGGGCGATCCGAGCTGGATCCGCCGGCCCGTCATGTGTGAGCGCGTCAAGGGCCAACGCATAGCCCACCGGGTCGTAGGTCGCGATGGCGATGTGCTCGCTCGCAAGGTCTGCCGGGCAGACGTCCTGGATCGCGACGTTGGTGATCCGCCCTCCGCCGCCGTGGAGGCTGGAGGTGCCGGTGTCGTCCAGGTTCGGCTGCACGAACTCGTCCGTGCGGGTGTAGATGTTGGTGTAGGAGATGCCGGGGAAGGTCTCTTGGCCCGAGTTCATCGCCTTGATGTATTCCGAGTCGGGAAGTTGCTGATGCAAGGAGGGGGCACAGCCCAGAGCCGGTGGACACAGGGCGTGGATCAGCGGGCTCCCATGGTTGGTCGCGCCGAAGGCGATGTACTCGTCGACCATCTGCCGTAGGTCTGGCCAGAAGCGCAACGCGAAGCGAGGCTCAGTGCCGCCTTGACTGTGTCCGAGGATGTCCACCTTGCGGCCGCTGATCCTGTTCACGTGACGGATCGCGTAGACGACGTACTCGGCCGAAACTTGGGCGTCGGTCATGGCGTTGCCGGGCAGGGTGACGGCACAGTACGGGAACCCGAGGTCATCCAGTGCATTGAACCAGTTCCAAGCGAACTCGTCCGGAGTCAATGTGGTTCCGGGCACGAACAGGGCCACCTCCCTGGTCGCACGGGTGGCGTTGGCAGTGCATTCGACGCTGGCGGCGAGCTTCGCGGCGGGCACCTCGAGGGCTGGGCCCGGGCGGTCGACGGGAGCGTAGCCCTCGGCATCAGCACCGACGGAAACCGTGGGATCGGCTCCGGCAGGGCCGACGCCGAGCGACAGCATTGCCATCGTGACGACGGCCGTCATGGCTGCCTTGACCCGTGCCTGACGCATGTTCGACCTCATGATCCGACCTCTCCGTTGGTGTCGTGGTCCGCGCTGGAATGCCTTTCGTGAACGACGCCCAGAAGGGCCGCGATGGCCAGCGCCGCCTTGTCGGGATTCGGGGGTTCGCCAGTGATCTGGTCGGAGTAGATGAACGACTCGCAGATACGCGCGATCACGTAGGCGAGGTCGCGCACGGGTAATAGGCCAGTTGCCCCCGAAGCCACGTTCTCCTTGACCAGGAGCTCCTCGAAGGCACCGATCAGCCTGTGCTGGAAGCTGCTCGCCTGCGTGGTCAGGAGTCGCAGGGCGCGTTCGCGCTCGCGTCTGAGGTAGACACCGAAGAACTCTGCCTCGGTGACCGCCACGACGAACCCCGCGATGGCATCGGAAACCCTCTCGGCTCCCTCTCCTTCGGCAGCGTCGAACGCTCGGCGCAGCGTCGGCTCTGCGACCGACCAGATCACCTCTCCCAACAGCTGGTCACGGTTCCCGACCCAGCGAAAGAGCGTGGCCCGGTCCACTCCGAGCGTCGAGGCCAACCCCTGCATGTCCACGCGCTCTCCGGCAATGAATGCCTTCCTGGAGATGTCGAACGCCATCAGCGGCCCGGTCCGGTCTGCCGCCTTGGGGCCATGCAGGCTCCGCGACAACCTCGTTGTGCGAGGACGTTCGCCCGGCGCCGACATCGCGGGCTCCTTTCAGAGGGTGGATCTGCAACATATCCAGATTCAATGCAGAAATGCAATGATCTGGAGAATGTTGCATGTCCACGTCAGTCGTCAAGCAGAGTCGGCTCCGAAAAGAGGTAGATGCTTCGTCGCCCGCGTGACGCGGTTTCGCGGCCCCGCGACGATGAGTGCCGCGATGTCGAGATCGGCTTCGTCCGTATCGGCCAGACTCGCCAGGTACACCTCATAGGTGCGGGCGCGACGGGCGGTCTCGGTGAGCGACAGCGCCACCAGGCGTTCGTCGATGTTCGCCGCACGGAACAGCCGCGTGAGTTCCTTCTCGCCGGCCGCCAGCACCGGTACTGGCGTGGTGACGATGCCGCCATAGCTGGTTCCGGAAGCATCGGCGCCACCCGCCCCCAAGGGGAGTTCGAGCAGAGAACCGACGCTCGCCCCTAGCACGGTGCCCGCATTGACGGCCTGCCCCACCGGCAGGTCCTCACGGACCACGAGTACGACGCGTTGGGCAGGCGGGGCAGCAGGGCTGCTCATGCCATCTCCTTCAGCCGACGCGCGGCGATGTTGCGGGCGGTAGCCTGCGGGGTGATCGCCACGTCGCGTGACTCTGCAAGGATCTCCGCCGTGGTGGCGCCGATCGCGGCGACGCGACTGGCCGTCTCCTGCTCGTCCAGGCCCATCTCCTCCCGGCAGACCGCGTGAATGATGCCGCCCGCACTCGCGACGACATCAGGCACCCAGGTGGTGCCGTTCTCATGCAAGATCGAGGCGACACCTTCGTCTGTGAGCTGGTTGTTGGCCGGACCGACGACCAGCCGAGATCGACATGCGCGAGCGCTCTCTGGAGACAGCAAGCCACCGACCGCGGCCGGCACGAGGATGTCGAGGTCCTCGTCGAGAAGGTCGCCCCGTGCCCAGGCCAGGCCGGCGGCTTCGACATCGTCGCGCCGCCGCTGATTCGCCTCAGCCACCGTCACCGTGCATCCACGTGACGCCAGCGACTCGGCGACCAGACTGCCGACGCTGCCATAGCCGATGATCCCGACCCGAAGCCCTGACAGTGAGCTCGTCGAGAAGACGTGCTCCGCGCCGGCGACCAGGGCCGCGATCACTCCCTGCGCCGTCGCGTTGCTCGAGTTGCCGCTGCCTCCGCTGGCCTCGGGGCGGCAGAAGGAGAGGCCGCCAGTCAGCTGGTGGATGGCGTCCATGTCCTCTGGGGTCGAGCCGATGTCTGGACCGGTGATGTAGGTCCCGCCGAGTCCGGTGATGACGTCGGCGAGGTCCTCCAGGACCAGGTGACGTACATCAGCGTCGTGGAGATTCCCTGGATCCATCACGACGGCCTTCCCACCACCGTGCGGGAGCCCCGCCAGCAAGCACTTCTCGGTCATCGCAGCAGCCAAGCGCGTCGCGTCGGTGATCCCGTCGCGCCAGTCGGGGTAGGACTTGATCCGGCATCCGCCGATCGCAGGGCCCGCCTGCGTTGAATGAACGGCAACGGCGATGGCGACATCAGAACGAGGACCGCGCTCGACGCGCAGCACTTCATGATCGAAACGGGTGGATTGAAGGTCTGATCGGCTCATAGATAGAAGTCTGGACGGTTCACCCGGTCATGCGGTGGCCGTCGGCTATATGATCGGAAAATGAGCGAAACTCCGAACCTTGATCGGACCGATCGCCGGATACTGGAAGCGCTCCAGCGAGACGCCAGGATCCCGATGCGCGAGCTGGCCGCGATCGCAGGCGCTGCGCCCTCAACATGCTCCGAGCGCGTACGTCGGCTCGAGTCCCGAGGCGTGATCACGGGCTTCCACACGGCCGTGGACCTCGGGGCCCTCGGCCGGTCCGTCGAGGCGATGGTGTTCACCCAGGTACGACCACTGAGCCGCGACCTCATCGACCAGTTCCACAATGACGCGCTGGCGATGCCCGAAGTGATGGCGGTCTTCGTGCTCGCCGGGGGTGATGACTTCCTCCTGCACGTCGGGGTCCGTGACATCGCCGCACTGCACTCCTTCCTGGTCGACAATCTCAGCAGCCGCCGTGAAGTCGTTCAGTTCCGTAGCTCCATCGTCTACGGCCACGGGCGCAAGGAAGCTCTCGAAGACCTCACTGAAAGCAGCAGCTGACGCGCTGTTGACTCTGACCAGCAGCGGTGTTCGGGGTCGAGGCATCTGGCGTGCACGAGGTTCGGAAGATGTACGCGAATCGGAAACGGCGGTGCGCCCACGAAGCTTGCCTGGCCGGCGCACCGCCTCCGATTGTCGAGAAGTGCTATGTCAGCTCTAGGTCGGCAGCCTCGTCTACCGTCGGGTCCTGCTTGGTCTCCATCAGGCTCGTACTGCGGGTCTCAGGCCCGAAAGCGAGCGCTATCAAGGTCAGAGCAGTGAGCAGGGACATGTACGCCACAACGGCCCACCAGTGGCCGGCCCAGGCCAGGACAGCGGTGGCAACCAGGGGGAGGAATCCACCGGCGAGCACGGAGCCGATCTCCCGTGCGAATGCAAAGCCCGACAGCCGTGTCTTGGTGCTGAACAGCTCTGCGAAGTAGGCCGCCTGAGGCGCCAGCATGGCGGGGTACAGGATGCCGAGGCCGACCACCATGGCGAACATGACCAGCAACGTGTTGCCGGTATCCAAGATGACGAAGAACGGCACCAGCCATACGAGGGACAAAGCCGCCCCCAGGGCATAGACGGGCCGCCGCCCCACACGGTCTGAAAGGATCGCGAAGATCGGAATCGCAGCGAGCTGCACCGCGGATGCGACAACGACCGCGAGCAGGGTGGTCTGGCGTGACAATCCGACCTCGTTGATGGCGTACGCCACTGCGAACACGGGGAACAGGTAGGCGAAGCCGTTCTCGGCGAATCGGGCGCCGACCACGACCAGGAAGCTGCGCGGGTTCTCCTTCAGCACCGCGAACACCGGCGTCTTGGCCGGCTGGACAGCGCCTTGCCGCTCCAGCTCTCGTGCGTTCTCGAATGCGGGGGTCTCATGGATGTGTCGACGGATGAAGTAGCCGACGAAGAGCAGGGCAAAGCCGAGGAGGAATGGAACCCTCCAGCCCCAGGCACGGAACTGGTCATCGGGAAGAAGGACCACGAGCTGGAAGATGCCGGTCGACAGCAAGGTCGCGAGCGCGAACCCCATCGGCGCCCAGGCTCCAGCGGCCCCGCGCCGGGACTGGTTGCCATGCTCGACCGACATCACCACGGCACCCGCATATTCGCCGCCCGCCCCGAAGCCCTGAAGGAGCCGCAGGAGAATGAGGATCACGGGCGCCCAGACGCCGATACTGGCGTACGTGGGAAGCAGCCCGATCAGGGTGGTGGCCACACCCATGAGCACGATCGTGAGGAGCAGCATGGCGCGCCTGCCGATCCGATCCCCCAGGTTTCCGAGCACCAGTCCGCCCAACGGCCTGGCAAGGAATCCGATCGCGTAGGTGGCGAATGCGGCCAGGGTGCCCGCCGCAGCGCTCACGCTGGGGAAGAACAGCTCGTTCAGGATCAACGCGGCCGCGGTCCCGTAGATCAGAAAGTCGTACCACTCCAGGGTGGTGCCGACGAGCGCCGCGATCCCCGCTTTACGAGCCTGTGCCCGTTGCGCGTCGCTGAAGGTGGAATCAGAACTCATCATCTTCTCCTGTTTGATGGGGCGAACTCATCCGCGGCCTGTGGGGCGGCGCAGCACTGCACCGGTCTGGACGGGGCCGACAAGAACGGCGTACTGACCCAGCCAGCCCACCTCGTCCTTGCTGTCTGATGCGCGAACCGGCGCCCCATCGCGTACCGGGTCGACATCCAGGGACCGGGCATCGAGATCGATTCGGATCTGGTCGCCATCGCCGACGCCGGCCAGCGGGCCGCCGTCTGCTGCCTCCGGCATCACCTGTCCTACCACCAGACCGTGGTTGAGACCGGAGAGCTCACCGTCGGTGACCACCGCGACCTGCCCGCCGAGTCCGGCGCCGTTGAGGGCTGCGACGAAGCTGGCCGCGAAGACGGTGCCGGGTCCTCCGCGGGGGCCCATACCCCGCAGCACGATCACTTGGCCGGGCTTGACCTCGCCACGGCCGAGAGCGTCGATCGCGGCGTCTTCACCCGCGAACACGCAGGCGGGGCCAGTGAACTGACGGCGGGCCGCGCCCACACCCGCGACCTTGACGATCGCACCGTCGGGGGCCAGCGACCCCCGCAGGATCAGCAACCCGGGCTCGGGCCTGATGGGGTCGGTCAGCTCGTGAAGCACCTGTCCGTCAGCCTGCTGCGCGTCGGCCGCGAGCTCGGCGACGGTTCGCCCCGACACGGTGAGCGCCTCACCGTGCAGCCGAGGCAGCAGGGTGCGGAGAACGGTCTGGACACCGCCGATCCGGTCCAGATCCCAGACCTGGTCGGTGCCGTTGGGGCGAATGGCCGCCAGCTGCACCGCGTCACGGCCATGGCTCTCGAAGGCACCGACGACGTCGATGTCGAGATCAGCCTCGGCGGCAACGGCCGCGAGGTGGCGCATGCAGTTGACCGACCCTCCCAGCGCGAGGGCGACCTCGATCGCATTCTCGACCGCCTCCCGGGTGAGCACCTTGCGCGCGGTCAGCTGCTCGGCGACCATCTCGACGATCCGCTCGCCGGCCGCCACGGCCCGCTCCAGCATCGACGGAGAGTTGGCGCGGGTAGGCGCAGAGCCGGGCATGGTCATCCCCAGCGCCTCGGCGAGGCAATGCATCGTGTTGGCGGTGGCCAGTCCGGCACAGACTCCGGGGCCCTCGATCGCACTGTCGGCCAGGGCGCCGAGCTCCTCGACGCTCATCTCTCCGGCGGCGACCGGGCCCACCGATTCATAGACGGTGTCGATGTCCACCGAGCAACCCGAGAAGGTGCCACCACGCTGGTAGCCGCCGACCACGACTACGGCAGGCAGGTCGAGCCGTGCCGCGGCCATCAAGTGGGCGGGCGTGGTCTTGTCGCACGAGGAGAGCAACACCATGCCATCAAGCACCGCCCCCTCCACCGCGGCCTCGATGTCGTTGACGATCAGGTCGCGGGTCGGCATCAGGTAGCGCGCCTTGCGCCCGGCGCTGGTGACGAAGTCGCTCGGTGCGGTCGTACGGATCTCCAGCGGGAGCCCGCCCGCCCTGTGAACCGCCTCGGCCACCGTACGGGCGACGTCGTCGAGGTGTGCGAAGCACACCGAGAGCCGAGACGATGTGTTGACGATCGCGATCTTGGGACGAGCCTGTTCTTCCGGCGTCATCCCCATCGCCGTCCACTGGGCACGCCGTACCGCCCATCGGGTGGTCCCTGGCTCGAAGTTGCTGCGCAGCTCGGTCATAGTGCACTTCCGTTCTTGGTCATGGCCGCACGGACGTCGGCTCCGGGGATGTCTCGGTATCGCATCTCGCTAGTCAGGGAGAGCACTGAGGCCACGGCGGCCGCGTGCCCGTACTCGAAACACTGCGCAGTCACCCGAGCCGAGGCCAGCGCCTCGTGCTCGGCACTCAGGCACCGTCCAGCCACGATCAGGTTCTCCCCGGTCGCAGGAACCAAGGTCAGATACGGCACCTCGTAGACGTCGTCGAGCAACCACTCCAGCTTGGGCTGGTTGCCGCTGTGCAGCTCGATCGGCCACGGCGAGCGGGCGATGCCGTCGGGGAACTTGCGAGCCTCGACCACATCGGCGTTGCGTAGCGTCTTGGCTCCTACGATGGTTCGGGTCTGCCGAATGCCCGCCTCCACCCCGGTGTCGACCACGTGGCTGGCCTCGCAGCCGGGGACATGCTGCTGGAGGAACCGGGCGTACTCGCGGACCTGGCGGCGACCGACGATCTCAGCCTCGGTGAAGTCGGCGGGGTCGATCACGTTCAGCATCCGTCCGTCCCGCCCCGACAACCGGGTGGCGTTGACCATCAGCTCGCCAGGACGGGTGGTGCGAAAGACCCAGATCTTGTCGCGGGGCAGATCCAGCCCCTCGTCCCGTGCCGCGCGGATGGCCTCGGTGACCGCGGGGGGACAGATCGTGTCCTCACCGTAGAAGTCCCAGAACCGGTCGGTGTCGACGTTGCCGATGCGGAAGAACATCGTGGGGTTCTGGATCCTCCCGGCATCGCCGAATCGGTAGTCGTGGCCGGCGCGGGCGGCTACGGCGCCGTCTCCCGAGGCGTCGATCGTTCGGGCGGCGCGGATCATCGCCCGACCGGCGCTGGACTCGACCACCACCCCGGCGTGGGTCTCGCCCTCGAGAAGAACCCCGACGACGGTGGTGTGCAAGAGCAGCTGAACACCCGCGGCTTCCAGCATCTGATCGGCGACCTCGCGCCAGACCAGCGGATCATGGGCGACGGTCCAGGTCTTTCCGTACCGTTGTGGTCCGCTCAGCCCGCCCCGCTCCTCCAGGCCGCGACGGAACCTCTCGGCGAACCCGAACACGACCTGCTTCGGGCCATCAGAGCCGTCCGATGCCAGATACAGCCCGCACACGGTTCCGGACATGCCGGCCACGGCCGCGCCGCCACAGAAGCCGTACTTCTCGACCAGCATCACCCGGAGGCCGGCCTCGGCTGCGACCGTGGCTGCGGCCACCCCCGCGGCGCCGCCGCCCACGACAAGCACGTCCACCTCCGCCAGCACCGGGAGATCTCCATCCCGCGATTGGTCAGGCGTGAGCTTCCAGCGATCATCCGATATATCGGTCATGTATCCGTTGTAGACCGGCATGAGGTAATGTGTCAACCGTCACAACGGCACAATGAGACTCCGCGGGAGAAGTCGGAGCGGGGAAACCTCGGGAAGGAGCGTCCATGACGGCACAGGAGAGGCCGAACAAGGCCGATCAGGCGTACAACCAGCTCGAGGAGATGATCACCTTTCAGGAGCTGCCGCCGGGCGCGATGTTGTCCGAGGCTCGTCTGATGCAGGTCACCGACCTCGGGCGGACCCCAGTTCGGGAGGCACTCCAACGCCTCGCCCGTGAGGGCATGGTTGAGATTCACCCCAGCCGGGGCGTGTTCGTGTCCCCGATCACCGTGGAGGCACAATTCAAGATGCTCGAGCTTCGACGCCCTGTCGAAGAGCTCGCGGTGCGACTGGCCGCGCAGCGCGCAGACCCCGACCAGCGCGACGAGATGTACGAGCTGGCCGACAGGTTCGATCAGTACGAGGGTGCCGATCTCAAGGCGTTCGGGGCCTTCCTCAAGCGAGCCCACCGGGTCACCGTGCGTGCCGCGGGCAACGAGTATCTGCTGTTGGCCATGGCCCCGCTCCAGGGTCTGTCCCGACGCTTCTGGTTCGGACAGCTCCGCGACCCAGCGACCGAGCTGAGCCTCGCCGCGGAGCTTCACGCCAACGTACTTCGCGCTACCGGCGACGCCGACCCCGACAGAGCATCGAAGGCATCCCTGGCCTTGAACGACTACCTCGTCGAGTTCACCTACTCCACGCTCAAGCGCCCGCGCTCACATCTTCCGAGCGATGGGGCGTGATCTCCCCAGCCTGACGGCGGGCGATGGCGAGGTTGCCCTCGATGAGGTCGCGGAGCTGTGAGCGGGCGGTGATCCCCAGCTTGGGGAAGCTGCGGTAGAGGTGCGAGCTGACCGTGCGCGGGGAGAGAAAGAGCTTCTCGCCGATCTCGCGGTTGGTCAGTCCGCGAGCGGCGAGCCTGATGATCTGCTGCTGTTGCGGGGAGAGCTCGGCGAGCTCGTCGGGGGTCGAGGCCGCGACGTCGATGCCGGCGGCGCGCGACTCGGCTCGGGCGCGCTCGATCCACGGGCGGGCGCCCAGGCGCCGAAAGATCTCCAGGGACTCGGTGAGCGGGACTCGGGCCTCTGCGATGCGGCGACGGCGCCGCAACCATTCGGCGAGGTCGAGCAGCGTCTGGGCGCGTTCGAAGGGCCAGTGCTCCAGCACCGGGTCCGCCAGCGCCGCCCGGTAGTGCGGCTCGGCGTCCTCGGGATCTGCCAGGAGGCCGCGGGCTCTGCCGATCAGTGCGCGAAGGCGGGGTGAGGCGTTGTCGGCGAGCGCGCGAGCGGAACGCTCGACGATCGCGGTGGCCTCCTCGCCCCGGCCCGTGCGTACAGCGGCGGCGGCCAGATCCGCAAGGGCTGGATAGGAGGCGTGATAGTGCAGGGGCGCACCGTCTGATGTGAAGACCATGCGGAGCTGGTCGTACGCCGCCTCGTGCGCACCTTCCGCGACGGCCGCGGCGGCGAGTGCACGACGGGCATAGACGGATACCGAGCGGCTCTCCAGCGGGTCGATGAGGGCGAGCGCGTCATCGGCCCGGGCGCGGGCTGCTGCCGCGTCCCCCTGATAGGCCAGCACGACGGCATCCACCGCGGCCGCACATGCCACTGCGTGGTCCAGGCCGACCGCCGATGCGACCGCGCTGCTGCGGGCACAGGCCTCTCTGGCCCGTCCCCACCTTCCTTGTTCCACATAGCTCCAGGCTGCCGCGCCGCCCAATCCCTCCGGCAGCGGCCCGAGCGACCCCCAGCGGTCGAAGGCCTCGTCGAAAGCCCGGACGGCCTGCGGAGTCTCGTCCAGCAGCCACGCCATGATGCCGAGAGAGGTGAGCTGGTCGGGCCGGCGTTCCGCCTCGGCGGCCATCTGCCGGAGCCGGGAGAGAAGCGCTGTCCTGTTGTCGAAGGGGTCCGACACTGTCCGCACCCAGGTGCGCAGCCATGCGTGCGACGCGTCCTCGGGATGGTTGTCCAGGGCGTCCTGGATGCGGCGCCGATGGGCGTCATCTCCGGAGTAGTAGCCGACCACGGCGGCGTCGGCCAGCAGGTCCAGCGCGGTGGCAGGCTGCGTGAGAGCCAGCTGCTCCGCGGTGTCGGTCAGTCGGGAAGAGACCACGGAATGGCGCACGGTCAGCGCCGCCAGCCGTCCGACCTGCACGGCGGCACGAGCCAGGAGCGACGCGTCGTCGGTACGCGCGCGTGCCGCCGCCGCCAGCTCCTCCACCCAGCCGAGGTCACCGGTGAGCGCGGCCGCCGTGGCGGCCTCGACCAGCAGTCGGGCACTGTCGTCGGGCCGCAGTGCGAGTTCCGCGGCGCGTTGCAGCGCCTTGGCCGCGGCGGCATGACCACCGCGGCGGCGGGCCCGTTCGGCGGTCTGCTCCAGTTCCACAGACACGGCCGCGTCTGGGCGAACAGTCGCAGCGGCCAGGTGCCAGGCGCGTCGATCCGGCTCGTCCCGCAGGGCCTCGGCGAGCGCAAGGTGGGCCTCGCGCCGGGCGGCGAAGGATGCGGCGTGATACACCGCGGACCGGGCCAGCGGGTGGCGGAACCGAAGGTCCCGGCCGGTCCCCAGGACCAGCCCGGCCTGCTCGGCGGGCAGCCATGCGTCGTCCTCGACGTTCGGCAGCACGGCCGGGACCGCGATCGCGGAGTCGACGGCGTCCATGGCTGCCAAAAGCAGCAGTGCCTGCCTGGTGGAGGGCGGCAGCTCGTCGAGGCGGGTGGCGAAGATCCGCTCCAGATGGTCGGTCAGCGGGAGCGGACCCGCCGACGCCGGCCCCGGGCCGTACGCGGTGGCCGACCTCGCCATCTCGGTCAGTGCCAACGGGTTGCCGCCGGCCTGGTCGAGGATCTGCGTCCTGGTTCGGCCGGTGGGGCTCTTCGGCTGCATATCCAGCAACTGGATGGCCGCAGCGTGATCGAGCGGGCTCAAGGTGAGGGTCGGCACGTGACGGTCGAATCCGACGAGATGATCGCCGACGCGGGCCGCGATCAGCACCGTGACCGGTTCCCCTGGCAGGCGTCTGGCGGCGAAGGAGAGGGCGTCCAGAGAAGCACGGTCGCACCACTGAGCGTCATCGAGCACCACGAGCACGGGATGCCGCTCGCCGAGCGTGGAGAGCAGGGTCAGGACGGCGACCCCGATCAGCATGAGGTCGGGCCCCGCCGTCGCCGGTCCCGTGCCGAAGGCATGGTGCAGCGCCGCGCGCTGCCTCTCCGGCAGCCGGTCCACCTCAGCCATGACCGGTTGCAGCAACTGATGCAGTGCGGAGAAGGCAAGGCTCAACTCCGACTCGCTACCCTGCGCGCGCAGGACGCGGACGCCGCTTGCTGTGGCCCGACGCGCCGCGTGCTCCAGCAGCGTGCTCTTGCCCGCGCCCACGTCGCCGACCAGCACCACGACCGGATCGGCTGATGGCGAGTCCATGGCACGAAACAGGTGTGCCAGCTCTGCGTCGCGGCCGATGATCAGCTCCCCCGGACCCGGCTCCGGTCTCGTGACGGCGCCGAGTTCGCCTGTGTGCCCGTCCATGGAGTCTCCAGGGATTGTCGCTCCACGATCGGAGCCTTGCGTTGACCACCCAAGGCTACAAGCGGCCGGGCCGTGACCTGTGCAGGTGCAGTCACCTGACGGATACCGCGCGCACTGGAGCGTGCATACGGTTCCAGGAAAGCCTCCGATCTCCCAAGGAAGTCTCATGGAACAGATCAATCTCGGCGACGTCACGATCACTCGGGTCTGGGAGTACTACGGACCCGTTGAGATGACGCCCGACACCTTCTTCCCTGGAAGTCCCCAGGAAATCTGGGAAGACGGCGCCTCCGGGCTGACCCCGTTCTTTCTCGATCCCGAGACCAACATCGTGAACAGCGCGATCCAGACGTGGCTGCTGCGCAGCGAGGGCAAGACCATCCTCGTCGACACCGGGGTGGGCAATCACAAGGAGCGCCCGTACGCGCCGGTCTGGAGTCGTCTCGAGACCGACTTCCTGGCCAATCTCGCCCGGGCCGGCGTCGCACCCGAGGATGTGGACATCGTGGTCAACACGCATCTCCACATCGATCACGTCGGCTGGAACACGTACCTGGACGGGCGGCGCTGGGTTCCCACTTTTCCCAACGCCACCTATCTGATGCCGAAGGACGACTTCGACTTCTGGAATCCCGAGAACGGCCACAAGCCGCTGCTCGGCCGCGGTAACCAGAACGTCTTCGAGGACAGCGTGGCACCCGTGCACGAGGCCGGCCAGACGCTGCTGTGGGAAGACAGCTACCAGATCGACGCCGACCTGCGCTTGGACTCGGCTCCCGGACACACCCCCGGCTCCTCCGTGCTGACCCTCGCCTCCGGGTCGGACCGCGCCGTGTTCGTCGGCGACCTGCTGCACAGCCCGGCGCAGATCCTGGACCCGGAAACCAACAGCTGCTTCTGCGAGGACCCCGTCGGCGCCCGCGCCACCCGCCGCAAGCTTCTCGGCTGGGCGGCAGACAACAACGCACTCGTGATCCCCGCACACCTCGGCGGCCACGGCGCCGCGGAGGTGGTACGCGACGGAAGCAGGTTCGCCATCAAGGACTGGGCCCCCTTCACCCCCTACTCCGAGCAGGCTGAGGCCCGCGGAAGGACATCGCTGTGAACCACCACCCCGACCCCGTCGTGAGCACCGCCCAGGGAGCGGTCCGCGGCCGGCGCCAGGACCACACCACCGCGTTCTTGAACATCCCCTACGCAGCCCCTCCTCTAGGTGCCGGTCGATTCGCGCCGCCGCAGCCGCACGAGTCCTGGGACGGCGTACGGGACGCCACCGAGCCCGGCCCCAACGCGCCGCAGTCCGAGCGCAAGCTCGGAAGCGTGGACATGTCGCCCTACTTCGGCGCCGGTTGGAGCCATGGCGAGGACTACCTCACCGTCAACGTCTGGACGCCCGCATCCGCGGGCGACAACCTGCCCGTCATGGTGTTCGTGCACGGCGGCGGATTCGTCGCCGGATCGACGCGATCCACGATGTACGACGGCTCCGCCTTCGCCCGCGACGGGGTCGTCCTCGTCACCCTCAACTACCGGCTCGGTATCGCCGGGTTCCTCGACCTTCCCGGAGCGCCCGCCAACCGCGGCCTGCTCGACGTCCTCGCCGCGCTGCACTGGGTCCGGGAGAACATCGCCGCCTTCGGCGGTGACCCCCGCAACGTCACCCTCTTCGGCCAGTCGGCGGGGGCAACCATCGTCGGCGGCGTACTCGCCGCCCCCGAAGCGACGGGCCTCTTCCGCCGGGCGATCGTCCAAAGCGGCAGCGGGCTCGGGGCGTTCACGACCGAGCAGGCTGCCCGCGTCACCAAGGCCGCGGCCGAGGCCTTGGGCGTCGAGCCCCACGTCGACGCCTTCGCGGACATCTCCGACGAGCGTCTGGTCGAGGCCGCCTCCCCGCTCGCCGGCATCGACCTGCAGACCGAGACACACCACGACCCGCTGGTCGGCCTCAGCCCCTTCAGCCTGGTCCTCGACACGCAGCCCGCCGAATCCGTCGCCGCCGGGGTCAACGCCGATGTCGACCTGCTCATCGGCACCAACACCGAGGAGGGAAACCTCTACCTGGTCCCCGTGGGCAAGTACTCGACCTCGACCGCAGCGGACATCGACGACGTGGCGGCCCGCGCGCACCCGGAGCCGGTGCAGCTCGTCGAGACGTACCAGAAGGCACGGCCCGAGGCGTCCTTCGGCGAGCTACGGTCGGCCATCATGGGCGACGCGCTGTTCGGCGCGGGCAGCTGGGCCCTCGCCGGCGCACACGCGGCCCACCCCGAGTCCGCGACCTTCAGCTACGAGTTCGCCTGGCGGTCGCAGGCTCTGGACGGAGAGCTCGGCGCCACGCACGCAGTGGAGCTCCCCTTCGTCTTCGATCTCGCCCAGCTCCCCCAGTTGCAGGGTGCCAACGCGCTGCTCGGCCCAGACAAGCCCCCCGCGGAGCTCGCCGCCCGCATGCACGACGCCTGGATCCGCTTCGCCAGGACCGGCGACCCCGGCTGGGACCCGTACGACACCGAGCGCCGATCAACGATGCGCATCGACTCCGAATGGACCCAGGTCGACGACCCCCGCAGCCAGGAACGTCAGGCCTGGATCTGATCCGCCGTACATCCTCTGGGCGTCACATCGTCGCCGCGAGCAATGTCGCCTGACGGATTGCTCGCTTGGCGTCGAGCTCCGCTGCCTCGTCTGCTCCCCCGATGAGGTGGGGCGTGATTCCGAGCGCGAGCAGCCGGTCGTACAGGTCGCGGTTGGGCTCTTGACCCGCGCAGACGATGATCGTGTCGACGGCGAGCGTCCGGGGTCGGCCGCCGTCCTCGACGTGGAGGCCTTGGTCGTCGATGCGGACGTACGTCACACCCGACATGCTCCGGACACCGCGGCGGGCCAGCTCTGCCCGGTGGATCCATCCGGTCGTGACACCGAGGCCGGCACCTACCTTCGACGCCTTCCGCTGCAGCAGGTACACCTCGCGCTCGACCCGCTCTTCCACCGCCGTCGCGAGGCCACCGGGTGTCTCGAAGCTGGGGTCAACGCCCCAGACACCGAAGAATCTCCCGCGGTCCAAGCTCGCCGGAGACCCTTCCTGAGTGATGAACTCCGCGACGTCGAAACCGATGCCGCCGGCGCCGATGATCGCGACCGCGCGTCCGACTTCGACCTCACCTCGGAGGACGTCGAGGTAGGAGACGACCTTGGAGTGGTCGGCGCCCGGGATGTCGAGCGGCCGCGGCCTGATCCCGGTCGCGAGGACGACTTCGTCGTAGGCAGCGTGGCAAAGCTCTTCTTCCGTGACGTTTTCGCCCAACCGGAGGTCGACACCCGACAGAGGCAGTGCGTTGCGGAAGTACCGCAGTGTCTCGCTGAACTCTTCCTTGCCGGGGATACGCCGGGCGATGTCGAACTGGCCCCCGATCACCGGCTCGGAGTCGTAGAGCACCACTTCGTGACCCTTCTGCGCGCTTGCCAGAGCGAACGCCATCCCAGCCGGACCAGCACCGACAACTCCGATGCGGCGTCGCCTCGGAGAGATCGACAGGTCGATCAAGGTCTCGTTGCATGCCCGCGGGTTGACCAGGCAGCTCGTCATCTGGCCGCTGAGCGTGTGGTCGATGCACGCCTGGTTGCACCCGATGCAGGTGTTGATGAGCTCCGGTTGGCCGTCCCTAGACTTCGAGACGAAGTCCGGGTCAGCGAGGAACGGACGGGCCATCGACACCATGTCTGCCGCACCCGACGAGAGGATCTGCTCGGCAACGTCGGGAGCGTTGATCCGGTTGCTGGCGACCACCGGAATGCCGACGTTGCCCATCAAGCGTTCCGTCGCCGTCACGAATGCCGCACGCGGGACCGAGGACGCGATGGTGGGCACCCGAGACTCGTGCCAACCGATGCCGGTATTGAGAATCGTCACGCCTGCGGCCTCCAGCTCCTTGGCGAGCTCCAACGTCTCCTCGATGGTGCAACCGCCAGGCACGAGGTCGAGCATCGACATCCGGAACATGACGATGAACTCTTCACCGACCCGTTCGCGGGTCCTGCGCACGATCTCGATCGGGAAACGCATACGGGCCACGAAGTCACCGCCCCACTCGTCGTCCCGAAGATTGGTGCTCGACGCCAGGAAGGTGTTGATCAGATAACCCTCTGAACCCATGATCTCCACGCCGTCATATCCAGCCTGCTTCGCGAGGACCGCCGCCTGTGCAAAGTCCTCGATGGTCGATTCGACCTCGCCGGTACTCATTGCTCGCGGGGTGAACTGGTTGATGGGGGCTCTCACTGCGCTCGGCGCCACCAGATCTGCATGCTTGGCATAGCGGCCGAAGTGGAGGATCTGCATGACGATCCGACCGCCTGCCTCATGAACGGCGCGGGTGATGACCTGATGCTCGTCCACATCCTGCTCGGTCGTCATCGTCGCGCCGATCTCGAACGGCCGACCAGCATGGTTGGGGGCGATACCTCCGGTGACCATCAGGCCGACACCACCGCGAGCGCGCTCGGCGTAGAACGCCGCCATTCGCTCGAACCCGTCCGGCGCCTCTTCCAGACCCAGATGCATCGAGCCCATGACAACGCGGTTCGGAAGGGTCGTGAAGCCCAGTTCGATGGGTGACATGAGGTGCGGATAGCGGGTCATTGCACGTTTCTCTCTGCTTGGCCCCGAGCGCCAGGGCGAACTGTTTTTCACTGGTTCTGCATCAAGCGCAGGATCGACCAACCGACTGCCGAGCGGCCGGCAAGAACGGCGTGCTACGCCGCCTCGTCGGTCCCTACCAACCGCGCGGAGCCCTCGGTGATCACGGGCGAGGTGTCGGCTCGTCGCATCGAGCTCGTCAGTTTGCGGAGGAGTCCATGGCGAGGGCTCAGGAGATAGACGAGGAGGAAGAATGTTCCCTGCGTGACGACGACCAGTCCGCCGGAAGCGGCGTCGATCCAGTAACTGAGGTATATCCCGACGACCGCGCATGTCGCTGAGACGGTGGGGGCGATGAGAAGCATCCGGCCGAATCGATCGGTGAGGAGGTACGCCGTTGCCCCAGGGATGATGAGCATGGCGACCACGAGGATGACCCCGACGACCTGTAGCGACACCACTGCGGTGAGGGCGAGCATGCCGAGTAACAGGACCTGAAGACGTCGCGTGGAGATCCCGAGTGCGTGGCAGTGGATCGGATCGAAGGCATAGAGGGTCAGGTCCCGCCGCTTCGCCAGAAGAAGGACCAGCCCCATTGCCGCCAGGCCGCCGATCTGGGCAAGGTCTGCTGTCGAGACACCCAGGATGTTTCCGAAGATGATGTGGTTGAGGTCTGTCTGGCTCGGGGTGACTGAGATGAGGACGAGACCGAGCGCGAACAACGTGCTGAAAACGATCCCGATCGCAGCGTCCTCCTTGACGCGACTGGTCGTCGAGATCGCCCCGATGGCGACGACCGCGAGGATCCCGAACACGAGCGCGCCGACGGCGAACGGGATCCCCATGACGTAAGCGAGCACGACACCGGGCAGGACCGCATGGGAGACGGCATCTCCCATGAGCGACCAGCCCACCAAGACCAGCCAGCACGACAGCACCGCGCACAGAACGGAGGCGATGACGGTGGTCACCAGGGCGCGGACCACGAACTCGTACTGGAGCGGCTCGAGAACGAGATCGAGGAAGGTCAGCTCGGTACTCACATCACACCGTCCAGGTCGTCCAGGTCGTTGCTGGCGCCGAGGTCGCGCGGGTCGAGCCCGAACGTCAGGGCAAGATGATCGGGCCGCACCACTTCATCGACCGGCCCGTGGAGGAGCACACGACGCTTGAGCAACACTGCGTCGTCGGCGAGCTGTCGCACGCCGTGCAGGTCGTGCGTCGAGGTGAAGACCGTCCGCCCGCTGGTGGCCAGCTCGCGCAGCAGCCGCGTGATGGTGGTCTCAGAGCGCTTGTCGACCCCGGCGAATGGCTCGTCGAGCAGCATGATGCGAGCGTCCTGGGCGATGCCCCGCGCGACGAATGCGCGCTTCTTCTGGCCGCCGGAAAGGTGCCCGATCTGTCGGTCGGCGTTGTCGGTGAGCCCTACGCGGGCGAGCGCATCTGCCACAGCGATGTGGTCTGCCCGACGCGGGCGTCGAGTCGAGCCTTGATGGCCATAGCGCCCCATCATCACCACGTCGCGTACGGAGACGGGGAAGTTCCAGTCCACTGCTTCGTGTTGCGGGACGTAGGTGACGAGCCCGCGACGGCGCGCGGCGCCCGGAGTCAAGCCCCCGACCCTGACCCCACCCGAGTCGGGTCGAACGAGGCCCATGATCGCCTTGAACAGAGTCGACTTTCCTGATCCGTTCATCCCGATCAGCGCCGTCACCTTGCCCTCGCCGACCCGTAGGGTTGCGTCGTCGAGGGCGCACACGTCCCCGTAACGAACAACCAGGTGGTCCACTTCGATCGCCGGCATCACTCGGTACCGCCAGTCAATGCCGCGACGATCGTGTCGGCGTCGTGCCGGATCAGATCGAGGTACGTCGGCACCGGCCCGTCGGACTCGGACAGGGAGTCGACGTACAGCGTCCCTCCGAACGATGCATCCGTCGCGCGAACGACCTGTTGCATGGGCTTGTCCGACACCGTCGACTCGCAGAACACCGCCGGCACGTCGTTGGTCTTGACAAACTCGATCGCAGACTTGATCTGCTGCGGAGTGGCCTGCTGCTCAGCGTTGACCGGCCAGATGTACTTCTCCCTCAGCCCAGTGTCTCGGGCAAGGTATGAGAACGCACCCTCGCAGGACACCAGCGCTCGTTCGTTGTCAGGCAAAGACTCCAGCTTCTTGATCATCTCCTGGTGCACCGTCTCAAGCTTCCGCTTGTACGCCTCGCCGTTCGCAGCGAACTCCGCGCTGTACGCAGGCTCCAAATCGGAGAAGGCGGCGACCATGTTGTCGACGTAGATCTGCGCGTTGAGGGCACTCATCCACGCGTGTGGATTGGGCTTGCCCGCGCTGGCGTCCTCGGTGATGTCCACGACTTCAACGCCATCGGAGACCACCACATGCGGAACATCGACCGGCTCGACGAACTGCCCGAACCAGGCCTCCAGATTCAGGCCGTTGTCCAGGACCAGGTCAGCTTCCGACGCCTTGGCAACATCGCGTGGCGTCGGCTCGTAGCCGTGGATCTCCGCACCGACCTTGGTGATCGAATCGACCCGTAGTCGGTCGCCCGCCACGTTCTGTGCGATGTCCTCGAGCACGGTGAAAGTGGTCAACACCACCGGTCGCTCATCACTCGCTTCCCGGTCGTCGACCGCCCTGCACCCAGAACAGAGCGCGACGAGTAGCAAGGCGAGGAACATGCAGCCGGCGGTGCTTGGCCGTCGGCCAGGGTCCGTAGCCCATTGCATGGCGAGACTCCTTCCTTCGGATGACGCCGAAGATCGTTCGAAAGAGCGAACCGGCCTGGTCAAACGCACACTAGACTTATCGTCGATTATAGTCAACGCTACGTTGAGTAAAGGCCGCAGTGAGAGATCGGCGCGACGAGAAAGTTTTCGACACTGTGTTGACTATCACAGACAGTTCGGGCAGTCTCGGTGCCGTGGCGACCTAGACATCCGTCGCCGCCTGGCCGCACTGAAGGAGGCGACTGTGAGTACACAAGCGGAGAACCGCAAGGTAGTTGATGGTTTCTGGGGCGATCTCGAAGGTGGACCGCCGACCGGAGCAGAGCTCGAGAAGTGGAAGAACTGGTTCGCGCACGACGCAGTGTGGGAGATGCCCTTTGCGCCAGAGCCGCTCGCGAAGGCAGTCCCTGGCGGTGCGCTCATCGGCCACTTCGTCGACTGGTTCTTCGAGTCGGTGCCCGATCTGGCCATCGGCTCTCTGGTCGTCCACGACACGACCGATCCCGAACTCTTCATTCTCGAGCTTCACGGCAAGGCGACCGTGAGGCAGAACGGGAACATCTACGCAAACACGTACTGCACGCACATGCGGATTCGAGACGGCAAGGTCATCTTGATGCGCGAGTACTTTGACCCGAACGTCGTCGAGCAAGCATTCGGCACAGAACTCATCGCCGAAGGCATGTCGCAGGTAATGGCCGCCGCGGGCCTGGAGGTATCCCAGTGAAGCTCGTTCCTGAATTTTCCTACACCGCGGAGTTGGCTGCGCCGCAAATCGTCGGGCCCGGGCCGTACGGCCTTCGGCAGGTACTCCCCGTGACAGGCGGAACCGTGACGGGTGATCGCCTCAGCGGCCAGGCGGCGATCGGCGGCGGCGACTGGCTGCTCGCCGGCGACGACGGCTTCGGGCGACTGGACGTGCGCGCGCAGTTCATCACCAATGACGGCGCCGTCATCTACATGAGCTACGAGGGGTTGGTAGAGGTCACCGAAGCGGCCCAAGCCGCCCTGACCGGGGGCGAGTCGAGCACCAACTTCGGCGATCACTATTTCGTCACCACGCCTCGGCTCGAGTGCGGCGACCCCAGGTACAGCTGGGTCAACCAGACGATCTTCGTTGGCCAGGGCCGCATCACACCAGGCCCGGTGATCGAGTTCCAGGTCTTCCGCGTAGCCCTTCAGTAGCAAGGGCGCCGGACACAGCAGGTGGGCCGCACATTCGCACGCAAGGTGCAATGTGCGGCCCACTCGATTTCTGGGGTCACCGCCAAATCGTAAAATCGACAGTCCGTTGACTTTAATCCACTGTGAGTCTAGTCTCATTTCATCCGAGCCAGACCTCACCCACTCGCCCACAGCGAGCGAAGCGAAAGGGGGCCACCATGGCCACCACATCCGATGTCGACCAGATCCAGCCGTCGACAACCCGCGACGGAGAGAGCTACGTCTCCCACCGCGACGACGTGCACTTCACCATGACCGGCGACTTCATGACCGGCGTGGACTTCTGGACCCACGCGACCGGCGAGACCACCCAAGGCCAGCTGATCGTCATCGAGACGAACTGGGTACGCGGGACCGAGCCCGTCTGGCACATCCACCACCGCGAGGAGGAGGGCTTCTTCGTGATGAGCGGCGAGATCAAGATCCACACCGAAGAAGGCTCCTACAACGCCGGCGCCGGACAGTTCGTCTGGGGCCGCAAGGACCAGCGACACACCTACGAGGTCGTCGGCGAGGAAGCCCGAATCCTCGTGGTCTTCGTCCCCGGCCCCAACAGCAACGGCTTCGAACCCGGCGGCGGCATCGACAAGTACTTCTACGAAGCCCGCAACCGAGAACTACGCACCCCCGAACAACTCACAGCCGAGGTCGAGAACCTCAAGACCAACTACGGACTCGAGATGTTCCCCGAGATCCCCCACCCCCGAGACCTGTAGATCAAAACGCTCAACACCATCTCGCCACCTCGCATCTTGGAGATCTCTGTGACTACCACCGGTGTTCAATTCGAAACAGTTCCACACTGGATCGACGGCGCTCCCGCAGACTCGGCTGCCGCGGAACAAGCCGAGATCCGTGACCCAGCAACAGGCCATGCAGTTCGTACCGTCGGACTGGGAGGCGCTGATCTCGTCGACCAGGCGGTCGCTAGCGCACGAAGCGCAGCGCAGGCCTGGGCATCGACTCCGACCCCTGCCCGAGCCACGATTCTCCTCGCCTTTCGCAGCCTCCTGCTGGAACACAGCGAGGAGCTCGCCTCGATAATCACCGCGGAACAAGGAAAGACACTGGCTGATGCGAGAGGCGAAGTGGCTCGTTCCATCGAGGCCGTCGAGGTTGCGGCGTCTGCGGTTCAGCAGCTGAAGGGTGAATACGCGGAGCAGGTCGCCAATGGTGTCGACACATACTCCTTCCGCCAACCACTCGGAGTATGCGCTGGCATCACCCCGTTCAACTTCCCCGTCATGGTGCCGGTGTCGATGTTTGTAGCCGCGATCGCCTGCGGCAATTCGTTCGTGCTCAAGCCAAGCGAGAAGGTGCCATCAGCTTCCGTGCGGATGGCCGAGCTGCTAGCTGAAGCCGGCCTCCCAGGCGGCGTCTTCAACGTCGTGCACGGGGGCATCGCGGCAGTAAACGCTCTGATCGACCACCCTGACGTGGCCGCCGTGTCGTTCGTTGGTTCCACCCCCGTCGCGCGGGAGATCTATCGCCGCTCAGCCGAAGCCGGCAAGAAGGTGCAGGCCTTGGGCGGAGCCAACAATCACTTGGTCGTGATGCCCGACGCCGACCTGGACGCGGCGGCGGATGCGTTGGTATCGGCGGCATTCGGAGCTGCGGGTCAACGATGCATGGCTGTGCCCGTGGCGGTCGTGGTTGGGGATGTTGCCGACCAGGTGGTTGCGAAGACAGCACAACGAGCCGAAGCGTTCACTACGGGGCCTGGCGACGCGGAGGGTTCCGACATGGGCCCGCTCATCTCACAGGCCGCACTCGAACGAGTCCACCGCGCACTCGACACAGCCGGCGGCCAGGGCGGAACGGTCGTCGTAGACGGTCGAGCAATTGATTCCCGTGGGGCGGGATACTTCGTTGGGCCGAGTCTCGTCGACCACGTCCAGCCCGACAGCGATCTCTACCAGGACGAGATCTTCGGCCCAGTCCTCAGCGTGGTCCGCGTCGACGATCTCGATGAGGCTCTTCGAGTTGTCAACGCCAGTCCATACGGAAATGGCGCGTCGATCTTCACCTCGAGTGGCGCGGCGAGCCGCCACTTCGCACACCATGTGCAGGCTGGAAGCGTCGGCATCAACGTTCCGATTCCAGTGCCGATCTCGTGGTTCGGCTTCGGCGGGTGGGGAGATTCGCGCTTAGGCGACGACGGACTGAACTACGACGCCTACCGCTTCTACACCAGGTCCAAGGTGGTCACTCAGCGCTGGACAGAACCCAGCAAGGGCGTCACGCCGAACTTTGTCGCCGCCGGGAATCAGTGACAATGCCCGATCAGACACCTGGCTCCGAGAGCAGCGCCCCGGATCAGTTTCCACGGCTTGATCACGTAGGCGTAATGGTTCGCAACCTGGAGGCCGCCGCGGAGCAGTGGCAGCGAAGATTCAGACTTTCAGTCTCTTCCACGTTCGAAGCTCCCGCACTCAACATTCGGGCATCTTTCTTCACCTTGGCCTCTGCGACCATCGAGCTTTTCACTATCGATGAGCCAACGGCGCTGTCGAATGCACTCGGGCACGAACCGGCGAAGATCGACCATATCGCTCTCAGGTTCAACAAGTCACTGGGCGAGGTCGATCTAAGGGGGTGCACCATTCGCGGACCTGGCCGGCCAGACCGGATCGATGGGCCGTTCCAGATTGCCGGCTCGGACCATGTATGGACCGAACCTCCAGGGATCGACGTTCTTCTACAGATCATCACCCCGGGAACCACCCATCTTGATGGGGATAGCAAACGCAGTTGAAGTCTCGATATCGAAATGCACGGAAGGAAACACAATGGGACGAATGGACGGAAAGGTTGCCCTGGTCACCGGGGCGGGACGTGGAATGGGGCGGGCGCACGCAGTGCGGCTTGCCGAGGAAGGAGCAGATATTCTCGCCCTCGACTGCCCGCCTGACACCGGGCTTCCCTACCCCACTGCAACGACTGAGGATCTCCAGATCACAGTCAAGGAGGTCGAGTCATTCGGCCGTCGGATCATTGCGCACGAGGGTGATGTCCGAAAGCAGTCCTCGCTCGACAAGCTCGTCGCTGAAGGCGTGAAAGCATTTGGCGGTCTGGACGTGGCCGTCGCAAACGCCGGGATCTGGACGGTTCAGCCGTTCGCCGACATTTCCGAGGACGAGTTCTCGGCCGTCCTCGACGTCAACATCACCGGTGTCTGGCGAACGCTGAAGGCTGTCACTCCCGCGATGAAGGAGCGGGGTGGTGGTTCGATCGTGGTCACATCCTCCGGAAACGGCGTGGAGGGATCGCCGCACTACGCGCACTACGTGGCCTCGAAGCATGGCGTCATCGGGGTCGCGAAGAGCGCCGCACTCGAGTTCGGACAGTATGGGATCAGGGTGAACATCCTGCTTCCCGGTCCGACCGACACCCCTGCGCTCGACTGGCAGGGCGGGTACGACCTGTGTTCAGGCAAGGGCCCCGGTCAGGGCGTGAAGGCAGATCTCGAAGGCGCCAAGTACTGGTCGGTCCTGCGTGACGTTGGACTGCTCCCCCCGCGCGCCATGAGCGAAGCCGTCCTCTGGCTGGCGTCCGACGAGTCCCGTTGGACGACCGGGCTCGAGATGCTGGTCGATGGCGGCCACATGCTCATGCCCGGACTGAACATGGCAAAGATGGCCGCTGACCAACAGCAGTAGCAAGGTCAAGGCAAACATCCGACGATCGCGGCGAACCAGATTCTTAGCGGAATCCGGTTCGTCGCGATCGGCCTATTTGTCGTGGCGGTCGGCCACGTGAGCACGATCCCTATGCTGGCCATACGCAGATGGTCACCTGTGACGGATCGCCAATCGCAGCGAACCGGACCCCCTTACGGAACTCGGTTCGCTGCGATCGAACTATCTGCGCTGGCAGTACCGCATCAAGCCTTTGTCGATCCACCCCGATATTCGAGACCAAATACACTTCTCAACCACACGGTCGTAGTCGTCTCGACTATCTCGTCCACAGGAATAGCGTTGGCGCTACGCATGGTCATCAGACCAAGATTTCTCTCGCCCATCCACATCAGCGCCGCCGCCAAGGCACGAGCCGGTGGACCGTCGAGGGCGACGCCAGCAGAGCGGTCCCGTTCGATAGCTGCGGCGGCGGCGTCGATGAATCGGCCCAGAATTCGATCCCACTGCGCCTGCAGCGCCGGCTCCGCCGCTGCGGCGTCACCAACCTCGCGAAGCACGTGACCGTGCCTCTCCCACACATCGACGACTTCAGAGACGGCATGCTCTATCGCAGCCTCTGGTGAGATCCCCTCCGGTCGATCGAAAATCATCGACGACGCATTGAAAACGTCATCAGTTACGCTCGACAAAAGCGCCGAGAGCACCTGCCACTTGGACTCGAAATAGAAGTAGAACGACGACCGCGAGAGACCCGCGCCCTTCGCGAGGCGATCAATGGAGATCGTCCGCATCGACTCGTTGCGCAACGTCTCATAGGCACACTGAAGGATCGCCTGCTCCCGCATGTCTCCCTTGAGATTCCGCCTGCCAGCTCGAGGCTCGGCGCCACTGAGACCGTTGGAATATGAAGCCACCATGTCTCTATCGTAGACCAGGGCGAAGGCGCACACACATTGGGATTCTTACTCCCAATTCCAGAAACGTCCGACGCCGCGTGACGTCAAATGTCCCCGGCATGGCGCTATTGCCCCTTGTCGTGCATCGAAGACCGCGTCCGAGCCCGCTTGCCCGCGCATCAGTCAACTGCCTTGACCACGACTTTCCCGCGGAACTCTCCTGCGATACTGCGGTTCAACGTGAGTCGTGCGTTTTCCAGCCCGTCAACCACCGTGTCCTCGCCACGCAGGGCACCCGCAGACAGATACTGGGCCAGCTCCGCGATAATCTCGCCGTATCGATCCACATGATCGAAAACGATGAACCCGCGGAGGGTGGCTCGCTGCATCAGAAGTTGGCTGACGTTGCGAAGGCCATGCTGCTGATTCTCGCCGCCGTAGGCATTGTATTCCGAGATCAGGCCGCACAGCGTGATTCGGGCCCCGATGTTCAGGCGATCGAGCACGTGGTCCATGATCTCGCCCCCCACGTTCTCGAAATCCACATCGATGCCGTCAGGCGTAGCAAGGTCGAGCTGAGCCTTCCAGTCGTCAGCACGCCGATCGACGCACGCATCAAAGCCCAACTGCTCCACCACGTATCGGCACTTCTCGGCACCTCCGGCGAGCCCGACGACCCGTGCGCCTCGTCGTTTCGCGAGCTGACCCGCGATGGATCCAACGGCTCCGGCTGCGGCCGACACGAAGAAGGTCTCCCCTGGCTTGGGATCCCCGAACTCGACCCCGAGGTAGGCCGAGATTCCGGTGTGCCCCAGAACTCCGACGAAGGCAGGAAGAGGAGCCGGCAACGGATCGGGAAGGAGCGTGAACGGCATGTCCTCGTGCGCAGCATCAGCCACGCAGTAGTCCTGCCAACCCGTCAGGCCGACGACATGGGCGCCGACAGGAAGGTCCTCACGCATGCTGGCAACGACCTGCCCCACACCCGCCCCCCGCATGACTGCGTTCAGCTCTACCGGAGGAATGTAAGAGCGCATCTCACTCATCCACACCCGATTTGTGGGATCTACCGATAGGTAGTGCGTGCGGATCAGGGCCTGCCCTTCCGAAATCTGCGGGACTGGCTCTTCGGTCCACTCCAGATTCTCGGCCGTCACTTCGCCGGTTGGTCGGCTGCGCAACCGATAGAGCCGATTGGTAAGCATGCTCATCGCGTCTCCTCAAAAGACATATGGAAAGTCAAGCAGAACCAGAATAAACGTCGAGTTGGTTATAGTCAACGCTCTGTCGGTTCTGGTTGCTCGTCCCCGTCTCAGGTCGACCGGCGAGCGCCTATCGGAGCAGGTCGGACAACTTCTCCGCGAAAGTGAGGATGGCGCGCTCGCCCTGTTCAAGCACGCCGGCAAGGAGAAAGAAGCTATGAGGCATCCCGGCGAACTCCTGGTGCTCAGATCCGATGCCAAACTTCTCCAGCTCGGCTGAGTACTGCCGAGCATCATCGGCGACCGGGTCGATCTCCGAGCTGAGAACGAAAGCAGGAGGAGCCCCCGCGAGGCTCGGCCTCATCAACGGCGATGCAGCAGCAGACTGTCGCGTTTCCACGTCCGGAAAGTACTGATCGACGCACCATGCGAGGACTCTGCGCGACAACAACGGCGCGTGCTCGTGTCGTGCGACAGAGTCGTTGGCAAGTGTCACGTCGAGCACCGGACAAAGAAGACCTTGCGCCCGCACAGATGCTCCGGTCGCTCGATCTTGAACGCCTACTGCCGCCGATGCCGCGAGCATGGCGCCCGCCGAGTCACCGGCGACCGCCAGTGCGTCTGGTCGTATGTTCAGCTCGGCAGCATGATCCGACACCCAGCAGAACGAGTCCGTCGCGTCGTCGTGAGCCCGCGGAAAAACGTTCTCCGGCGCCAGCCTGAAATCGACAGAGACCAGGCTGAACCCGCCTCGTACGCTCAGTTCCCGGCACAGCACGTCATGGGTTTCAAGGCTGCCTCTGACGAATCCACCGCCGTGAAAGTAGACGACGCCGGGCAGGCTTCCGACTGCCCCCTTGGGACGATAGATGCGAGCCCCGAGCGACCTTCCCGGCAAGTCCATCACGAAGTCCCTCACGTCGCAGTGCGAGTTCGGAACTCCCCCTAGCGCGACGAGCTTCTCGCCGGCCGCCCGGTAATCCGCAATGGGTACGTCCCAGGGTTGTGCAGGTGGGACCTTGGACAGGGACGCAAGCAGGTCGCTGACCTGAGGATCGAGAGTTGCCATTACTGGGCCGCGCGATCCACTGGGCAAGGGTTCACTTCCAGCAACACAGTCATTCTTCCTGTTCCGTCGTCATGTCGCCCGGCGTCATGTCTGGTCACGGACACTCAGGCTGGTCATCTTCGGAGCTACCACTGTGCACGGTGCGTTGGTAGTCGTCAACAGTACGTCGACTCGAACTTTGACTTTCGCGAATCGACGGTCCGTTGACTATCTCCGACTGTGAGTCTAGTCTCAGAATCGTACGAGGCAGACCTCACCCACTCGCCCACAGCGAGCGAAGCGAAAGGGGGCCACCATGGCCACCACATCCGATGTCGACCAGATCCAGCCGTCGACAACCCGCGACGGAGAGAGCTACGTCTCCCACCGCGACGACGTGCACTTCACCATGACCGGCGACTTCATGACCGGCGTGGACTTCTGGACCCACGCCACCGGCGAGACCACCCAAGGCCAGCTGATCGTCATCGAGACGAACTGGGTACGCGGGACCGAGCCCGTCTGGCACATCCACCACCGCGAGGAGGAGGGCTTCTTCGTGATGAGCGGCGAGATCAAGATCCACACCGAAGAAGGCTCCTACAACGCCGGCGCCGGACAGTTCGTCTGGGGCCGCAAGGACCAGCGACACACCTACGAGGTCGTCGGCGAGGAAGCCCGAATCCTCGTGGTCTTCGTCCCCGGCCCCAACAGCAACGGCTTCGAACCCGGCGGCGGCATCGACAAGTACTTCTACGAAGCCCGCAACCGAGAACTACGCACCCCCGAACAACTCACAGCCGAGGTCGAGAACCTCAAGACCAACTACGGACTCGAGATGTTCCCCGAGATCCCCCACCCCCGAGACCTGTAGATCCAGGCATTCGGAATTGAGCGGGTAGACGATCCACAGCCGTGGCAGCGGCCGTGATGCTCGTGGAACTGCCGACCGAGGTAGTCACGACAAAAGATGATCCAATGAGGCTGCAGGACACGTCATTGCGTCGTCCGGCTCACGTACTGTTCGAGGCGTTCCTATATTCGAGGCCGAATACAGTCCGGAGCCACACGGTCGTAACCGTCTCCACTATGTCTTCCATGGGAATCGCGTTCGCGCTACGCATGGTCATCAAACCAAGATTTCTCTCGCCCATCCACATAAGCGCCGCCGCCAGAGCACGAGCTGGCGGCCCATCAAGTGCCACGCCCGTAGCACGGTCCCGCTCGATAGCGACGGCGGCGGCGTCTATGAACCGACCCAGGATTCGGTCCCACTGCGCCTGCAGCGCCGGTTCCGCCGCAGCGGCATCGCCGACTTCACGAAGTACGTGACCATGGCGCCCCCACACCGCCACTACCTCAGATACTGCATGCTCTATCGCGGCCTCCGGCGAAATCCCTTCCGGCCGATCAAAGATCATCGACGATGCATTGAAGACATCGTTAGTCACACTCGAAAGAAGGGCAGAAAGAACCTGCCATTTGGACTCGAAATAGAAGTAGAACGACGATCGAGACAAACCAGCGCCCTTGGCAAGCCGATCAATCGAGACCGTCCGCATCGAATCGTTGCGCAAGGTCTCGTAGGCGCACTGAAGGATCGCTTGCTCTCGCATGTCGCCCTTGAGATTCCGCCTGCCGGCCCGAGGTTCCGAGCCACTCAGACCGTTGGAGAACGAGACTGCCATGGGCTCCATGGTAGACCCGCCACGTTCCGAGCCTCTCGCGCCGCGCCACGACCACTCGGGGACCTCCGATTGCTCGAGTTGGCTGAGCCCCGACCCCTTGGCGTTGAGACTGAGCAGTACTGACACCGCTCAGATCAGGCGCCACCCAGATCATGAGAGGAACCCGTCATGTCTTCAAATCTAGCCAACAACCTCATCGAAACTGCTCGTGCCCTCGGCGATAGGCCGGCAATCAGGCTCGACGGCACCACGCTGGACTATTCCGACCTCAGGCGCGCCGCCGCGGCCGTGGCGGGCGACCTGCAAGTTCGCGGAATCCGAGCCGGTGATCGCGTAGGTATCGTGATGCCGAACGTCCCCGCGTTTCCGATCCTGTTCTACGGGGTACTGATGGCGGGGGCCATCGCAGTCCCGATGAATCCCTTGCTGAAGTCCCGCGAGATCACGTACTACATTGACGACTCGGGCATGTCTCTCATCTATGGCTCTCACGCGGTAGGGGTTGTGGTATCGGAGGCCGCAGATGATGCCGGAATTCCAGCGCTCATCGTTGCCGACCTGGGCCCGACCGAACTGGACCTGCTCGGAAATCCGGTCAAGGAACCAGTTACGCGGGGCGCGGATGACACTGCTGTGCTGCTCTATACGTCTGGCACGACAGGAAGTCCTAAGGGGGCAGAACTCACTCACGCCAACATGGTGACCAATGCTTCCACCACCGTGGACACGCTCATTCAGACGTCTCCCAGTGACGTCATCCTGGGATGTTTGCCGCTTTTCCATGTGTTCGGTCTGACTTGCGGACTGAACGCCGCGGTGAAATCGGGAGCTCTCCTGACTCTGATTCCCAGGTTCGACGCGGACGCGGCTCTGCGCGTGCTCGAGCGGGATGCGGTAACGGTTCTTGAGGGCGTCCCAACCATGTACTCCGCGCTCTTGAACTCTCCCAATTCGAGTTCGGCAGACCTTTCGAGGCTACGCTGCTGCATCGTTGGAGGCGCCCCGATGCCGGTCGAAGTGTTGAGATCCTTCGAGGAAGAGTTTGGCTGCGACGTATACGAAGGGTATGGGCTGTCAGAGACCGCTCCCATTGCTTGCTTCAACCAGCCAGGAAGTCCGCGAAAGGCTGGAACGATCGGCACCCCGGTGCGTGGTTGCGAACTTCGACTGGTCGACGATAACGGAAACGAACTGAACGACCCAGAGTCGCCCGGAGAGATCCAGATCAAGGGCGAGAACGTGATGAAGGGATACTGGGGCCGCCCGACGGCGACCGAGGAGTCCATTGTGGATGGCTGGTTCAGTACGGGAGACATTGCGCGGCGAGACCGTGACGGCTACTACAGCATCGTCGACCGGAAGAAGGACGTCATCATTCGGGGCGGATACAACGTATATCCACGCGAGGTGGAAGAGGTGTTGTACGAGCATCCTGCCGTCGCCGAGGCCGCCGTGATTGGGATCAAGGACGATCACCTCGGGGAACAGGTCGGAGCGGCGGTGGCACTCAAGCGCGGAACTCAGGCCGAGTCTGCTGACCTGGTCAGGTTTGTGCGAGAACGTCTGGCGGACTACAAGTACCCCCGACAGATCTGGTTTGTCCCCAGCTTGCCCAAAGGCCCGACAGGCAAGATCCTGCGAAGGAGCGTCGAACCCCCGACCGGCGGCTAGGCCTCGCAGGCCACACGAAGGCAGGGCCGGGTTATATCACCATTGGGGTGGGGCTTGGACGAGGCACGGCGGCATCGGCGGCGGGGTGGGCGTTGCCGTCGGGTCATGGTGTGGGAGTACCGCCGATGGGCTGTAGGTCGGCGGGCGAGCCGTCCTCGCCGGTGTCGCCGGTGTCGTGTTCTTGCTCGAGGGCGACTCCGTTCGACCATGCGTACGTCGTGAGGAGCGCGGTCACAGGCCACACCAGGGTCATCACCAGCTGCGGAACACCGGAGACGACTCCGAAGGGAGCCGGAGACACGATGAACACCAGCGTCGCGATCACCCCACCCAGCAACGAGACGAGCGCGAGCGACACGGCCAGCGCCAGGAGCACCGTGAGAATCTGGCGCCGCACGAGACGCCAGCTGCGGCGCAGAGCGGCCCACCCCGCCAGGCCCTCGAGCTGCACCACGGGCAGTGCCAGCGACCATGCCACGAACAGCGTCAATGCGACCGGTGACAGAAGGCCGGTCACGAGCAGTGGCCCCACGATGGCCACCCACACGACGAGCGTGACCAGCAGCGCCGGCACCCGGGCGCGGGTCGTCTGCACGAGGGAGCTGAGCGTCACTGGTCGACCTGCATCGAGGTCGACCACGGCTTGCGCGGATGCGACCTGGGCCCAGGCCAGCGCGAGCACCAGGCCGAGAAGCACCGCACCGGACGGGACGGACCACCACCAGGGCGCCCCCGCCGGCGCCACCGCGGTGAGGACCGAGGATGTGACCGACGCTGCCGCTGCCGGTGCCGCGACCAGCAGGAACACACGCCAGTGTTCACGCAGCATCCGCAAAGCCGCCGCGGCGACCTGCCCGGGATGCCTTCGGGCGATGAGGGGCAGCGGGTGGGCTTCGGCCCAGCCGGAGCGGCGTACGACCCACCCGAGGGCGAAGAGGATGGCAACGAGGAACAGCAAGGTTGGGCCGGGGTCGGCGGAGAACCGGCGAAATAGGTCCGATCCTGAGGAGACGAGCGAGCAGAAGTAGGTCCCAGCCTTGCTTCCGGCCACCTCAGCGCCCGGCAGGGAGAAGCTGTGCTCGCGTGCCTTGCTCGACCACACGAACGGTTTCGTCCACGCCTGCTTCATGTTCGGACCGGTCGGGCCCTCGTAGAACCGTTGCGGGCCGACCTCTCCCCAATGCCCGCGATACGTCGTCCATGGGTACGCCTCCGCGGCCGCCTCTGGGGCGCTGGGGATGGTGCGCACCTCGGGCTGAACCTCGTCATGCGGGCCGATGGTGGTGTCACAGCCGAAGCCCTCGGTGGATGACCGACCGAGGTAGAGGCCTTCGGAGAACTGGCTGGCGTGCGAACCGGCCGAGACGTAGACGATGGGATGGGTGTCGCCTTCGAGCTGGAGCTTCTTGTCATCCCAGGAAGCGCGTTCGGCGCCGTAGTGCTGAGAGTAGAAGACGAGGTCAGGATCGGCCTCGAGCGCGGCTTCGGCGTCTCCGACGGGGAACTCGATCTGGATCCGTTCCCAGTCGCTCTCGTGCTTGTTGTTGTAGTCGTTGAACGGATAGTAGGAGAAGTACTGCAGAGCCAGCCGGTCCTCGACGCCGGGCTGGGTGGTCACGTGGGCGTAGATGGTGGGGGTCGGGTTCTTCCCCCATACAGCGTCCGCCCACTTCTCGTAGGTGCAACCGGGCTTGAGGGGGTCGCCGGGCTGGTCGATCGCGTACCCCTCCAAGCCCTGCGCGAGCTCGTCGACGCTCGGGCCGACGGTGACGAGGTCGCGTCCGGTCCACGGCCCGCGTAGGGCGATGGACCTCTCGTCGAACAGTGCGTCGACGTCGCTGGGGACGTACGGCTCGCCAGGGCCGCAGGCCTCGCTCTGTTCGACCAGCATCATCACGGGCGCGTACTTGTGAGCGAGCTCTTCCTCGACCGGCAGCGCCTGGCGAGCGCCGCCGACCTCGGTCAGGCCCGCATCAGTGCTCTCGGCGTCTTCGGGGAGCCCTTCGGTGGCGGCCGTCGCCTCAGCACCAACGCATGCGAGGCCGGCGAACAGACCAGCCAGAACGAGCGCGAGCAACCGGTACAGCCCACGCTGCGTACGCGCCCGAACCGTCGCCGCATACCCCGCTGCGGACCGTCGCGTGGTCAAGTCTTCTCGCCGCTGCATCCCGTGCCCCTGCCATTCCCCGGTCAACCCGACATGATCGTGGCGAGCGGCAAGGGCTGGCCACCTGTTGAGCTGGCCGGGTCGATCCTCGACAGTGCCCACGGCCGGTTTCACGCTACCAGTCACCTCAGTGAGTTTCGCCCTGACAAGGCGCAGCGCTTGGACCGAAACGCCGATGTGCTCGGCGATCTGGGCCAAGGTCAGGACCGGCCGGTCGTAGCAGCGATCAAGGTGATGGTGGCGTCACTGTTCATGCCCATCAGGTGCAACCCCGACCAGAGCGAATCGAGATGTGCCGTACGCTCCGGACTCTAAGGCCACCAAATGGCCACAGGCCATGTTCGGATCCTATTGCTAGGACTCGAACATGGCCTGTGATCAGGTGTTTCGGTGGAGGTGAGGGGACTCGAACCCCTGACCCTCTGCATGCCATGCAGATGCGCTACCAGCTGCGCCACACCCCCGTGGCGTTGTCCCGGTGATCAGCCCGGGCAACGAGAAGAACATTAGCGGAATGCTCTCGCGATCACGAAATCGGGGTCCCCATTCCGTACGTCGCGAGTCGCCAGGGCGCCGACGGGATGAGTCCGTGGGCGGACTCCCGGGCGGTGAGCTCGATCCAGGCGCAGTTCGTCAGCGGGGCGAGGGTGGTGACGACGGACGGGTCCCAGCCGAGGAAGGCGGCAAGGCCCTGCCGGATGGCACCGCCGTGAGCGACGACCACGACGGTCTCGCCGGGCGCGACGGTCTCGGCGACGTCGTGGAGCGCGCCGCTGAACCGTGCCGCGACCATGGGCCAGGACTCCCCGCCGTAGGGCTCCCAGCTGGCCGGCATCTCACCGAAGCGCTCGTAGATCTCGGCGCGGTTCATCCCCTCGGCCTCCCCCGCGCAGACCTCCCGCAGCCGCGGGTCGTACGCAGCCTCCAGGCCGGTCTCCTCGGCGACGTACGCAGCGGTTTGCCGTGCCCGCATCAGGTCCGAGGAGACGAGGCGGGTGACGGCGAAGGTCGTCCCGAGCGCGCGAGCGGCGGCCTTGGCCTGCTGGTGGCCGGTCTCGGCCAGCTCGATGTCGGTCTGGCCCTGGTAGCGGCCGTCGGCGTTCCAGCCGGTGACTCCGTGGCGGAGCAGGACGATTCGGCGAATCTCGACAGGCTCGACCACCGGACCTCAGCCCTCGGAGACGACGTCGGCGGGCAGCGAGATCGAGGGGCAGTCACGCCAGAGCCGCTCGAGGGCGTAGAACTGGCGCTCCTCCTCGTGCTGGACGTGCACGACGATCTCGCCGTAGTCGAGCAGCACCCAGCGTCCCTCCTTGTGCCCCTCGCGGCGCAGCGGCTTGGAGCCGAGGTCACGCAGCTTGAGCTCGACCTCGTCGACGATCGACTGCACCTGCCGCTCGTTGGGGGCGGAGGCCAGCACGAAGGCGTCGGTGATGGCCAGCTGGTCGCTGACGTCGAAGGCCAGGATGTGGCCGGCCTTCTTGTCCGAGGCCGCCCGGGCGGCGGTGATGGTGAGCTCGATGGCGTGCTCGGTCGCGGTCATACGCGGTCCTTATTTCGGAGAGTCTTGGATTGAGGGGCCCTGGTTTCCTTGGGCCGGTAGAGGTCGTGCTTGCCGATGTACTGCACCACGCCGTCGGGGACGAGATACCAGACCGGCTCGCCACGGTGACGCCGCTCGCGGCAGTCGGAGGAGGAGATCGCCAGAGCCGGGATCTCGAGCATGGTGATGCGGTCGGAGGGGATCTTCGCGATGACCTCGGGATCCATGGCGTAGCCCGGGCGCGTGCACCCCACGAACTGGGCGAGCTCGAAGAGCTCGTCGGTGTCGCGCCAGGTGAAGATCTCGGCGAGCGCGTCGGCCCCGGTGATGAAGTAGAGATCGGAGTCCGGCAGCGCCTTGGCGAGGTCGCGCAGCGTGTCGATGGTGTAGGTCCGGCCGGCCCGGTCGATGTCGACCCTGCTCACGGTGAAGCGCGGGTTGGCGGCGGTCGCGATGACCGTCATCAGGTAGCGGTGCTCGGCCGGCGACACGTCGCGGTCGGCCTTCTGCCACGGGTCGCCGGTCGGTACGAAGACGACCTCGTCGAGGTCGAAGAACGACTGCACCTCGGAGGCCGCCACCAGGTGGCCGTGGTGGATGGGATCGAAGGTGCCACCCATCACCCCGACACGGCGCTTGCCGGTCAGGCCCTCCAGACCTGGCTCGGGCGCTCCCCCGCTGCCCATCGAATCAGCGCTCAGGAGTGCTCACGGCCGCCGGCGAACCAGACCAGGACCAGGAGCGCGAAGATCAGGATCGCCAGCGCGCCGCCGCCGATGACCCACTCGATGCCAGAGGTGCCGTGCTCGGCCCCGTGCTCAGCGGAGGTGATGATGCTCGACACAACAGAGTTCGACATGGCGCACAGATTACCTTGTGGCAGCTGCCGCTAGCGCACGTGCCCGTCCCCGGTGACGACATACTTCGTCGAGGTCATCTCGGGCAGCCCCATCGGGCCCCTGGCGTGCAGCTTCTGGGTCGAGATCCCGATCTCCGCGCCGAAGCCGAACTCGCCGCCGTCTGTGAACCGGGTCGAGGCGTTGACCATGACCGCCGCGGAGTCGACGGCGGCGGTGAAGCGCCGAGCCGCGCCCAGGTCCTCGGTCAGGATCGCCTCGGTGTGACCGCTCGACCAACGCCGGATGTGGGCGATGGCGGCGTCGAGGTCAGGTACGACCGCGGCGCTGATCTTCAGCGCCAGAAACTCGGCCGCGTAGTCCTCGTCGGTGGCCGGCTCGACCAGATCGTAGGCCTGGAAGGCCTCGTCGCCGTGGATCTGCACCCCACGCTCCTGCAGGGCGGGGACGATCATCGGCAGGAACTCCTTGGCGATGTCGGCGTGCACGAGCAGCGACTCGGCGGAGTTGCACACGCTGGTGCGCTGGGTCTTGGAGTTGACCACGATCCTGACCGCCTTCTCGAGGTCGGCGGCCTTGTCGACGTAGACGTGTACGTTGCCCACCCCGGTCTCGATGACCGGCACCGTCGACTCCTCGACGACGCTGCGGATCAGCCCGGCGCCACCGCGCGGGATGAGCACGTCGACCAGGCCGCGGGCCCGCATCAGCGCCTTGACCGAGTCGTGGCCCTCACCGGGCACGACCTGGATCACGTCGGCAGGGAGGCTGACGGAGGCGACGGCGTCGCGGAGCACGGCGGCGATCGCCACGTTGCTGGACGCGATGTTGGAGGAGCCGCGCAGGAGCGCCGCGTTGCCGGACTTCAGGCAGATCCCGGCTGCGTCGACGGTCACGTTGGGGCGAGCCTCGTAGATCATCCCGACGACGCCGAACGGCACCCGCACCTGGCGCAGCTCGAGGCCGTTGGCGAGGGTGCTGCCGCGTACGACGTCTCCGACGGGGTCGGGAAGGGCGGCGAGCTCGCGGAGGGCGCCGGCGATGCCGTCGAGACGCTCCGGGGTCAGGGTGAGGCGGTCGATGATGTTGGCGGGGCTGCCCGAGGCCTGGGCGCGGGCGACGTCGGCCGCGTTGGCCTCCAGCACCTCGTCGGATCGCTTCAGGAGGGCGTCGGCCATCGCGTGCAGCGCCGCGTCCTTCACGCTGCGCGGCGCGACCGCGAGCTCGTAGCTCGCCTCTCGTGCCTTCGCCGCCACCTCACGGATCACTGCCTCTGCGCTCATGCCAGAAGCCTATGCGTTCCGGCGTACGCAGCCACCACCCTTTCGCCGTGCGGACCGCACGGCCGGGATCAGTCCTCGCCCAGGCCCAGCAGCACGCCGAGACCGCCGAGCGGGTCGAACGGGCTCTCGGACGGCTCAGGCGTCGCCATCGGCTCGCCACTCCCCGATCCGGAGGCCGAGGGCCGGGCCTTGCGCGGCGCCTTCACCGGCGTCGGGTCGGCGGGCCCGCCCGTCGGTCGCGTCGACGGCGACTCGCGCCGGTCCTGCTTCGCCGGTGCGGACGACGAGGTGCTCGCCTCCGGCTCGGACTCGGTCATCGCCGGGTAGTCCATCGGCGGCTCATAGGACTTCCGCACGAACGCGATCCCCGATGTCGCCCCCGCGAACAGCGCCGACAGCACGAGCGCCGAGATCCAGGGCGTCCAGCCACGCCACCAAGCTCCGGCGGGGCCCCGAGCCCCGTCGAACTCACTCACTCCCACAACCATCCCCCAGGTTGCGCCGGCACCGTCCGGCGCGCTCCGATCCTAGCGGCGATCGGAGCCTTCCGGGGCTGTGTGGACATCCCCGGATCGAGCGATCTCGAGCAGGAGGTCGTGCGCCCGGGCAGCCACCGGATTGGCGGTACGCCGCGCACCGAGCTCGACCAGCGCGACCAGGTCCGCGGAGCGGGCCAGATCGAGGGCCTCCGCGGCACTGCCACCGCGCACCGCGACGTAGCCCTCGAGAACCCCAGAGACGTACGCCGCCTCCCGGTCGAACCGCAGCAGGTTGCCCAGGTCGGCGAACGGCGAGCCGGCATGGGCGAACTCCCAGTCCAGCACCGCGCGCACGCGCAGTGTCTCCGGGTCCACGATGAGGTTCTTGGGGTTGAGGTCGCTGTGCACGAGGCTCACCCTGGGGACCGTGTCGAGCAGGTCCTGGGCGTCGGCGCCCACGTCCCTCAGACCCTCCAGATCGGCCGGTGACCAGTCGAGACGGTCGGCGTACGACTCGACCCAGTCGGTCAGGTCCAGCGCGAACGCCTCGACCCGCAGGTCCTTGTCGGCGAAGGTCCCGGCGGTCAGGAACGGCATTCCGGCCAGGGTGCCCGCCAGCTCGCCGAGACAATGCCCGAGCCTGGCCTGTTGGGCCTCGTCGAGGTCGGGCAGCAGCAGGTCACCGCGTACGCCCTCGACGAACTCGGTCACCAGCAGCGCGGGCATGCCCGTGGCCGGGTCGGCGCGGCGTACCTCGAGGACGTCCGGGACCGGGACGAGGCCCCGCACCAGACGGTGCAGGGCCTCGTGGATCTCCGCGGCCTGCGGATGGTGGCGCGGGTCGGCGAAGACCCGCACGACCGACCTCTCCCCACCAGCCTCTGCCAGGAACGTCTCTCCCGACCAGCCGCCGTCGAGCGGCCGGAGGCCCCCACCGAGTTCACCGAAGCTCACCCGGCGAGGTTAGCGCGCCCAGCGTCAGGCGCAGGGACGGGTCTTCGGCTCCAGGTAGACCCGGTGCGTGGCCCGCGGGCTGTCCCACATCTTGTTGAACCGAGCGGTGTAGGCGGTGTAGTAGCTCTTCGAGGTGAACCGGAAGGTGACCTCGTCGTTGCTGAACGACGGCGGCGACCAGTTCTCCGAGCCGGTCCAGACGCTGTAGGTGCCCCTGTCCGCGAAGCGGCCGTTGACGCTCATCCACTTGTAGTGCGAGTAGCAGCGCGAGCCGTAGACGATGTTGTCGCCGCTGGTCGACTTCTTCTGGCCCCAGTCCCAGGCGGCGTCGCGCGCCGGGATGCCGACCGCCCTCAGCTTGCGGTAGACCGCGTTGTTGGTGACCGAGCCGATCACCCGGACCACGCAGCCGCGCTTCTTCAGCCGGACGACCTCGTCGGCGATGCGCTCGCCGCGGCGGCCGTACCAGGCGTACATGTGGATCCGCAGGATCGTCTTGCCCTTGGTGCCGTAGCCGCTCGGCGCGCTGCAACCGATCAGCCGCAGCCGGTCGATCACCCGGTCACCGGTGCCGCGGGCGTAGATCTCGTCGCTGGTCGTGCCCGTACGCTGACGCTGGAAGCCGACCGAGGTGCCGCCACCGGACCACGACACGTAGCGCGGCGTGGCCTTCCTGTCGGCCTTGAGCTCGTTGAACATCCGCAGCCAGGTCGACCACAGGCTGTCGTTGGCGTAGATCGTCTGGGCGTCGTTCCACTGCGAGCCGGCAGCTCCGCCACCGAGGTTGCCGGAGCTGTTGATGATGATGTTGCGCCTGTCGCCGACCTGGGTGAACGAGTGGATCTTGATGTGCAGGTTGCCCGTGTCATATCCACGGCAGGCGCCGGCGCAGCCGTAGATGAAGCTCGGCCGGGAGCGCCTGGTGCCAAGGCGGTCGGCCAGCCTCCGCTCACCGCTGCTCCACATCTTCCGATTGACCAGGATCTGCACGTGGACACCACGCTTGTGTGCGGCGATGAGCTGATCGACGGTGTCGGCGCGGTCCAGGTTGTAGGTGACGAACCGGATGTAGGAACCCGCGCGCGCGTAGCGGACGCTGTTGTTGATCCGGTGGACGATGTAGTTGCGCTGCGCCGAGTCACCGGTCGGGTTGTTGAAGAACGGCCCCGCCGGGGGCGACCAGGTCGCCGCGGTCGCCGGTGTCGAAACCACGGACATCGTCGCCATGACCAGGGCAGCAACGCAGCCAGCCACAGCCGAAGCGATCGATATCTTCCGGGTCGTCCTCGACCTCAGCGCATTCACCCACATGCGGCCGGACTATACCCAGCGACGTATGTGCCGCAACGACAATTCCCAGAACAAGATGCCAAACCGAAAGAAACCCGCCTCCGAGCCGTGCTCGGAGGCGGGTTTTCGGGACGAACATCACACGTTGATTCAGCCCGGCCGCCTTCGGCGGCGGGACTTCCTCGCTCGGCGCGAGCGCACGAGCAAGCTCGGCCCTCGGCCTCGCTCGTCAGCCCTTAGCGGCCTTCACAGCCTCGGTGACGGCAGGGAGAACGGTGTGCAGATCGCCCACCACACCGAAGTCGACGAGCTCGAAGATCGGTGCCTCCTCGTCCTTGTTGACCGCGACGATGGTCTTCGAGGTCTGCATACCGGCACGGTGCTGGATCGCACCGGAGATCCCGTTGGCCACGTAGAGCTGCGGGGAGACGGTCTTACCGGTCTGGCCGACCTGGAAGGTGTGCGGCATCCAGCCCGAGTCGACCGCGGCACGCGAGGCACCGACAGCGGCACCGAGCGCGTCGGCGAGACCCTCGACGGCGGAGAAGTCGCCGCCGGTGCCACGACCACCGGAGACCACGATCGCGGCCTCGGTGAGCTCGGGACGGCCTGACGCCTTACGCGGCTGGGAGGCCACGATCTGGGCGGTCTTGGCGGCATCCGAGATGGTGACCTCGAACGGGGTGACCGCGGCGGCGCCGGCCTTCTCGACCGGAGCGGCCGAGTTGGGCTTGACCGTGATGATCGGGGTGCCCTTGGTGACCTTGCCCTTGACCGTGAAGTTTCCGGCGAAGACGGACTGGGTCGCCACACCGGACTCGTCGAGGTCGACCGCGTCGGTGATCAGACCGGAGTCGAGCTTGATCGCCAGACGGGCGGCGACCTCCTTGTTCTCCGCGGAGGAGGGCAGCAGGATCGCGGCCGGGGAGGCGGTGCCGGCCAGCTGCGCGAGCGCCTCGGCCTTCGGGGCCACCAGGTAGCCCTTGATCTGGGCGTCGTCGATGACGTAGACCTTCTCGGCGCCGTAGCCCTTCACGGCCTCCGCGGCACCAGCGGCGCCGTCGGCGCCACCGATGAAGACAGCGGAGGGCTCGCCGAGCTTGGCTGCCAGGGTGAGCAGCTCGTAGGTCGGCTTCTTGACCTGACCACCAACGTGGTCGATGAGAACGAGAACTTCAGCCATGATTCAGAATCCTTCCCGGCCTCAGATGAACTTCTTGGACGCGAGGAACTCGGCCAGCGCCTTGGCGCCCGAGCCGTCCTCGTCGGTGACGATCTCACCAGCGGTACGCGGCGGACGGGCCGCCGTCTCCTCGACCGCGGTGTAAGCAGCACCGAGGCCGACCTGGCCGGCGTCGACACCGAGGTCGGCCAGCGACCACGTCTCCAGCGGCTTCTTCTTGGCCGCCATGATGCCCTTGAACGACGGGTAACGGGCCTCGCCGGACTGGTCGGTGACCGAGAGGACCAGCGGCAGCGTGCCGCCGATGACCTCGGTGGCCACGTCGCCGTCACGCTTGATCCGGATCTGGTCGCCCTGGGTCTCGACGACCGAGGCCAGGGTCACCTGCGGCAGGCCGAGGCGCTCGGCCAGCATCGCCGGGACGACGCTCATGCCGGCGTCGGTCGAGGCCAGTCCGCCGACCACGAGGTCGACCGGACCGAGCTTCTCGATCGCCTTGGCGAGAACCAGCGAGGTGGCGATGGAGTCCGAGCCGGCGATGGCGTCGTCGACGACGTGGACGCCCTTGTCGGCGCCCATCTGCAGCGCCTTGCGCACAGCGGCCTCGGCAGCCTGCGGACCAACGGTCAGCGCGGTGACGGTGATCTCCTCACCCTCACGCTTCTCCTTGATCTGCAACGACTGCTCGACGGCGTACTCATCGAGCTCGGAGAGCAGACCGTCGACGTTCACGCGATCGACGGTGAAGTCGTCCTCGAACTGCCGGTCCGCGGTCGCGTCCGGCACGTACTTCACAAGCACAACAATGTTCATGATGGTGCGGCCTTGCCGGCCCCTCCTGGAATGGTCGTAGTTCGCCAGCGATGTTACCCGTCAGTCACATACGGATGACAGGTGCCTACGCGTTGAGAATGTCACATGGGCTCAGGGCCGGATCACACCGGCCACGATGCGGCCGACGATCAGCCACGCCAGCGCACCGATGCCCCAGTTGAAGAGCGCGTTCTTGATCTCGGCGTCCTCACCGCTGAACTGCTTGATGCCGTTCTCCCGCGAGAACAGGCCGAGATCGGCGATGTCGGCGAGGTTGAGGATGAACGCCACGAGGGTGTTGTCCTGGTTCGCCTTGAGCGCGATCAGCAGCGCACCGATCGCCAGCGCCAGCGCGGCGAGCAGCGCGATCGCCCAAACCACCCTGGACGCGTAGGACCGGATGGTGTGGACCATGCCCGGGCCGGTGGACGTCTTGGTGTCGGACACGAGATTCACTTCCCTTCGAAGTTGGCTTTGCCGGGGCCGTTCTCCAGGAACGATGCCATCCCGGTCTGGGAGTCCTGCGTCGCGAACACGCCGGCGAACTGCTGCTGCTCGATTGCCAGCCCGGTGGCGAGGTCCACCCCGAGGCCCTTGTCGATCGCCGTCTTCGCCGCCGCCAGAGCGTACGGTGCCGCCGTCTTGAACTGGCTCGCCCACGCGAGCGCCTCCTCATAGACCGAGGCCGCCGGTACGAGCCGGTCGGCCAAGCCGATTGCAAGCGCCTCGTCTGCCTTGACGAAGCGGCCCGAGAAGATCAGATCCTTTGCCTTCGACGGCCCGACCAGGCGTGCCAGCCGCTGAGTGCCGCCGGCGCCCGGGATGATGCCGAGCAGGACCTCCGGCTGGCCGAAGGTCGCGTCGTCGGCGGCGATCCGGAAGTCGGCCGCGAGTGCCAGCTCGCAGCCTCCGCCCAGCGCGTAGCCGGTCACCGCGGCCACCACCGGCTTGGGGATCTCCGCGACGGCGGTCACCGCGGCCTGCACGCCCGCGACCCGCTTGGCCATCTCGGAGTAGGAGAGGCCGGCCATCTCCTTGACGTCGTTCCCGGCGGCGAACAGTCTCTCGCCTCCGTAGACGACGACCGCGCGTACGTCATCGTCGGCTGCCGCCTCGGTTGCGACCTCGAGCAGCTCGGCCTGTACCTGGAAGCTGATCGCGTTCATCTTCGGCCGGTCGAGCCGGATCGTGCCGATGCCGTCCTCGACGGTGAGGTTGACGAAGTCACCCATCGTGGCGCTCCCCTGTCTGTGAAGGCGGTTACATGTGTCCGGAACACTATCGGGTGCCTTCCACCTCTTGTGTGCCGGTTCGCGGTACAGGCGTTGCGTGTATCGCGTAACCCCGGCCGGTAAAGGGGCGTTTCAATAACATGACCGATATTCGTTCCAGTCGCGCCAGGGTGAGCCTCGGTGCCGCGCTGAGCATCGCCCTCGGCGCTGTCGTACTGGCGACGCCGGTCTCGGGTGCCGCGCTCTCCACTACTGATGACACTGCCAACACCATGGCTGACGCGGCCCGCTCCGGCGGGCTGCTCGGTCACGAGGCCGATGCCGGCCTGGATGTACGCGACCGCGTGCTGCCCACCTCGACCCAGGAGTCCGCGGCCCAGGCCCTGGACGCCGTCGACATCCGCTGGAACGCCCACGGGACTCCGACCTCGCTGATCTCCGCCGACGGCGTACTGGCCACGGCCGGCTCCTCGGACCCGGTCGCCGCCGCCCGGGGCTTCCTCGACGACAACGCGGCGGTCTTCGGGCTCACCGCGGCCCAGATGGCCGACCTCGAGCTCGTCAGCGACCAGAAGCTGGCCGGCGGGGGCGGTCATGCGGTGCTCTTCCGGCAGACCTACGACGGCCTGTCCGCCGCGACCGAGGGCATGGTCACCGTGGGCGTGGCCGGCGGTGACATCAACTACGTCTCCTCCTCGCTGTCCAAGGTGACCGGCACCCCGGCCAAGGCCGAACTGACCCCGACCGAGGCGTGGCTGAAGGCGGCGGCCTCGGCCGGACGCCCGATCTCCGGCGCGAAGGCAGGCGAGATCGTCACCGACGTCGCCGCGAAGCTGACCGACTGGACCAAGCTGACGGTCCCCGGGCTGGCGACCGACCAGCTGGTGCGGCTGCGGGCCCTCCCCGTCCCCGGCGAGGGCGTACGTCCCGTCTTCCAGGCCACCGTCGTCGACTCCGCCGCCGCCACTCTGCTGGGGCAGACGGTGCTGGTCGACGCGGTCACCGGCGAGGTGCTCCTGCGCCGCGACAACGTCAACCACGAGAACGACGTCGAGGGTCCGTTCACCGGCACCGCGCTCGGCGCCTGCGGCCCGAAGCACACCTTCGAGATCTCCGACGACAAGACCCGCACCCTGGCCGCGGTCGCGGTCGGGCTGCCGACCGACGACTTCTCCGTGAAGCTCTTCGCCCCGGACGGGAAGCTGCTCGTGGAGGGTGACCTGCTCACCAGCCCCGAGACCGCGACCTACACCGCCGAGAAGATCGACCCCGGGACGTACGCGGTCCAGGTCTGTCCCTTCGACGACTCGCTTCTTGTCGGCAGCTACACGGTGACCGTCGCCTCCTCCGATGCCGGTGCGGAGACCGGTGACCTGCCGGGCAGCAACCCGCGCTGGTCCTACTTCCCCGGCACGCCCGACGCCGCCTCGACCGGCGGTGAAGCGGTTCCGGCCAACGACGTGATCGCGTGCTGGACCAAGGTGGCCGAGTGCACCGCGCCGGAGCTGAAGAGCCTGGCCAACGCCGGTCCGTGGGACACGCTGCTCAACACGGCCGTCGGGGTGCCGAGCCTGACCACGATCGGCAACAACGCCAACACCCACGAGGGCTGGCTCTCGCCGCTCGCCGCCGGTGGGCTCGAGCAGGCGCCGATCTCGCCGGTACGCGACTACACCGGCACGTTCACCGACGCCTGGAACAACTCCAAGTGCTCGCCCACGACCCTGGTCCCCGGCGGCAACGACGTGAACTACGTGGTCGGAAACCTGTTCGCCAGCCACAACCGGATGCACGACTGGTCCTACTTCCTCGGCTTCACCGAGGAGAACTACAACCTGCAGACCGACAACCTCGGCCGTGGCGGTCGTGGCCTCGACGCCGAGGTCGGCAACGCGCAGGCCGCCGCGTTCGACTCGCAGATCATCGAGCAGAGCGGGCTCCTGACCGGTCGCAACAACGCCAACCAGCTCACCCTGATGGACGGCGTTCCGGGTGTCACCAACCAGTACCTCTTCCAGCCAGCCGCCGGCGCCTTCTACGCGCCCTGCACCGACGGCTCGCTGGACTTCGGGATCGTCGGCCACGAGTACACCCACGCCATCTCCAACCGGATGGTCGGTGGTCCCGACGACGGCCTGACCTCGGAGCAGGGCGGCGCGATGGGTGAGTCCTGGAGCGACCTGGCCGCGGCCGAGCACATGTTCGCCCACGACCTCTACAACGGCGGCAGCCCGTGGGCCGTCGGCTCCTACGCCACCGGCAACACCGACGTCGCGATCCGCGACTTCGCCGTCGACAAGAACCCGCTCAACTTCTCCGACTACGGCTTCGACAGCACCGGGCCCGAGGTCCACGCCGACGGCGAGATCTGGAATGGGACGATGTGGTCGGTGCGGCAGGCGCTGGTCGACAAGTACAACGTGACCTATCCCTACACCGACAAGGCCCTGCAGCGGCGCTGCTCGGTCGGGACGACGACCGCGTCGCCCCTGGCCGCCGACAAGTGCCCCGGCAACCGCCGCTGGATCCAGCTGGTCTTCGACTCGTTCCTGCTCCAGCAGGGTGCGACTTCGATGTTGGACGCCCGCGACGCCTTCCTCGCCGCCGACCAGATGCGCTTCGGCGGCGCCAACCGCCAGGTGATCGCCGATGCGTTCGCCCGGCGCGGCATGGGCCAGTACGCCACCACGACCGCCGACGACCACGAGCCGACCCCGAGCTTCGCCTCGCCGGCCTCGCGCAACGTCAAGGTCACCTTCAGCGCTCCGGCGCCCGGGAAGGTCTACGTCGGCCGCTTCGAGGCACGGGCGACCCCGATCGCCGACACGCTCTCCAACACCGCGCTCGGGTCGGTGGCTCACTTCGTGCCGGGGACGTACGAGCTCCTCTACGTCTCCGCCACCGGGGGCGCCCAGCGCAAGACGGTCACGGTCTCCCCCACAGAGATCACCAAGACCGTCTCGTTCGCGACCGGGACCAACCTGGCCGCGGCCGTCAACGGAGCCAAGGTGCTCACCGCGACCGAGGGCTCGCGCAACGCCGGTGCCCTGATCGACGGCACCGAGAGCACCAACTGGGGTGGGGTGACCGCGGACAACGTGGACGCCACCACGCCCTCGATCGCCGTCGACCTGGCCGGCGGGACGCGCACCGTGAAGACGGTCAACGTCAGCGCCTATCTGTCGCCGGCGACCGACACGGACGCCGACTCGGGGTCGCGCTTCACCGCACTCCGGAAGTTCGCACTGGAGGCATGCGTCTCCGCGTGCGACACGGCCGGCGCGACCTGGAAGCGCTTCTACACCTCGGCCGACGACGCCTTCCCCGCAAAGCGCCCCAGGCCGGTAGCGCCCAACCTCAACCTGCGCACCTTCGACGTCCCCGACACCTCCGCCGCGGCGGTCCGTCTGGTGGCGTTGGAGAACCAGTGCACGGGCTATGCCGGCTACGCCGGTGAGCAGGACGCCGACCCGCTCACCACGACCGACTGCAAGACCGGCTCCGACCGCGGCACCATCGTCCACGCGGCGGAGCTGCAGGTCTTCGGGCAGTAGCCGGACCCGCTTCTACCCTGGCGTCCCCGCGGACGCCAGGGTAGAACGGGACGCAGCGGCGGGCGGGGGTCCTGCCGGTCTGGAGATCGACGATGAAGGCTCTGAGGTACGTCACGATCGGCGCTGCGCCGGAGATCAGCGAGGTTCCGGTGCCGGAGCCGGCACCGGGCCAGGTGCGGGTGAGGATCACCGCGGCCGGCGCCTGCCACTCCGACTCCTTCCTGATGGGACTGCCGGAGGATGCCTGGCAGTCGTTCGGCTACCCGCTGCCGATGACGCTCGGGCACGAGGGCGTCGGGGTTGTCGACTCGCTCGGCGACGGCGTGCACGGGATCGAGCCCGGTGAGCCGGTGGCGATCTACGGGCCGCAGGGCTGCGGCCGCTGCTACCCCTGCGCGCAGGGCAAGGAGAACTACTGCGAGCGCGCCGCCGAACTCCACATCAGCCCACCAGGGCTCGGCACCGACGGGACCATGGCCGAGTACGTCCTCGTGCCGGACGCCCGCCACCTGCTGCCACTCGGTGACCTCGATCCGGTCGCCAACGTGGCGCTCACCGACGCCGGTCTGACGCCCTACCACGCCATCAAGGGCTCGCTGCCCAAGCTGGTCGCCGGCTCGACCGCCGTCGTGATCGGCGCGGGCGGCCTCGGCCACGTCGCGATCCAGCTGCTGCGGGCCCTCTCCCCGGCCACCGTGATCGCACTCGACCTCAACGAGGACAAGCTCGCCCTGGCCACCGACGTCGGCGCCCACCACGCCTTCCTGTCCGACAAGACGGCCGCCGACAACATCCGCAAGGTAGTCGGCGCCCGCGGCGTCACCGCCGTCTTCGACTTCGTCGGCGCCCAGCCGACCGTCGACCTGGCCTCGTCCGTGATCGGCGTGGAGAGCGACCTGGTCATCGTCGGCATCGGCACCGCCAGCGCCCAGGTCGGCGCGCTCTCCAAGCCGTACGACGCGGTGATCCGGGCTCCGTACTGGGGCTCGCGCTCGGAGCTGATGGAGGTCTTCGACCTCGCCCGCGTCGGGCTCGTGCACGTGGAGACGGAGCGGTTCTCCCTGGACGAGGCGCCGGAGGCGTACCGGCGACTTCACGAAGGCACGCTTCGCGGACGTGCCGTTGTCGTTCCCTAGGCCCTCTCGAACAGAGCCCAGGGACTGAGTCACCGCCGCCCAAACGACGCCAACGCAACCCCAGCAAGCAACGCAGCAACGAGGACAGTCCCAGCAAGCACCCAGTAGAGCGCGTCATACCCACCCAGCACAGCAGCGAGCGCAGCCCCCACAGCAGGAGCAAGCGCACCAGCAACCCCAGCGGGAGCGGAGTAGACCCCGTTGAGCGCGGCGTACCTCTCCGGCCCCCACACGTCACTGACGACGGTCGCCGCGATGAGCGTGTAGAGCCCGCGAGCGGTGCCGGTGATCACCGAGGCGACGATCATCACCCAGCCGACAGCAGGCAGCAACGGAAGCAGCGCGACGGAGGCGGCGAACCACAGCACTCCCCCGATCATCCGGGCCCTGACGCCGAACCTCCGAGCGAGCATCGGATAGAACGCACGTCCCGCGACCTGGCCGGCGCCACTGAGCCCGAGTGCCCAGGCGGCGGTGGTCGCGCTCAGCCCGTGCTCGACGAGGAACGGGACCAGGTGGACGATCGAGGCGAACACGACCATCGAGACCAGCGTGCCAGCAAGCGTGAGCAGCACAAACCGACTGCTCCGCAGCACATCCCGGTCCCGCACAGGTCGACCGTCAGCCGGAGCAGCCGGCTTCCAGGCGAGATCGAGCACGACGATGCTCGGCACGAACGTCAGCACGACGAAGGCGGCGGCCAGGATGACGTACGTCCATCGCCATTCCACCCATCCCGCCAACGCGTCGGTGAGCGGCGCGAAGATCGTCGAGGCGAACCCGCCGGCGAGGGTGAGGGTGGTGATCGCATCGACTCGCCGCGTACCGAACCAGTGGGTCAGCGCCGCGAATGCCGGCGGATAGAAGGTGCCGGCGGTCGAGAGCCCGACCAGCAGCCAGCCCAGCGCGAAGATCCAGTACGAAGGCGCAGCCGCGACCACGAGCAGCGACACCGCTCCCAGCAGGCTGCCCCCGGCCATCACCCACCGCGGCCCGAAGTGCTGGATGATTCGCCCGACGGGGATGCCCGCCACGGCCCCGACGAGCGTGCCGGCAGAGAAGGCGGTGGTGATCGCCGCCGCCGACCACCCGGTGGTGTCGACGATCCGGGGCTGCAGGACGGTGAAGGCGTAGTAGAGGACGCCGTACGCCGCGGTGACGGTCACACAGAGCGTGACCAGCACCGCGAGCAGTGGCCGGCTCTCGACCCGCTGTTCCATCGCCAACCTCCAAGCAGCAGCACGTGGATCGTCACCCTCCCACGCGCCACCTCAGCGCCGGCGTCGGCCTCAGCGTTCCAGATGGACCTGTTCGACGACGCCGCTGAGCTTGGAGGGGTTGCGTACGTAGTAGAGGCCGGTGACCATGCCGTCCTCGACGTGCAGCGTGACGACGCCGTCGACCTCCTCGCCGAAGTAGATCAGCATCCCGGGGGCCTGGTTGACGCTGGTCAGCTCGAACCTCGGGATGCCGTACTTCGTGGCCAGCCCGGCGAAGAACCGCAGCACCTTCTCGGCACCGTGGATCGGCTTGCGGGCCGCCTGCACCACACCGCCGCCGTCGGAGAAGAGCACGACGTCGGGGGCGAGCACGTCCAGCAGCGACTGCAGGTCACCACCGGTCGCGGCGTCGCGGAACCGCTCCAGGGCATGCCGCGCCTCGGCCGCCGAGACCGACTCGCGCGGCCGCCGCTCGGCGACGTGGTCGCGCGCCCGGTGGGCGATCTGGCGCACCGCGGCCGGCGACTTGTCGACCGCTGCCGCGATCTCGTCATAGCCGAGCGCGAAGACCTCGCGCAGCACGAAGACCGCTCGCTCGGTCGGCGAGAGCGTCTCCAGCACCAGCAGCACCGCGGTCGAGAGCGAGTCGGCGAGCTCGGCGTCCTCGGCGACGTCCGGCGCGGTCAGCAGCGGCTCGGGCAGCCACGGACCGACGTACGTCTCCTTGCGGCGCGACAGAGTCCGGATGCGGTTGAGCGCGAGCCTGGTCGTGATCCGCACCAGGTAGGCGCGATGGTCGCGGACCTCCTCCAGCGGCACCTCGGCCCAGCGCAGCCAGGTCTCCTGGAGCACGTCCTCGGCGTCGGCGGCCGAGCCGAGCATCTCGTAGGCCACCGTGAAGAGCAGGTTGCGGTGGGCGACGAAGACCTTCGTGGCGGCATCGTCGCCGGACGGCTGGCTCATGCGTGCGACCCTACCGGCGGCGCGAGCGGGATCTCGCAGACGTCGGAGTAGCCCTGGCTCTGCAGCCCGGCGGCCGAGTTGAACCGGGAGCGCATGTTCTCCAGCGCGATCATCTGGGTCAGCTCCACCATCGCCTCGGTGCCCAGCTCGGCCAGCAGGGACGCGACCATCTCGTCGGTGACGGTCATCGGCGTGGACGACATCGCCTCGGCGTACTCGATGACCTTCCGCTCGGTCTCGTCGAAGACGTCAGCGGTCCGCCACACCTGCACCTGGCTGATCTTCTCGAGGTCGAGGTCCGCGTTGCGGGCGAGGTAGTAGCCGAAGTCCAGGCACCAGCTGCACCCGATCGTGCTCGCCGCGGCCATCTCGGCCAGCGACTTGTACGTCGGGTCGAGCGCCTTCCACTTCCCCACCTTTGTCTCGAACCCCATCACCGCGCGCAGCAGCGGCTTGTGGTGGAAGTAGACGTAGCCGACATCGGGGACCTCGCCGTACATCTTCTTGCTCACCCGCCGCACCACGGCGCCGTAGAGGCCGGTCAGATCTGCCTTCGGGATCCTGAACGTACTGGGCATCGTTGCCCTCCTGTGTCGTGCGGAGCATCTCGTCACCATCCAGACACCGACGACCCCCGGGTTGTGACAGTCCCGGCTCGCTAGGGTGGTCGCGTGAGCGAGCCAGAGACGACGACGGTGGCGGAGGGCGTTGCCCGGATCGAGTGGGCCGCGGGCGAGGCCGTCGATGTCGTACGCCGCGAGGTGGCTGCCGCGCTGCTCACCCATCATCGGGTGGAGGCGCTGGTCGACCCGGACGACCCGACCGAGCAGCGCACCGCGACCTGGTCGGGGCTTCACCGCGAGGGCCTGCTCCGCGGTGTGGCGGGCGGCAAGGACCGGATGCTCTACGCCCGGGTCGCGAGCGATGCCCCGGTGGAGGCACCCGAGGGCTTCCGGGCGCTGCTCAACTCTTTCCTCCCGCGCAAGCGCGCGATCGGGCAGATGCTGGTGCGCGATGCCGATGAGCGCGTCCTGATGTGCCAGCTGACCTACAAGAAGGACTGGGACCTGCCCGGCGGCATCGTGGAGGTCGGCGAGTCCCCGAAGCTCGCCACCACCCGCGAGATCGAGGAGGAGCTCGCCCTCGTCCTTCCCGCCGGCGACCTGTTGCTCACCGACTGGCTGCCGCCGTGGGGTGGCTGGGACGACGCCGTCTGCCTGATCTTCGACGGCGGCGTCCACCCGGCCTCGATCGTCGAGCGGACCACCCTCCAGCCGCGCGAGATCCGCTCGGTGGCGTTCTGCACCCTCGACGAGGTCCGCGAGCGGGCCGCCGACTTCACCGCGCGCCGGGTCGAGGCCGCCCTCGCCGCGCTGCGGGGCGGCCCCGGCTACACCGAGTCGGGCCGCCCCTAGCGCCTACCTCACCGCGACGGCGTCAGCTCCGCGACGACCACCGCCCGCGGACGGAGGCTGACCGGCCCGAGCAGACCGGAGGTCGGCGGGACCTGGTTGGCCTTGCCGCGCTGGTTCAGCAGCGTGTTGGTGACGCGGACCTCGATCGTGTTCGCGCCGGCACGGAGCGCCTCGGTGGCGTCGATGACGTACGGACGCCACAGCGCCCGCGGCAGCACGACCCCGTTGACGGTGACCTGCGCGATGTCGCGCACCTCGCCGAGGTCGAGCAGCATCCGCCGGCCGGCCAGGTCGGCGGCGGTGACGTCGACGGAGGTGCGGTAGGTCGCGCTCCCGGAGAAGCGGGGGTCGATGGTCGTCCACGATCCCAGCGGCCGGGTCTGCTCCGTCTCGCCCTCACGCTCGAGCTTCACCGTCCACGGGCCGTTCAGCGCGATCGGCTGCAGTGGGTCGGTCACCGTGGCCTCGCCGCGGTAGGTCCGCTGCCCGTCCGTGCCGGTGAGGGTGGTCGTCCCGGGCTCGTCGACCAGGACGGTCGCCTCGAGCGACCTCCCCTCTGTGCTCACCGACTCGGCCACTTGGTCGCCGACCAGGTGCGCGCCTGCCTTGGTGCCCTTCTGGAAGACGATCGCGAGCGTCTCGTAGGGGTCGAGCCGCAGCGGCACGGTGGTCTCCTTGCTCCCGCCCTCGTCGTACGTCGCGGCGACCTCGGTGCTGCCGTCGCGCGGGTCCCAGATCTCCGGCACGCCGTCGACCGGAAGGGTCGCCGAGGTGGTGACAGCCTGGTCGCTCTCGTTGTTGACCAGGAACGCGACGTCCCCGTCCCGGCTGGTACGCAGCACCCGCACCGCAGGCGCGGCCGGGCTGAGGTCGGCGGCGGAGACACCGGCGGAAGCCGCCAGCCCACCGAGAGCGTCCGCGTCCGCGACGACGGCGACATGGCCGTCTCCGTGCCGGGTCCATCCTTCCGAGGCTCCGCCGAACAGCGAGCTCAGCTCCCGGTCCAGCTCGGCGGTCCGACCGCTTGCCTCCAGCTCGGGCAACGGGCCGACGGCCGCCACGCGGCCGCCGCTGCGTACGAACTTCTTCAGGGTCCGGGCCGTCTCCAGGTCCAGCACCGGCGTCGTCGGCAGCACGAGCATCCGGTAGCTCGCCTCGCCGACCTTCAGCACGCCGTCGTCGGAGCGCGCCTGATAGCGAGTGCCCGGGTCGCCGGAGAGCGAGCCGTCGCTGAGCAGGTCGAAGTCGACCTGGCCGCGCTCGAGAGCGAAGGCGGCCCCGCTGAGGTGGTCGTCCACCTGGTGCTCGGCATCGGTGCTGCGGGTCTGCTCCGCGGCCCGCTGCGGCTGCACCACGGCGGTCCGGGCGAGCGAGTCACCCCGGCCGAGCTCCATGACCCGGCCGATCCAGGCGTCGACGTCGCCCATCGCGTCCCAGTAGGTGCTGGCTGGGCCGAACGGCGGAGCGAAGTAGACCTGCTTCTCGTCGGTCCACATGGCATGCAGCGCGGTGAAGTTGGCTCCTCGGGTGGCCAGGGCACCGATCGTGGCGTGCATGTACTCCGGCGCGACTCCCCATCCGGAGTTGCCGAACACCTCGACCAGGGCGCGCTCGGCACCGCTCTGGTGCGCCGCCGAGGCGGCGTTGCGCATCAGGGTGGTCTGCCGGCCCGCGGTGTAGTCGGTGGTGATCATGTCGGTGCCGGGGACCTGGGCGTACTGGTTGTTCTTGGCGAGGTCGCCGGTGCTGTGCATCCGCTGCTGCGGACCCTCCTCGTCGAGGAGCGGGTTCGTGATCAGCTGCAGCCCGTGCTCGCCCATCCAGGCGGCCTGGCGCTGGTAGTAGTTGGTCGCGAACGCGTCGTTGACCGCGCGCCAGTAGGTCCCGGCGTACTGCTCACCGGTGCGGCCGAGCTGGTCGGAGGCGGCGGTGAACGCGACGCCCGGAGACCCGCCCGCGTCCTCGATCAGGTCCTCGAGACCGTCGGACCAGGCGAGCCGCTTGAAGGGCCACGGCTCGGCCGAGGAGATGAACGGCTCGTCGTCCCAGAAGCCCGGCACCACCGAGCCCATCGCCCAGTCGAAGCGTCGCAGGTACTCCCCCTGCACCACCTCGAGCAGCCGGTCGGTCGCGTCGGGGTCGAGCAGGTTGAGGTAGCCGCGGTGATAGCCGCTGGTGTCGTCGACCAGGGTCGTGTGGGCGAAGGTGTCCACCTGCCAGCGCCCCGCCGGCACCGTCCAGGAGCCGTCCTCGAGACTCGGGGTGAGTTCGACAAGGTCGTCGCCGTCGGCCGAGCCCGTCGGGCGAGCCGCGGCCGCGACCGTGTCCCTCAGCCTGACCAGCGGGCCGCCGAAGTCACCGATCGCCTCGCTGCCGTCGAAGGTCTGCGACCACAGCGTCGCCCCGGCCGGGTCGGTCACGGTCAGGTCGTTCCACTGCACGCGCTGAAGGCCCTCGACCGCGTCCTCGATCCCGACGCCACCGAGCTCCGCGCTGACCGCCGGAGCACCCGTGGCGTACGTAGCGTCGACCGCCGCGGGCTGGACGGTCTTGTTGATCACCGGCTGGATCCGGTCACCGGAGACGGTGACGCTGATCGACTGCTCCCGCCGCGGCGAGAAGCCCGGCGTGTTCACGCCGGTGGTCAGCCGGGTCCGCGAGCCTCCGTCGAGGCGCCAGACGCTCGCCTTGCCCTTCACGTCGACGTCGACGAGGTAGCCGCGGCTGCCGTCCTCGGAGGCGCGTACGACGAGCTGCGCGCCGGAGGCGGTCAGGGTGACCTTCCCGGTCGCGGTGTAGTCGCCCCAGGTCGCGCCGGAGCTGATCGGGTGCGCGCCCTCGCGGATCGCCGCGTCCACGACGAGCCGTCCGCCCTCGACGCTGAGACCGCTGGACTCGGCCGGGTCGATCGTCGCCGGCCCCTCGACGACCCGCGTCGAGCGCTGCAGCGCCTTCAGCCGCAGCTCGGGGCTCGGCTCGTACGTCTTGTCCCCGACGGTGCCGCCGTTGGCGATGATGCCGCCCGCCTTGCCGCTGGGGAAGTTGCTGTCGTTGAACAGCCAGATCCGCATCCCGGTGCGCTGCGCCTCCCGCAGGACGTGCTCGACGATGTCGAACCAGGCCTCGGTGAAGAACGCCGGCTGCATCTTGTCGCCGCCGTAAGGGAAGAGGACGGCCTCGTAGACGCCCTTGTCACGCATCTCCGCCATCTGCGCGTCGACGACGTCCGGGGTCACGTTGCCCGTCCAGTACCAGTAGAAGGCCGGGCGGCTGTCGCTGGGCGGGTCGGCGAAGGCCGCCGGATCGAAGCCGCGTGCCTCGGTCGCCGCCTCGGTCGCCTGGGTCGCCACCGCAGGATCGGTGGGTACGGTGCCGAGCGCGAGCGATGTCGCCAGGGCCGCGGTGCCGGCGAGAAGGCCGGTGAGTCGGATCATGTTCTGCTCCCTACCTGGTGATGAACGTGTACGTGCCGGTCCCGACCTCGAACTCGGCGAACCCGGGGACCGTCGAAGGCACTCGGCGTGCGCCGGTCGGGGTGGTGACGCGGACACCCTCGGCAGCCGGCACCCGGACGGTCGCGGTGGTGTTCGGCGGGATCGTGGTGGTGAGCCGGACCTGTCCGTCCGTCCGGACCCAGGAGCTGGAGATCGTGCCCCGGACCGACTCGTAGGAGGACGCGGCCGACTCGACGTCACCGACGAGCGCGGGCTCGATCACGACCTTCTTCCAGGCCACCGAGTCCTCGGCCTGGGTGATGCCAGCGACCCCACCGGTGAACCAGGAGTCGATCGCGCCGAGCATGTAGTGGTTCTGCGAGGCGCCGGAGCTGGTCCAGCTCTCCGGCAGCGAGGTCGCGCCGGCGGCGAGGAACTTGCCGTAGCTGACCCCGTCGTCGCGCTGCACCCAGTCGTGGAGGACATCGTCGAGCCGTTCCCGAGAAAGCAGGTCGACGGCTGCGTACAGACCGACCTCGCCGACGACGATGTGGTCGTCGGCGGCGCGGATCTGCTTGACGAACCGATCGAGGACTCCGGCGCGCAGGTCGGCCGGGACGAGGTTCTCCTGGAGAGCCAGGGCCTGGCTGGCCTGGTCGCCGTTGCCGTAGAGCCCGGTGTCCGGGTGGTAGAAGGTCGTGTGGAAGGCGGTGGCCACATCTGCCGCCTTCCGTTCGTACGCAGCGGCGTCCGCGTCGCGCCCGAGGGCGGCCGCGATCTGGCTCATGTGAGTGAGGATGCGGTGGTAGGCCCAGGTCTGGGTCAATGCCGGAGGCGTGGCGGGCGAGGCCGGGGTGATCCAGTCACCGAGGCCACCGGAGACGATGCCGCCGGTCGAGATCGAGGCCAGGTAGTCGGCGTACTCCACCATCTGCGGCCAGTGGGCGCGCATGGCGCTGTCGTCGCCGTACCACTGGTAGATCTGCCAGGACGAGACCGCGAGGGTCGCGCCCCAGTTGGCGTCGTGCCGGAAGGCCCCGGCGAAGAGGGCGTCCTCCGGTGCGGTGGTGGGGATCAGCCCGTTGTCCTGCTGGGCGTCCACGACGTCCTGCAGCATCTTGCGGTAGTGCGCCTGGACGTCGTAGCCGTAGGCGAGGGTGTCGAAGACCAGGTTGGTCTGGTCGAGCCAGCCGAGCTTCTCGCGGTGCGGGCAGTCGGTGAAGACGGAGTACATGTTGGACTGCACCGAGCGGTCGATGATCCGGTAGATCCCGGTCATCTGAGGGTCGGAGGTGGTGAACGAGCCGACCGCCCGGTCGTTGGCGCGCAGCACCAGCCCCTTCACCGTCTCAGCGGTCGGCGTAGTGGTCAGGCCCTCGACCTGGAGGTAGCGGAAGCCGTGGTAGACGAACCTCGGGGTGAACGTCTCTTCGCCGGTGCCGGCCAGGGTGATTCGGTCTCGGATGTCGCCACCGACGCTGCCCTGGTCGACGGTGCCGTCGGCCTTGAGCTTCTCGGCCGGGCGCATCGTGATCGTGGTCCCGGCCGGGCCGCTGGTCGTCAGTTGCTGCCAGCCGGCGAAGTTGGTGCCGAGGTCGAAGACGTACGTCCCTGCCTTCGGCTCCTTGACGGCAACGGTCTCCAGGGTGTCGACCTCGCGGATCGGCGGGCTCTGCTGAGCCACCAGCTCCGGGTCGCCGGCCGGGGCACCGATGTCGACCGCGTCGAGCCAGCCGTCGCGGGTCGCGCCGGGCTCGTTCCAGGCGCCCAGGCCCCGCCGGGCGTCGTGGTCCTCGCCGCCGTACCAGTTCGAGAAGGTGACCTCGCCGAGGGTCGACTTGAACGAGGAGCCGGTCGCGACCGTCTGGCGCCGACCGTCGCGGTAGGTGATCTCGAGCTGCCCCATCGCCCGCGGGGCGCCGTGCCCGGCGGCCGCCTTCATGTAGCGCTTGGGGATCTCGGGGGTGTTGAAGACGTTGTAGATCCCGTTGCCGAGCTCGATCCCCCAGGTGTTGCTGCCCTTGCGGAGCAGCCGGGTCACGTCGTACGTCGCGTAGGGGACGCGGACGCTGTGCTCGGTGTTGCCGGGCTGCAGCAGGTCGGGCGAGACCGGCTCGCCGTTGAGCGAGGCGTCGTAGACGCCCTCGCCGGTGACGTAGAGCCGTGCGGAGGCGATGTTGTCACCCGCGGTGAAGTCCCGGGCCAGCACCGGCAGCCCCTCCGGCGAGGTGTGCAGGTTGGACACCGCGGTGACCTTGGTCCGCGGCCCGGCCTTGGTGAAGGTCGTGTCGTCGGCGGAGACCGAGACCTGGAAGTCGCGGGGGAAGTTCGGCGTGGTGCCGTAGTCGCTGGGCGCGTCCCACAGCGAGTAGAGCCGGACCGTGTCGATCGCCGTCGGCTCACCGAGGTCGATCGTGATCACGATCGGCTGGTCCTGGACGTCGGTCTCGGGGTGGTAGTCGCTGCGGTAGCCGCGCGGGTCTTCCGCGGTGGTGACCTTGCCGTCGGTCAGGTAGGAGGGGTCCCACACGCCCGGCTCGGAGTTCTCCTCGGAGACCGTCACGGTGGCGCCCTCGGCCAGGTTGGCCCCGCCGGTGCCATTGGCGACCTCGATCTCGCCGAGCTCGAGACGTGGCTTCCAGTTCGGGTCATCGAGCGGCTCGCCGGGTCGCCCGAGGTCGATCACGGTCAGCCGTACGTAGCGGGCTTCCTGGACGCCGATGGCAACGTCCTGGTGGAGCGGAGCGGCCCAGCGCTCGTCGGTGATCCACCGGCCCTGCCAGTCGGACTCGTCGAGCAGGCCCATCTCGAAGGAGGCCGGCCTGCTCCACTCGCTCACCAGGCCGGCCGCGTCCCAGACCCGGACCTGCCACAGCGCCTTGTCGCGGGAGGCGAGGCGATCACCTGCATATGAGGTCGCCATCACGGCCGAGCGGACGCGGCCGCTGTCCCAGAGGTCGGGGTCGGCCAACCGGCTGCGGGTCGAGGCGACGCGGACCTGGTAGGCCGTCTGCCGGGCGACGCCGGCGCCGTTGCGCCACTGCAGATCCGGGGTCAGGTCGTCGATGCCGATCGGGTCGCTCACCCCTCCGACGCTGAGCCGCGCCGGGGCGGCAACTCCGTCGGACGGGTCGCTCGCAACCGCCGCGGACGGCATCAGACCGACGGCTGACGCCACCAACGCAAGGGTGAGCAGGGCTCTCATCGCACCTCCTGAAACGATTCAACTCCAACGGAGGTTCAGTATGGCGCACGTCACACGTATGACGGGAGGCTCAGTGACGGACTGGCCGAATGCGGCCAGTCCGTCGCTCAGGTCAGGAGAGCGCTCAGCGGCGCTTCCCGCTCTCGACGAGATCCGGGAGCGGCCCCGCGACCCCACCTGATCCGGACCGGGGCAGGCGTACGACTCCCTGAGCGACGAGCGCGCCGATCACCAGGAGGGCGCCACCGGCGAGCTCGCCGCCGCTCGGCACTTCGCCGAGCAGCAGCCACGCGGAGCCGATCGCGACCGGCGGCACCAGCAGGATCCACGGCACCACCGACGACGCCGGGTGCCGCGCGAGCAGCGAGTTGAAGATCCCGTAGCCGACGAACGAGGCCAGCACGACCGTGTAGGCCGTGGAGGCGAGCGCCTCCCAGCCGAAGGCGGCGACCCCCTCGCGGACCCCCTCGGGCCCATCGAGGACCAGCGAGAGCGCCAACAGCGGGAGCGGAACGACCAGGGCCGACCAGACCGTCAGCGAGAGCCCGCCGGGCACCTTGGCCGCGCGCGAGATGACGTTGCCGATCGCCCACGACAGCGCGGCGAGCAGGCACAGCACCAGCGCGACGGCGGGCACGTGACCGCCCCGCCCGAGCGCCACCACCACCAGCCCGACGGCGCCGGCGACGACGCCGACCACCTGCATGAGGGTCGGCCGCTCGCGCAGCACTCCCGCCGCGATGACGATCGTGAGCACGACCTGCGCCTGGAGCACCAGGCCGGCGAGCCCGGGCGGCATCCCGGCGGCCATGCTCGTGTAGAGCAGCCCGAACTGGCCCAGGCTCATGAAGATCCCGACCGCCGCGATGACCCGCCACGGCGCCTTCGGCCGCGGAAGCAGGAAGACCGCCGGGAACGCGACCAGGACGAAGCGCACGGCGAGCAGCAGCAGCGGCGGCACCGCATGCCCGTCGCGCTCCTCGAGGCCCCAGTCGATCACGACGAAGTTGAAGCCCCACAGGACGGCGACGAGGACGGCGAGCAGCGAGTCACGGCGAGTCACACCATCAACGATGACAACAAAGACAATGAAGCACCAGCGAATGATTCTTCATCCGATGACGTAGCATCGCTTCATGATCGACCTCGCCTCGCTCGTCGCCCTCCGCGCCGTCGACACCCATGGCTCGGTGGTGGCGGCCGCCGACGCCCTGGGCTTCACGCCCAGCGCCGTGTCACAGCAGGTCAAGCGGCTCGAGCGGCAGGTCGGCGTACCTCTTCTGGAGCGGATCGGGCGCGGCGTCATGCTCACCCACGCCGGCCGGCACCTGGTCGACGAGGGCTCGCGACTGCTCGCCGACATGGAGTCGCTGGAGTCCGGGCTGCACGAGCAGGCGACGACCGTGGCTGGGAGACTGCGGGTGACCGCCTTCTCGACCGCGATGCGAGGCATGGTGGCGCCGGTCGCAGGCAAGCTCCGCACCGCCCATCCCGAGCTCGCCCTCACCCTCTCCGAGCGCGAGCCGTGGGACACCGTCGACCTGGTCGCCACCGGTCACAGCGAGATCGGCGTCGTGCACTCCTGGGGTGACGTGCCGCTCTCCATCCCCGACCATCTCGTCACCACCGAGCTCCACCGCGACATCGCCGACGTGATCGCCCATCGCGACCACCCGCTGGCCCAGCTCGCCAAGGTGACCCCGCACGACCTCGTCGCCGAGGACTGGATCGCGACGCCGGAGGGCACGATCTGCCGGCAGTGGTTGAACCGGATGTACGCCGGCACCGGCCAGCTGCCGCGGATCGCGCACGTCTCGATGGAGTTCGACAGCCATCTCGCGCTGGTGCGAGCCGGCCTCGGGATCGCGCTCATTCCCCGCATGGGACGCGCGGCGCTGGGTGAGGACCTGGTCGCCGTACGTGTCGTCGACCCGGTCCCCACACGCGAGGTCCTCGCGCTGCACCGGCGCACGATGGCCGCCTCGCCGGCGGTGACCGCCGTGCTGACAGCCCTCGCGGGTCAGAACAGCGCAGAAGCCAGCGACTGACGACCCTTGAGCACTCGCTCGTCGTCGTTGCCGACCGCGGCGAAGAGCCCCAGCAGGTGCTCGCGCGCCTTGTTGCGCTCGTCCCCGGACGTACGCCGCACCAGCTCGACCAGCCGGATGAAGGAGTCCTCCACGTGGCCGCCGAGCAGGTCCAGGTCGGCGACGAGCGTCTGCGCCTCGACGTCGTCGGGCGCGCCCGCGGCGGCGGCACGGGCCGCGTTGAGGTCGACCCCCTGCGTACGCTGCAGCACCTTGGCCATCGCCAGCCCGGCGGCGGCCTCGGAGTCGGCGGGGTTGGAGGCGATCAGCTTCTCGTACTCGGCCACGGCGGCGTCGATGTCGCCGCGCTCCAGGGCGTCCTGTGCCGGGGCGTAGCGCGGATCCATCGCCGGCTCGTCCCCGTCCTCGGTCGCCACCGCACCCCCGAGGGCGTTGGGCTTGTGCCGCCCGCCGATCCCCTGGGTGGTGAGCTGCTGCCCGAGCTGCTGGAAGACCGTACGCAGCTCCTCGAGGTTGAGCGCGCCCGGGATCGGCTGGGTGACCGGCCGGCCGTCGAGCAGGATGTAGAGGAGCGGCACCTGGGGCACCTGCAGCGCCTGCGCGATCTGCGGGTTCTTGTCGATGTCGACCAAACCGACCAGGAAGCGGCCGTCGTACTCCTCCACGACCGTCGAGACGTCGCCCGCGTAGGTGACGCTCTCGGGAGCGCGGGAGGCCGAGTAGAAGACCAGGACGACCGGCGCGGTCATCGACGCCTCGAGCACCGACTGGAAGATCTGCTCGTCGATCTCGACGGTGTAGGAGCCGGCGCTGCGCCCCTGGGCGGGAGCCGCATCGGCCGGACCGCCGAAGGCGGCGCCCTGTGCGGGAGTGGTGCTGGCGAGCCCGGAGAGGTCGACGGCTCCGGGACGGGAGAACGGCTGCTGCGTCATGTTCTCAATCCTATGAGGAGGGACCAGCGCAGCGGCCAACCGACGGTGGTTTATCCCACGCTGCCGCGGAGACCCGCACGCTGGACGACGCGCTGGATGGTCAGGTCACGCTCGGTGGGCCGCCCGACGAAGTAGATGTTGTTCAGGCCCTGCTCCTGAGCGGCCGACTCGAAGACGAAGTGGCCGTAGTTGAAGATCTGGCCGGTGAACGACTGCTTCACGGTGATGTCGAGGACTCGCGCCAGCGGCATGGTCGCCAGCTCGCTCGAGAGCACGCCATGGACGCGGAAGATCCGCATGTTGGTGACCACGAACCGGTCCCGGCTGATCACCAGAGCCCGCCAGAATGCGTACCCGACCAGCCCGAACGCGAGCAGCACGATGATCCAGGCGACGTTCATGTCGATCGTCGCCGCCACGATCATCAGCGCCAGCCCGAGGATCGCGTAGGCGACCGGCTTGATGTAGGAGACCCAGTGATGGGTGACCTCGTCGACGACGA